>NZ_BAAHBI010000014.1:40382-190979 GCF_054776755.1 Spirosoma litoris | reverse complement strand
GCATTCTCGGTCATTTTCCTGCGAAAAATCAATCGAAAACGGAAAGTTTAAACAGCTTCAACTTGAAACATTGAACCTGAAACAAAAAATTAACTTTTTGGCCTAAAGACCTTCATTTTTTCGACATCCGTGGTTAGAAAAGGGCCACCAATCAGATCGATACAATAAGGAATAGCTGGGAAAACAACTGACAGGCATTGACCGATAGCCGTAGGTTTTCCCGGCAAATTCAAGATTAATGTCTGATTCCGAATGCCAGCTGTTTGGCGCGATAAAATAGCCGTGGGGACATACTTCAAACTTTCCTGTCGCATAAGCTCCCCAAAACCGGGCATCATTTTCTGGCAAACAGCTTCGGTAGCTTCAGGAGTTACGTCGCGCAGTGCCGGTCCAGTACCTCCCGTTGTTACAACTAAACAGCAGCCTTCTGCATCGGCCAGCTCAATCATCGTAGCTTCCAGTTGATCCTGCTCATCGGGAATAACCCGATAAACAGGTTCCCAGGAACAGGTGAGCCATTCGGTCAGCAGACTAACAACGGCCTTTCCCGGAATATCTTCATAAACGCCCGCACTCGCCCGATCCGAAACGTTAATAATACCAATTTTAATCATGTATGATATAGGATGTATGATGTAGTTATTGAACAGGCATACGTCCTATATCATACATCATACATCAGCTTAAGGTTTCTTCCGCTTCAAGGCTAAATCATGTGCGGTGTCGTAATAAGAACGAAGGCTGCTCCAGTCAAATACATCGGCAATGCTTTCAACCCGGTTGCGCTGTTTGATCCGGTCGCGCTGAGCCATTCTAACGAATCGGTAAAGGACATCGGCGAGTTGGTCGGCAGCTTCATTGAACGATTGTGTTCGGCGATTGATCACGTAAATGCCCCGGTTTTCGTAATCGCGCATGATTTGCATGATGAAATCGCCAAAACCCGATTGATCACTGGTGACAGTCGGAATGCCCCGAACAACGCACTCCAAGGGTGTATAGCCCCAAGGCTCGTAATAACTGGGGAATACGCCGAGGTGACAACCACGGACAAACTGGCTATAATCTAAGCCAAACAATGGATTCGTAGAGGCAATGAAATCGGGGTGGTAAACGATTTTGACCCGGTCGTATTCGTTGTTGACTAAGTTCGCTTGTTTGATAAATCGCGTCATATCATCTTCCTGCACCAGATTGTGCGTTACAAAAGGAGGAAGGTGTTTTGTTTTCCAACTTTGAACAGTACGACGCAATCGAAGCCGCCAATACTCATCGACAAAATTGTTCAAGTCGGGCAACGACGTACTTTGCGTATTCGAAGCCGCTGCCTGAAACAAACGCTCTCCGACTTGTTTTTCAATGCTTTCGCACGTTTCCTGAATTTCGTCGAGTAACGCACGCGAGTGAAGAACGTCGGGATTGATGGACGTGTAGGGTTGTTTCGTTACCATGAACATCACAACCGTGGTATCCATGTTGGCCTCGCGCATCCGATAGTTCAGTCGGGCAAGGGCTTCGAGTGTTAGATCATACCCTTTGTTCGTAAACTCGAAACGACCTGAAGTAAAGAAATACAGTGTTTTTTCCAGGTCAAATGAATAGCTCTGGAAAAAATGACCCATGATAAATTCATGGATCTTTTGCTTGTAGCGAACGTGCAGATTCTGGAATTCGTGAACAGCCGCAAACCGTGTCACGTTCAAGCCATTTGGCAAAACGAGATCTGGATTTCGACCCAGGAAAACCTCGCATTCGCGGGCAGTTACATCGCTAACAGTAGTGAAAACGTGTGATTGAAGAGCCGCCAGCCGCTCAATAGTGGCTTGTGTTTCAATGCCGTAGTGCTGAGCTTCCCGTTTCCAGTCGAAAAATGGAAGCTTGCCATAAAAACCCGGCTCGTTTTGGGCCAGATAACGGCCAAGCATTGTAGCGTGGGTTGTAAAAACCGTGGCTACTTTAACATTATCACGGCGCAGATCGGGCAGGCCGGTACTGGCCATCCATTCGTGGAAATGAGCAACAAAATCAACACGTCGGGCGTGATCTTCGGCCAGCAACGTGATGAAAATTCTGACCATCTCGCCAAATATGATTGTCTGATTAACCAGATCTTCAATGTTGAGAGTGGATAATTGATGGTTTAGCCAGAGCTGCGTTTTGATTTGATTAAGCTGGTCAATATTGATGCTATTCAGGTCGAACAATACAACCCGAGGGCGTCCTGTAACCAACCAATAACCATATTCAACATTATACCCTAATTGCCGCATTTTACGAACCGTTTGGCCAATTTCGGTCTCGTCGGGTTCAGTGATGGGCTCAAATTCGGCGGCAGATCGTTGGGGGAAATACGGCCCCAGGGCCACATAGTTATCATCCCACTTTTCGACCATCGCTGGCACTTTCGACCGAATAACCGTATAAATTCCACCTACCTGATTACACACCTCCCAGGCGATTTCGAGTAGGAGCTTCCGCTTCGATGTTGAAAATACCGATTCCAATGTAGTTCGTGATTTTAAATAGTTGTTTAGTCGCGTAATCAGCCGCTTTTTAGACGGCAATTAAGTACTATAAACAATAAAAGAAAAACTTGTTTATTTCAAATATGACTTTGCGTCGGTTACTTCCATCTTATTTTGTTGTGATAATGTGTAATTGAAACCGGGCTGAATACTATAAGCGCCATATTCGCCCTTTTTGTTTAAAGCTAGAAAGCCAACCTGTATATCTTTATAATCTTGCTTTTTGATAATTCGCATAGCGGCTTCTTCGCAAGCCTGCTGCGGTGTATGGCCCTGGCGCATTAATTCGACAACCAGAAAAGCGCCACAGGTACGCATAACGAGTTCGCCGAGGCCCGTAGCACAGGCGCCACCAATCTCATTATCAACAAACAAACCAGCGCCAATAATCGGTGAATCGCCAACGCGCCCACGCATTTTGTAGGCAAGTCCGCTGGTAGTACAGGCCCCCGAAATGTCACCTTTGCTATCCATGGCGAGCATCCCAATCGTATCATGCCGTTCGATGTTGGCAATGGGTTTGTATTTGGCTGTTTTTAGCCACTCACGCCATTCTTTTTCTGCTTTTGGGGTAAGCAGATTCTCCTTCTTGAAACCTTGCGATAAGGCAAATGTTAGCGCTCCTTCGCCACTGAGCATAACATGGGGTGTTTTTTCCATAACAGCCCGAGCAACCGAAATAGGGTGCATAATGTGCTCCAGAAAGGTTACAGAGCCTGCATTGCCTTTCTCGTCCATGATGCAGGCATCAAGCGTTACATGACCGTCTCGGTCAGGACGCCCTCCGTACCCCACACTCATATCCTCCGGATCGGCCTCAGGGATTCGGACCCCTGCTTCAACGGCATCTAAGGCCCGGCCATTGCGGTCCAGTACGGCCTGAGCGGCCGCATTCGCTTTGGGCTGTTTCCAGGTTGAAATAACAACGGGGCCACTAAGTAAAGGCTTTAGGTTTTCAGAAGTAGCTGTTTGGTTGTCTATCGTATCAGAAGTAGTAACTGTTTTGGCTGCGCCAAATGACAGTGAAGGAAGTAGCCCGGCCAGCGAGCTGAGCGTTAAAAAACGGCGTCTATTTACCATAAGTAGGCAGGTTATGACCCAAAATAAAGGAATAAACGGCTGGCATTTGCTACTTTTAGCCAATTTATTCAAAACCACGCATGGCGGTTACAGACAAACATATATTACTCATGGATGGCCCCGATAGTAAGGGCCTTATTTATCACGTAACAGGTGTACTATTCAGGCATAATCTGAACATTATCCACAATGATGAATACGTGAGTCCGTCAGGGCGTTTTTTCATGCGTACGGAGTTTGAAGGCACCTTTGATAATGCCGCTCTACTGCACGAATTGCAGACTACGTTGCCTGATTCAACCAGTCAATCTGAGATTACATTTCGCCTAAACCCAAAGCGCAAAAAGAATATTGTGGTGATGGTTACCAAAGAGCATCACTGTTTGGGTGAGTTACTGATTCGGTACGCATTTGATGAACTAGACGCTGACATTTTAGCTGTTGTGAGCAATTACAACCTGTTACAACCTTTGGTGAGCAAGTTTGGAATTCCGTTTCACTATGTTTCGCATGAGGGCAAAACTCGCGAAGAACATGAAGAGGCCATTCTGCGAACGATGGCAATTTATGAACCTGAATACGTGGTGTTAGCCAAATACATGCGCGTACTCACGGCTAACTTTGTGAATCATTTCCCAAACCGGATTGTCAACATCCACCACTCATTTTTACCCGCTTTTATTGGTGCGAACCCTTACCGACAGGCGTATGAGCGAGGGGTGAAAATTATTGGTGCTACGGCTCATTTTGTGAATAATGACTTAGACGAAGGGCCAATTATAGCGCAGAATGTAAAAGAAGTCGATCATCGTCACTCGGCCGCCGACATGGCTACGGAAGGCAAAGACGTAGAAAAAATCGTATTGTCGCAAGCCTTGAAACTGGTTTTCAACGATCGGGTCTTTATTTCGGGTAATCGGGCGATTGTACTGTAGCGTGGTGGTGCGGCATCCCGACATCCTATCCGCATAGCAGAAAAACTTTTGCGTAGTTATATTGGCTATGCGGACAGGATGTCGGAATGCCGCACCACCGCGCTACGAAACGTTACAGCTGTTCAACAACCGCTCGTATTTTCGCTTCATTGGCTTCTATGTATTCGTACTCATTCGGGAGAGTTGACGCCATCGATACTGCCGGTTGGCGGAAAATCATGCCACTATCTTCTTTCTGGCCACCGCTTAAATGGAGTGCATGCACACCGGCTTCTATCAGTTGTTGGGCGTTTTCAGCGTTTACACCAGCTCCAGCCATAATCTCGATTCGTCCGGCGGCTTTTTCGGCTAATTCCTGAAGTACTGATAAACCAAGGTCGACGTTCTGATGCTGGCCAGAAGTCAGAATCCGTACAGCGCCCGTACGGATAACGGCCTCTAAAGCTTCGATTGGGTCGCGGGTCATATCGAATGCCCGATGAAAGGTAACAGGCAAGGGCTTTGCTAACTCGACTAATTCTTTCGTCTGGTGTTCATTTACGCGACCGTCGGCTTCTAAAATGCCAAGTACTATACCATCAGCTCCTAAGGTTTTGGCTAGCTGGATATCAGTTTTCATGACTGCCAATTCAGTCTCGGAGTACAAAAAATCACCGCCCCGGGGGCGAATCATTACATAGAATGGAATGCTGATGTGTTGACGAACCTGTTGAATTAGTCCGGCGCTGGGCGTTGTACCGCCTTCGGCAAAGCCACCACAAAGTTCAATCCGTCCGGCACCGGCTTGTTGGGCTGTTAAACAGGAATCAAGCGAAAAGGCACATACTTCAGTAATCATAACTGGTAATAGAGGTGGTTCGTAAAATAAATAAGATGGGATGCGAAATAAATAGAATCACCATTTACTAGTTTGTCTTTTAAATTTATTTACTTCGGCAAAAACAAATGCTGTTGCTGCTCGTTAATCGCCTAAAACCCGGCATAATAGCGATTACGAACATTTTTGCTTAAAATAGCTTGGATATTACCGATTTTTTTACTTTTGCACCCTCATTGAAAATAGACATCAAAATACGAACACTATGTACTGGACTCTTGAATTAGCATCCTACCTAGAAGATGCCCCCTGGCCTGCCACTAAAGACGAATTGATTGACTATTCAATTCGCTCAGGCGCTCCTCTTGAAGTAGTAGAAAACTTACAAGAACTCGAAGATGATGGTCAGCCATACGAAAGTATCGAAGAGATTTGGCCAGATTATCCAACCAAAGATGACTTCTTCTTCAACGAAGACGAATATTGAGTCGTTCAGGTTTTTTTACATAAAAAAGGCGTAACCCAACACAACTGGATTACGCCTTTTTTATGTAGCGCGGTGGTGCGGCATTCCGACATCCTGTCCGCATCGCCAAAATAACTACGCAAAAAATTTTCTGCTCTGCGGACAGGATGGCGGAATGCCGCACCACCGCGCTACCAGGCTACGCTACCTTTTTGCTTTTTACGGGTCGATCGTATTTTTTCGGAGCATACAGGAAGCCAAATGCTTCGGCCCCTTCCTTCGTATGTACTTTGTGGTGAATGTAGTGCGCCCGCATAATGCGTTGCATGTAACGCCCACTGGTGTCCACTTTCACTTTTACCCGGCGATGAACGATAATGTCGTGGAAGACAAAATAAAAGAAGCCGTAGAGGGTAACCCCTGCGCCAATCCACGCTAAAAATCCCCATTCTGGAATTTCTACACCAATCAGAATTAAGCCAATAGCTGTTAGGCTGAACACAACGGCAAATAAGTCGTTGATCTCAAAGAAACCATTGTGATGATTATGATGATCGCGGTGCCAACTCCACAAAAAGCCGTGCATGACATACTTGTGCGTAAACCAGGCAACCCCTTCCATAAAGCCGAAAGTCCCTAAAACCAGCGCAACGTTTACCAGCATTTTTACGTTTTCTATAAAGTAAAGTGTACTTTAGTAACGGTTAAAGACGTCGAAAAGTTGACGACGCTAAACCGAGTTTTTAACAAAAGATAGAGATACAAGCTTTGCACTTGCATGTTTGCAGAAAAGCCGTATCTTTAGCACAAGTCAGTGTTCAACCAGATGAACCCATCGGTTATGGACTATCAAGCACTCAAAAACCTGGTCAAACGGGGAGAGGGTAGCAGTTTAGAGTTCAAGCTGAAAACAAACCATCCCGAGAAAATCATCCGGGGCGTGGTAGCCTTCGCTAATACAAATGGCGGAATCATGCTCATCGGCGTCGGCGACGACAAAAAGATTGTGGGATTGAAATATGCCGATGAGGACGAATACCTGCTCGTCCGGGCTATTAACAAATTCTGTTTTCCGCGAATTTCCTACACGATCGAACGAGTACAGCTTTACGATGAGCGCGAAGTTCTCGTGATTCGGGTGCCTCGTAGCCCTACTCGACCACACTACATTATCCCGGACCCAGCCGAACCCGAAAATAAGAAAGCTTATGTGCGCGTGGCCGACAAATCGGTGCAGGCCAGCCGCGAAGTGCGGGAAATTTTGAAGGGCGAACAGGCCGAACGCGACATTCGGTTCAGCTATGGCGAGAAAGAGCATAAGCTTATGCAGCATCTTGGCGAACACGACAGCATTACGGTCGATCTGTTTGCCAATATAGCCGGGATTTCGCGTCGGATTGCCTCTCGAACGCTGGTACTGCTGGTCCTGGCCAATGTGCTGGAGATTCATCCAAGTGATGTAATGGATCAATATACTACACGGGTGTTGCAGTAGAATTGGGTATATGTTGGGAAAGTCTTACTTTGTGATGCTCGTAATAGTGCATCGCAAAATCAACGACTATGTCTCAACCCTTAGCCAATCATAAACCGTTTGTACCTGCTACAGAATCGCCCGCAGAGTTTACCCTTAAAGCGATCATTACCGGAGCTGTATTTGGTGTGTTGTTTGGAGCCGCCACGGTTTATTTATCGCTCAAAGCCGGTTTATCTGTATCGGCTTCCATACCTATTGCGGTACTGGCTATTTCGTTGGGTCGTCGCTTTCTGAATACGACCATCCTCGAAAACAACATCATTCAAACAACGGGTTCGGCAGGCGAAAGCATTGCATCCGGTGTGGTATTTACCATGCCGGGTTTTCTTTTCCTGACGAATGGTAGTGGCGCTGACTTCTTCAACTACTGGACAATCCTGACGCTGGCTATCTTGGGCGGTCTCATCGGTACACTGATGATGATTCCGTTGCGTCGATCGTTGATTGTACAGGAACATGGTACATTGCCCTATCCCGAAGGTACAGCCTGTGCGTCGGTGTTAATTGCGGGCGAGAAAGGTGGCGATTTTGCCAAAACAGCTTACCAGGGTCTAGGGGCAGCTTTGCTTTATGCCTTTCTCCAAAAGGTACTTCACGTTATTGCCGAAGTACCCGTCTGGGCTACAAAACAGGCGAATCGATATTTTCCATCGGCGCAGGTTGCGGGAGAAATTACACCAGAGTATTTGGGCGTAGGCTATATCATTGGTTTCCGAATCTCAGCGGTTTTAGTTGGTGGTGGCATATTAGCCTGGTTGGGCCTGATTCCGCTGTTGGCATCGCTGGTACCGGGCGATACAATTGCTCTACAACTTCAAAAATTGGGTTATTTAACTAATCTGCAAACCGCGGGTGGACCCGGCGGCTGGAATCCAACCACGCATACGTTTACCGATACAGCCGCAGCGGTTTATCGGGCCTATATTCGGCAGATTGGCGCGGGAGCGGTTACGGCGGGTGGTTTTATGACGCTGATCAAAACGATTCCAACGATTGTCTCTTCGTTTAAACAAAGTTTCAACCGTTCGTCGCTTAGTGCCATTGAGAAAGAAGATGAGCTAAGCGCTAGTAACCGGACACCCCGTACGGAACAGGATTTAAGCGTTCGAATTGTGGTTATTGGCAGTATTGTACTGACGGCCTTGATGGTTGTGCTTCCCCAAATTCCCGGCGATTCGATTATAACTAAATTGTTGATCGCTATACTGGTTATTGTCTTCGGGTTCTTTTTTGTGACGGTTGCCAGCCGAATTGTAGGCCTGATCGGTTCCAGCTCTTCGCCCGTATCGGGGATGACCATTGCTACCATTATGGGAACGTCACTGGTGTTCATTGGCTTTGGTTTAACAGGGAAAGTATATGAACCCGCCGTACTCGTTGTAGGTAGCATGATTTGTGTGGCCGCAGCGAATGCAGGTGGAACATCACAGGATCTTAAAACCGGTTATCTGGTTGGCGCGACGCCAAAATATCAGCAAATGGCGTTGTTTATTGGCGTTATTGTGTCGTCGCTGGTAGTTGGAGCTACCGTGAAAATTCTGGATACACCCACCCCCGATTTACTGGCGCAGGGCATCACGCATGCCATCGGCTCCGATAAATTTCCGGCCCCTCAGGGAACGCTCATGGCCACGCTTATTAAAGGGTTGCTATCCTTCAACCTCGACTGGCAGTTTGTACTAGTGGGGGCGTTCATCGCCTTTGTGTTTGAGCTGGTTGGCGTGAGTGCGCTGGCGTTTGCCGTGGGGCTTTACCTTCCTTTATCTACAACTTTGCCCATTTTTGCCGGTGGACTGGTAAAAGCCATTGTTGACTGGAATGCCAAACGTAAAGGGATTGTAGAAGAAGATGCTGATCTGGGCAAAGGCAATCTCTTTGCAACTGGTTTAGTAGCCGGTGGCGCACTGGCTGGCGTTATGGTGGCTTTGTTGTCGGTTAATGAATCGATTTATAACGGATTGGCATCATTAACGCTGGAGCCTGCGTTGGCGGGAGCATTAGGTGAAGGTGGTTATGAGTTATTGGGCGCCCTTGCCTTTGCCGGATTGGCAACTCTACTCTGGCGCGTAGCGGAAAGCAGGCATTGAGTAGCCAGCGTTTAAAGGTGGGCTTTTACTTCACCTGCCCCGCTTTTTTCAATAAGTCAACTACCTTGTCTACAGGGAGTTGTTCTACTTTATGCCCCTGATCTCCACTAAGCGTTTGGGCGGCAAAGAGCGAATTAATGATCGCTTCTTCGGTCGCTTCGATAGCGGCCAGAAAGAGTGGTGATGCGTTGTCATTGCGAAGTACCTTCATTTCGTCGAACGAGCTGTTGGTGTCGTGCGGGATTTGATAAGCGGTCGATACAGCGATGACATAATCGCCACTGCCGTTCGATGCAATGCCGCCGGTACGGGCCAGTCCCATAAACGCCCGTTTGGCCAGCCGCTTCAGATTGCGGGCGTCTAAAGGAGCGTCGGTGAAGACGACCATCATACAAGAACCATCCAGATTCTCTTTGAAGGAATATTTGCCTAAAGCAACACCAACTGGGACTCCGGCAATTTGTAAGACACCACCAAAATTTGTTTGCACTAATGCCCCAACCGTATAACCACCCAGCGACGCGGGTAACTTGCGGGAGGATGTACCAATCCCTCCCTTGAATCCGAAGCAGACAGTACCGGTACCCGCCCCAACGTTACCTTCTTCGACGGGGCCGGTACTGGCCTGTTTTAAGGCATCCAGCACATGTTGTTTGGTGATGTGCCGCCCACGAATGTCGTTTAAAAAACCGTCGTTGGTTTCCCCTACGACCGAATTGACCGAGCGTACCTGTTCGTTGCCAGGTTGAGTTAGTGTATAATCGATGAGAGCGTCGGAGGCAGTGGGAACACTCAGGGTATTGGTCAGCACAATAGGAGTTTCGAGGGTGCCGAGTTCTTCTACCTGACTATAGCCCGTTAACTTGCCAAAGCCATTGCCAATGTAAATAGCCGCCGGGCTTTTTTGCTGAAACTGATTGCCCGGATGAGGTAAAATTGCCGTGACGCCCGTGCGTATATTCTGGCCTTGTTTAAGCGTCACCTGCCCGACCCGAACGCCCGGTACATCGGTAATGGCGTTATGCGTTCCGGTTGGCAATACACCGAATTGGATGCCGTATTCGCGAGGACGTTTAGGCGTTTGAGCCATTGTAAAGCCAGTGGTAATGAGGATAAGCGTTGTTGAGAAGAGAGGGTAACGAGAAACAAAGGCCATTCGACAGATTGGTTTACTGACCGCTCAAGTTACTGGATTATGCCGTCTTATCGGTACGAATACCAACTTTATTGGCAATCAGCTTTCATTAAAACATACTCGTATCCTTGCTCTGGATTCTTCAGTACCCATTTGCCGTTCTTCTCAATACGCTCACCTTCACGCCAGGTTACTGCATCACCTTTCATCGTGAAGACAACGTCGTAAGGCTGGGTAACGCCTTCGCCCGACCGTTGCCAAACGGCCTGAATCTGATTGTTGGTTAATCTACCTTCTACGGAACCACGTGCCCGATCTTTTTCAAAAGGAAGTACACTCAATTCGCCCGTTACCGTCGAGTCTTTGATTACTAAATGTAGGATCGTGGAGTCGCGCCCAACCACTTGCCGAAAACAGAGTGTATCGGGCAGCACGGTAGTTGATTCTAAGCCATTTGCTGTTGAATCAGTTGATGGTTCGTTTTTTGTAGAGCGCTGGCCACAACCGGATAGGAAAATCAAGAAAGTAAACGACACAAGTAAGCGCCGATAGTCGATAAAATCATACTTGACCTTATAACTCATAAAAGTCAGTGTTCTAAAGATTCGTAGAAAACCAGTCGATTTTTTAGTCGGGCAAGTTGTTGTTGTAAATCCTCAACCCGATCCAGCAGATCACTAACCACATCTAAGTCTTCGGTATGAATGGCCAGCTCCTGGTGCAAGCGAACGAATTTCTCCAGGCGACCTACTTGCTCTGGCTGGACGTAGGTAGTTTGTTCAACAAGGGTTGTCTCGATCAATCCATTGTCGGCAAGCGTTTCAACGAACGTGATCTCAACATGGTGATGTACGCAAAAGTCACGAACAGATATCAGGTGGGTGGTTTGCATAAGCTTAAGGGGTTATAGGGTTGATAATTGGCGAAATAGCTCTTTTTGCTCGTCGGTCAGATTAGTAGGAAGCTTTACCTGCCAGGTAATATATAAATCACCGAATGCGCCTTCCTGCTTATAAATGGGGAAGCCTTTGCCCTTCAATCGAACTTTAGTGCCTGCCTGCGTTTCCGGCTTCACGGTTAGTTTGACTTTTCCGTCCATAGTTTCCACAATGCGTTCTCCGCCGAGGATGGCCGTATAGAGGTCTATCTCCTCATCCACGTATAGATCGTTGCCTTTACGTTTATATCGACTATCATCTGCAATAACAAAGGTGATGTACAAATCGCCATTAGGGCCTCCATTGACCCCTGGCGAGCCATAACCCGATAGTTTAATTTTTTGCCCATTTTCAACGCCCGCCTGAACCGTAATTCGAATGTTCTTTCCATCAACGGTTAGGGTTTGTTTATGCGTTGTGTAGGCATCGCGTAGGCTAAGATGTAGTTCGGCCTGGTAATCCTGCCCTTTAAATTTCGCCTGACGTCGGCCTCCACTGGCTCCCGCATCCTGACCAAACATGGATGAGAAGAAATCGGAGAAGTCGGCCCCGCCAAAACCCCCTGAGAAGTCATAATCTCCGGCGTCACTTTGGGCATATTGTCGTCTGGATTGTTGCTGCTGGCGTGCCTGCTCGAACTGCTCGGCATGTTGCCAGTCTTTGCCATACTGATCGTATTTTTTGCGTTTTTCGGGATCGCTCAATACTTCGTTGGCTTCGTTAATCTGTTGAAATTTCTTGTTGGCCTCCGCGTCGTTCGGGTTTAGGTCGGGATGATGTTTCCGAGCCAGTTTTCGGTAGGCTTTCTTGATATCGTCGTCCGACGCCGTTTTCGGTACGCCCAGAACGCTGTAATAATCGATAAAATCCATATGGGGTGGGAGTGTTTTTAGTAATTAATACACCTACTAAACACGGAAGCTATAGGGATAGTTGTAAAAATAATCGAAGACAAGTTGCCGCGATAGTTGATCTTTATCAGTCCATATTCCTGTAATTTGCAACGCTTATATACTAATCCTAAATCTTTATGCGAATTACCCGTTTACTCTCCATTGCCCTGTTTAGTCTCCTGGTCAGTACAAATCTTCAGGCCCAATCGTCCAAAACTGGCTCGCTTGCTGATGTCGCTTTTATGGAAGGACGTTGGTTAGGAACATTCAATGGCGGGCCCATTGAAGCAGCCTGGATTGCCCCCGTTGGCGATAACCTGACCGGCTTTATGCGTATGATGCGCGATAACAAAGTAACCATGTACGAAATGCTGATTTTTGAGCAAACCGAACAGGGGCCAATAGTGCTGGTGAAACACTTCAAACCGGGTCTGATTGGACAGGAAGAAAAAGATAAATCGGACCGCTATCGGTTTATCGACGCCGGAAAAGACAAAGCGACCTTCGAAAAAGAAGACGGCTCAATTCGGATCATCTACGAAAAGCGATCCGCCAATCAACTGGTTATCCAACGTGGCCAATTGAAAGACGGCAAATGGGCATTTACGGACCTTTTTGTCTTTGATCGCGTCGGCAAATAAATGGGCGTTCTATTTCGTGGGGCTTCGGGCATAGATTGGCCCGTTAGGGCCTAAATAGTGTAGCGTCGGTAGAAAAATTTAATTTCAGAAGAAAACAATGTGCCGTTAGGTACATAACGATTGTGTACCTAACGGCATACCTAGCTATTCGAATGAGAGCTTTTCCTACCGACGCTACGCTGTGAAGGCCCTATGGGCCAAAACAAATGCAACCTATTTTGAACTCTTGCCATCCTAAAATACTCACTTGCCCGTGCTGAGCTTAGAGGCTTTCACTTCGTTCAGTTCTTTCAACAGTTCGGCTACAGCCTTATCTAGTTGAACATTTTTATCTGTATAGCTCTCGCCAATAGGACGTGCTACTGGAATGTCGACCGGACGGGGAGCTAGCTCCATATTTTTGCCCGTATTGTCGGTAATTTTGATGAAGGGCAACCGCAGGTTCGAGCCGTCGATAAGTTGAGCGGCTGAGGTGTAAATAATCCAACCGCCAGTGGGCTCACCAACAACTTTACCCAGTTTGAGCGCCCGGTAACCTTCCGTAAAATCTTCGGCATCTGACAACGAATGCTGATTCGTGACCAGAATGGTAGGCCTTTCTAGCGCCCGTTGACCCAATTGCGTCCGTGCCGGAGCCGATGGAAGTCCGCGTGGCGTCATGGTCATATAGCCTTTGCGGGTGAATACATCCAACGCATAGGCATTGACGAAGCCACCATTATTGTTCCGAACATCGACCACAACACCTTCGCGAGCGTGGTTGTCGGCGTCCAGATCAATATTCAGTTGCGCGAGCGACTCTGCCGACATATCGAACAAATGCACATAGCCTAACCGCCCGTCGCTGGCTTTATTCACATACTCACGTTGTTGTTGCACCCATTGTTTATAGAGCAACCCTTTTTCCGTCGCCAGATTTACCGGGCGTACAACAACTTCTCGTGGTGGAGCAGTAGGCGACGTGCCAATCATCAAGGAAATCCGGTGATTGATCTGATTTTCCAGTAATTGGTCGAGGTTGGTGGTTGCGTTGATTTTGGTATCATCGACACCCAACAGGTAGTCGCCTACTTTAATGTTTCCGGCTATATCTGCCGGGCTTAGCGCTACGATTTCGGTGATGCGCAGTCGGCCCGAGTTTTCGTATTCGGCCCGGTCGAAACGAAGACCAATGCGGCCCGTCGTTGTTTGGGCAGAGCCAGGGGGAGCTGAAATACCGGAATGGGAGGCATTCAGTTCGCCCAGCATCAGGCTAATAAGCCGACGCAGCTCATCGGGCGTACGGGCACCCGCGGCCAGCGGTTCGTATTCAGACCGAATAGCTTTCCAGTCGGCCCCGTGAAAGGTAGAATCATAGAATCCTTTGCTCTGAATATCCCACGCCTGACGGAAAACCTGTAGTTTCTCTTCGCTGAAATCGACATCCATTTCGGCCGAAACACTCAAAGGCCGGGGTTCTCGTCGGTCCAGCGCAATGGATTGAATGCGACCCTGCTCCAGATAGAAAACCTCTTTGCCATCTGCCGAAAACTGGGCATTGCTCTTGTTACCGGGGGTTGACGTTAATTGCCGGGCTACACTTTGTTCACGCCCTAATTCGTCCAGCGAATAGGTGTATAAATTCTGCTGACCAGCCGCAGTAGCAGTTAACAACAACGTTTTGCCATCCTTGCTAATTGATTGCGCATCGACATCGACGCCCACAGGCAACAAACTAAGTCGTTGCCGAATGTCGTCGAAAACAATTTTCGTTGCACCACCTTTTCCTGATTTATCCGTTGTATCCACACGCGCCGTTGTATCCCGAGCCGCAGTTTTTGAGGCCGAAGGTGGTGTAGTTGGTTTCAGGGTTTTGGGTATTTCCTCGTTAAACAAATCCCGGAATTGATCTTCCCGAAATTTGGGCGAACGGGGTACCAGATCGATTCGGGCAATTTGAGCCGTTTCGGTACGCTGGGTTGTGCTGAACAGAATATATTTTCCATCGGGGCTCCAGCTCAGATTTCCCCCAAACGTATTGGCCAGGAAACTAATGGGCTTACTTTCTCCACCGGCTGCCGGAACGACTGAAATATTTCGAAACGTTTTGGCCCCAAACGATGCAAACGCAATCCATTTTCCATCGGGCGACCAGACAACTGAACCCGAAGAAGCAAAGGGCGGACGTCCCAGGAAACCCTTTTTAAGAAGACGCTCTTTTTTCGTGGCTAAATCCAGAACACGCAATTCCTGACCATTCCGAATAAACGCTAATGACTTTCCATCGGGCGAGAATACAGGTGAGCTATCATCGGTATTCTCGTTTGTCAGGCGCGTTTCATCACGTGTGGCAAAGTCGTAACGGTATAAATGAGCCGCACCATCACGACTGGATAGGTAGACTAGTCCTCGGCTGTTAGGCGTCCAAACGGGTTGCGACTCATTGGCTGCCGTATGGCTAATTCGGGTTGCGTCGCCACCATCTTTGGCCGAGGCCGCAAATACTTCCCCGTGTATGGTAAAAGCTACTTTCTTGCCATCGGGCGATAGGGCCAACTCCCGAAATTGACTCGATTGCTTTAGATGCTCAACGGCAGGGCTAGCGGCAACACCGCGGAGTTTAATGGCAATGGGAGTAGCCTGACGACTGGCGATGTCGTATTTCCAAAGACCAAAATCCCGTTCGAACACAATTGTCTTTCCGTCGTACCCAATCGATGGCCAAACTACCCGACCTGCTGTAAACGTAGTCAGCATGGTTGGCTTTCCCGAAAGGTCCTTTGCCCACAGGTTTTGGACTTTGTTACGGTCCGATATATAATAAAGTGTTTTCCCGTCCTGACTCCACATCGGCCACAGCTCTTTTGCTCCGCTTTCCGTGACTTGTTCATAGGCAGTATCGTTTTTTTTCGCGTCCAGATGGTAGAGCCAGATTTCGGCTTCGTCGAGGTGACTGCGGCCTTTGCGCCACCACTGATTCGAGGCAATGCCCCGTGCTGAAAAAGCCAGCGTTTTGCCGTCAGGAGAAGGGGCGCCGTAGAATTCGTTGGCATAGCGATCCGCCGTAACAGGCAGTGGAGTGCCACCAGTAATGGCTACCCGGTAGATGTCGTTCATACCGGAAATATCCCGGCTAGTCGATTGAAAATAGACTAGTTTACTATCGCGAGACCAACCATTCAGCACCTCGCTACCGTCGTCGTAGGTCAACCGTTTGATTGTGCCGGTTTCCAGTGTGAGCAGATAAATGTCGCCGTTGCCCGTGCGCGAGGAAGCAAAGGCCAGGTACTTGCCATCGGGCGAATAGAGCGGCCGTGATTCGTTATCAGGATGCGAGACGAGTAAACGGGCTTCTCCACCGCCAGTCGGTACAGTCCAGATATCGCCACCCGATACAAAGGCCACTTCGGCTCCATCGGGCGAAAGGCTGGGTTCAGCGAAAGCAAATTTGGGAGCTGGGGTAGCTGTTGTGGTTTGGCCTAACGAAGGCAGGGAAATAGCTGCTAACAGCAAACAATGAAGTAGTATACGTTTTGACGAAGCGTGCATTGGGGGAAGAGGATTTATTTTCAGATTATTCACGTTTTCGTTAAAATCCGTGCGGCAGACAATGCTGATGACTAACGCAAACGCCCTCTAAATTTAGACATTATGCCCGATTCTCCCTATACCATTCCCGACCAAACCCGCATTGGGCACGTTCATTTGAAAGTTGCCGATCTCGATCGGGCGCTGGCGTTTTACCGAGATCTCCTCGGATTTACACTGGTAACCATGTACGGCAAAGAAGCGGCCTTTATTTCGGCAGGAGGGTATCATCATCACATCGGGCTGAATACTTGGTACAGTAAAGATGCCCCGCCTGCTCCTAAACGATCGGCCGGGCTTTTTCACACGGCTATTCTGTATCCCACTCGTCGAGATTTGGCGGTGGCGTTACAACGGCTTGTTGATGCAAAGTATCCCATTACGGGGGCGTCGGATCATGGTGTTTCTGAAGCCATTTACCTGAATGACCCTGATCAGAATGGAGTTGAATTATACTGGGATCGCCCTCGTGAGCAATGGCCTCTTAAACCAGATGGTTCTATTGAGATGTATACCAAACCATTGGATTTGGAGGGGTTGTTGGGAGAGCTAAGGTTAGGTTGATTATTTCGGGCCCATTAGGGCCTCCACAGCGCAGCGTCGGTAGGAAATTCGATTGGCTAGGTGTGCCGTTAGGTACACTACGGTTGTGTGCCTGACGGCACATTGCCTGCTCATAATCCATTTTTACTACCGACGCTGTGCTGTGGAGGCCCTAACGGGCCACTTAAATTAAACCTAGTCATTTTAACGGAGTAGCTCCGCGGGTAACTGCTTAATATTCTGTACCTGGATGTTTCGATAAAATACCTCGGCTCCTTCTGATTGCAATTGAATTTTACCTTTGGTCAGTGGGACTACTTGCCCATTGACCAGATGACGAGTATGGGTCAGCACCAGATTGACCTTGCCATTCATGACGTGCAAGCAGGTATCGCCGAAACAATACAGTTCCAATACATTCCATTGGCCAGATGGTTTTTCGTTGTCCGGGTTTTTAAGACAGGATCGACCAACTGGTGTTTTGTCCTGAAAGGTGATGGGGCTGGCACCAGGCTCATATACATAGCCTTTATCCGTTTTGCGGGCTGATATATCGGTTAGAACGTTCATCACCCCCCAATAATCGCCACAATCGCCTTCCTGTACCTGTAGCTCGAACGATTCCATCCAAAGCATGGGCGTTCCGTGCGGGCCAACGCTATGATAAAGGAGACCACTATCGCGGGGCTTGTCAAGCTTAGGTGGCCACTTTTGTGTTCCCCACTTAAACTCCATTCTGAGGTGATAATTCTCGAAATCCGCTAAGGTATTAATTCCGCCAAAGGTTTCGCCCGAAATCCGTAAGGCAGGTTTACCATCGACATTGACCACCGAAAAAACATGGTTAGGGTCGTTGTTTAAGCCAATTGGCGATGTTTTATCGGCCTGATTATCTTTCGTATAAGGCTTGTCAAGGTAGGTTTCCCAACCAGTTAGATTTTTACCATTGAAAAGGGATTGCCATTTACCATTCTGGGCAGATTGCGCCTGAAGTGAACTGAGGGAAACCAGACAAAGGCAGATCGGTAAGAAAAAGAATTTCATGAGGAGAGAGGATTTAGGGGCAAAAGGCTTTTAAACTAAAAATGCCATAACTGTTGAGCTATGGCATTTTTAGTGTTTACAATTCCTGCAATTTCATATTCCGCCAGCGGACTTTAATACCACCGCCATCATGGATTTGTAAGGCGATGGAGCCTTCACCTTTCCCAATTTTTTCGTCGGTTAAATCAACCAGCTGTGTGCCATTCAGGAATGTTTGTACGTGGTCGCCTTCCACCCGGATACGAAGCTTATTCCACTCGCCGGGTTTCAGAATGTTTTCCTTTTCGTCGGGAATTTGAACCAGCCAGTTGCGGCCATACGATTCATAAATGCCACCTGTATCATGGTTGGGGGGCGCTACTTCTACCTGCCAGCCACTCACTTTGGTTCCTTCTACTGTTGACCGGAAAAAGACACCACTGTTGCCATTGGCTTCCTGTTTGAATTCCAGCGTCAGGTCAAAGTTTTTGTAGAATTTTTCGGTGGCTAAGTAACCGTACTTTTTATCGGGACCACTTTCGCAAACGAGTTCGCCATTTTCGACGTACCATTTTTCAGTGCCGTAAATTTTCCAGCCGGTTAAGTCTTTACCATTAAAGAGCTTAATGGTTTTAGTTGGAGCGGCCATGATAAATAGCGTGAGAACCAGGCCGAGAGAAAGTAATTTAGTCATAAAGGGTAGTGATACGTTTTAGTTAGATTTTGCCATAAGTACGCAAACAGGAGCTGGTACGCTTACCGATTGTCCGGTATAGGTTAGTTTCCCCGTTTTCTGATCGCGTTTAAATATGGTAATATTATCGGAATCCTGATGGGCAACAAATACAAATTCGCCTTTCGGATCAATCAGGAAATTGCGGGGTGTTTTCCCTTCCGTTGGCTGATCGCCCACTTTGGTCAGTTTGCCATCGGCACCAATGGCAAAAATAGCGAGTGAATTGTAGCCTCGGTTTGATTGGTACAAGAACTTTCCAGCTGGATCAATATGGATGTCGGCGCTGGTATTCGAGCCAGTGAAATCGCTCGGTAACGTTTTAACATTATCCTCCAGCATTGTTAGCGCCCCCGTTTTAGGATTGCGGGAAAATACGGCTACCGATGACGTCAGCTCTTCAACTAAATAGGCATATTTCCCGTTGGGGTGAAACGTGAAATGGCGTGGCCCTGAACCCGGTTTTACGGTTACATAGGGCATAGATGCTGGTTTTACTTTGCTGGCTTTAACGTCAACATCAAAGATATTAAGCTTGTCGGTGGTAAGGTCGGCTACGTACACAAAGCGGTTATCGGGGGCCAGGGTTGCCGAGTGCACGTGGGCTTTGTCCTGACGCTGGGTATTGGGGCCGGTTCCTGTATCCTGAACGCTATCGGTTGCTTCCCCTAATGTACCGTCGGCTTTGATAGGCAATACCGCTAAACTGCCTCCGCCATAATTGGAAACAAAGGCTGTTTTACCCGTCTGGTCAACACTAACATGGCAAGGGCCGGAACCAAGCGAAGATTGGCCATTCATATAGGTTAATTTACCCGTTGCCCGATCAACCGCATAAGAACTTACCCCTCCCTCAGTTTTAGCCGCTCCTTCATTAACTGAGTAGAGATACTTACCCGAGGGATGAATAGCCAGAAAGGATGGGCTTTTTGCATTGGATACCGATTGTAGTGGCTGCATCGTACCGGTTTTGCGATCAAACTCAAATACATAGATGCCTTCGCTACCTCGGAGAGAATAGGTGCCGACATACATAATTTCTTTACCTGACTGAGCCTGTGCGACCAGACTTGTGCCAAGTAAAACAGTGGTTAATAGTTTATTCATAAAAATAATGATGAGTCAAATTAATAAGTGAGAAGCCGCTTTAAACTACCGATATCATTTCGTTCATTCGATAGAATCCGCGATTTTATTAAGATCTAAGCAATTTCTAATGGAATTCTAAGCAAATAATGCAGTCATAATTGCTCTACATAAAAAATGTAGTTGAAACGAATAAGCAGAAACTAGTACTTTTGTAAAACGATTCAGTACATTCTGAGTATATATTGTTCATAACCTAACTTTTCGTTACCCGTTACTATTCTTCTCTATCAGTATGAAACGAGTTTTGATTATTGTTGCCGCTGTAACTATGTTAGCTTCTTGTAATAGTAAGAAGCGACTAGCTGAAATTAAATCCCTACAAGACGCTCGCGATAAAGCTGTTGCTTCGCTGAACGATTGTGACCAACGCACGGCTGATCTGAAATCACAATTAGCAGCCAAAGACACCGACCTGCAAGGCAAAGACAAACAAGTAGGCGATCTGCAAGCACAAATCGATTATCTGAAAAAGACAAACACGAACCTGCTTGATCGTATGTCTGATCTGTCGATTGTAAGTAAGGCTGGTGCTGAGAGTATCAAAAAATCGCTCGAAACGCTGAACGAGCAAACGAAATACACCAACAACCTCAACTCATCCATCCAACGGAAAGATTCGATGAATCTGGCGTTAGTGATGAGCCTGAAACGGTCACTGGATGATATCAACGACCAGGACGTACAGGTAGAAGTGAAAAAAGGTGTCGTTTACGTTTCTCTGTCGGATAAGCTCCTGTTCAAATCGGGTAGCTACGAAGTTCTGCCAGCTGCTGAAACCGTATTAGGTAAAGTCGCTAAGGTTGTAAACGATCACAAAGAGCTTGACATTCTGGTTGAAGGCCACACGGATGTTGTCCCCATTTCGACATCGGCTATCAAAGACAACTGGGATTTGAGCGCCCTGCGGGCTACGTCGGTTGTTCGGACGCTTCAAAAGAAATTTGCTGTGGCTCCTGAGCGCATGACTGCTGGTGGTCGTTCAGAATTCGCACCGAAGGATGACAACACAACCGATGCGGGTCGTCAACAAAACCGTCGGACAGAAATCATCATTACGCCAAAGCTTGATCAGTTCTTCAATCTGCTGTCGAGTGGCCAAGTTGGTGGTAGCAAATAAGCTCACCTGCATTGCATAAAAAATGCCCCGCTTTGTTCAAGCGGGGCATTTTTTATGCGGTACTAAAGGCTATTCTGGATGTTTTTCTTCGTCTGGTAGAACCGACTCTGTGGAGTCTTGCTGAACTTCAGCGGCAGGTGTTTTATCGCCTTCCTCTTCAGTCGTTTGTGGTTCCTCCTGCGTAAGCGAATCATTGTCAACAAACTCCTCAGCGGGTAATACCGATGCTTCAACGGGATCGGGTCCAGAAACAGGAAGCATATGATCTTCTACGTGTTGATCGCCGAAGAATCGGCGCTGAAAGAATAAAATCAGGCAGACACCAACGAAAATACAGGAATCGGCAATGTTAAAAATAGGTGTCGAATAGTATTGACCACCCCAAACAGGTACCCAATCGGGAATAAAACCTTCCCAAACATCCACAAAAATCATATCAATCACTTGCCCATGGAACCAGGGCGTCGGTGATCCATAAGGGGCATTATTCAGAAAAACGCCATAAAATGTGCTGTCAATAACATTCCCAACGGCGCCAGCTAAAATCATCGCCATTGCCCATAAAAGGCCGTTTGGTGCCCCCCGTTGGGCTAAATTGACCAGGTAATAGCCAATACCAACCATAGCAAACAACCGAAATACACTTAGGAGTAATTTACCGTACTCATGGCCTAACTGCATACCAAACGCCATGCCCGGATTGAGTACATAATGGAGTTTGAACCAGTCTCCAATGAGTTTAATCTGACCCGCAAAGCCAGGAGCCATGTAGTGGTGTACTGCCAGTTTTACAGCCTGATCAATTGCAATCAGGATAAACGTCAATAGAAAGAATTTAAAAGGGCTTTTACGGATCATAATAAAAAAAGGTGGCACAGCATGGCTCGGATTGCCCGGCTTGCTGTGCCAGTTATTAAAATACTTGTCAATGATTGTCAGGGATGGTTAAGGGCAGTCGGGGAATTGAGGAACAAATCCTGACTATACTTGACTATTTCTGACCACACTTGACCATTTATAGCGACCGGCAGTTTTTCCGGCGTTTCAATTCATCACTAATCAAATTAAACTCCCGACTACTCTGGCCAGCAATGGATTTGTTCTCGTCGGCTCGCCGGAACAAATAAGGCATAACCGTATCAACAGGCCCATAAGGGACATATTTCGCTACATTATACCCTGCATTGGCCAGGTTATAGGAGATGTTATCGCTCATACCCAGCAACTGCGCAAAATAGATGTGCGAGTCGTTAGGCTCGATTCCCATTTGCTTCATTTGCTGTATACAATACTGGCAGCTGTCTTCATTGTGAGTGCCAAGGCAAACCGAGATGGTATCCCGATGTTCTAGGCAGAAGTCGATAGCTCCGTTGAAAGCAAGGTCAGTATCTTCTTTGGTTGCCTGGATAGGGTCCTGATATTCTTCCTCATGGGCCCGCAGTCGTTCTTTTTCAAGATAGGCGCCACGAACGAGCTTCACACCCAAATAGTAGCCTTTAGCCTGAGCCTCGGCCGTATCGCGCCGGAGGTGGTCAAAACTCTCCCAGCGGTACATTTGATAGGTGTTATAAACAACAGGCCGCTCATGATTGTAACGATCCATCATTTCATAAGCCAACGTGTCGATGGTATCCTGAATCCAGCTTTCTTCGGCGTCGATAAAAATGCGAACATTCCGCTCGTAGGCTCGTCGGCAAAGCATATCCACGCGTTGCATAACGCGTTCAAATTCAGCCTTCTGCGATTTATTGAGCGAGTCACCAATCTGTACAGCTTCCAGCAGTGCCGTAGAGGCAACGCCTGTCACTTTAAATACTGAGAAAGGGATGTCTTTGGATTCGCTGGCTCGTTCGATCGTGCGGAGAATTTCTAATGTTGTCTCATCGAAACTTTTTTCAGTTTCTTCTCCTTCAACAGAATAATCGAGGATAGTACCAACATGAACCTCGTGGAGATGCCGAATGGTTGGTTCGCAATCGCGGATACTCTCACCCCCACAAAATTGTTCGAAAATAGTGTTTTTAATGAGGAATTTGATCGGAAGATGAAGGCGTAAGGCGATCTTTATAAAAAAAGTACCTAAATTTACCAGCCATCCCTTATTCATCAACGCAAATAACCAGTAGGTCTTTCGGAGTTTGAAGTCCGACTGGGACGAAAAAGCAATCGAAGTGTCCTCAAATGAAACGGGGCGGAGGTACGGCTTTCCGGCCGCGTTCGGCTTTACATCAGTAAGGCCCTGGACTGTCTCCGGCATTAGATTACTTCGGTTCGACATATCAGTGCTCCGTTTGAGCGGTGCTACTTGCATAACTAAAATGCGTGTCGGCTAACACGACCGAAATATATAACGAAATTTCGGTCAATCAGTTAACTCACCGGCGCGGCTTATTAGGACAAACTAAAAAAGGTTTTAGACAAAATAAGGAACCGGCTTGAAATACAGCCAATTCCATGGCAAATATACTACAAAATTAAATTGAAAGTTCCCCATAGAGTAGTCGATATTACTCGTAGATTAAGCGTTAAGTATGAAAGTCGAATTAGCCGTAGAGCCGCTGGGATCGTGGATTGATACCAACGGCAAACCTCTGATCATCGCTGGCCCATGTAGTGCCGAAACCGAAGATCAGTTAGTGGAAACTGCTCGCCAGCTGAAAGCACTGGACGCGGTTCACGTTATTCGCGCGGGTGTGTGGAAGCCCCGCACTCGTCCGGGCAGCTTTGAGGGTATGGGCGAAGCTGCTCTTCCCTGGATTCAGCGTGCTAAAGCTGAAACTGGTTTGCCATTTGCTGTGGAGGTTGCTACTCCTGAGCACATCGAACTGGCTCTGAAATATGGTGTTGATATCCTATGGGTAGGTGCTCGTACCACCGTTAACCCATTTAACGTACAGGAAATTGCGGATGCGCTACGTGGCGTTGACGTACCTGTATTGGTGAAAAACCCTGTAAATCCAGATCTAGCTCTTTGGGTAGGTGCATTTGAGCGCCTTGCCGGAGCCGGTATCTCGAAATTGGGCGCTATTCACCGTGGGTTTGCAACGGGCGAAGCGAGCAAATATCGTAACGTACCCATGTGGCAAATGGCTATTGAGCTGAAGTCAATCTTCCCTCAGTTGCCAATCATCGGTGATCCGAGTCACATGGCGGGTAAACGGGCTTATCTGAACGAATTAGCTCAGATGGCTATGGATTTGAACTACGATGGTCTGATTGTTGAATCGCATATTGATCCTGATAAAGCATGGAGTGATGCTGCACAACAGCTAACCCCTACGGCTTTTGGCGAAATGCTCGATCATCTGCAAATTCGTCAGGTGGAGTCGCAAAATCTGGAATTCCAGAGCTTCACGGAGCAATCGCGTCGTAGCATCGATAACGTAGATCGGCAGATTGTTGAGATGCTGGCTGCCCGGATGGCCCTTGTTGAGCGTCTGGCCGAATACAAGCGTGATAACAACGTAACCTTGTTCCAGCCTGAGCGTTGGAAAGAAATTCTGAAAACACGTACTGAACTAGGCCAGAAACTGGGTTTATACCCTGAGCTAGTGGAAGAAATATACAAGATTATCCACATGGAGTCGATTCGGAAGCAAACGGAAATTATTCACAGCGCAGCACAAAGCGCTTAGTTTCGGTTAGTTTACTAGATAAAAAGGGTAAAACTGATATGACAGGGTTAGACTTGTCGTACCAGTTTTACCCTTTTTACATACTAGGAACGGCAGGTAATCTCTGGGCTTCTGTGGTTAATCATTTGAACCTACGTATGAACGTGGCATTGTTATAACCGGCAAAACAACCTAATCCACCCTCGATGTTGCTTGGAATGATCACCGGCTCGGCAAACGGATTACCACGCGCACGTCGCTGGCGAATCACAGCCTCCTGGTAACGGTAATAGGACTGATCGACACTCAAGAGGTTAACCGTGACTGAAGCGGTATTATATTGATTATAAAAGGTTGTCTGCTGATTAACCATGGAAGAAGAGCTAGGTGTTAGGAAAGCTCTTCCAGAATAGATCGTATCACCGTCTATTCCTACATCCGTAAATAAGCCCCGGTTGTCATCGTCGAACGAAAGACTAGTGTATTTGCTCTCGCGAATGTTGGTCACTGTTGTGTATCGGAAAATACCGGCAACCTGATACGCATTTGTTTGTCCAACAGGATCTTTCCAGACTACACGAATATAATACCGCTTGGGCTGTGTACGCGATTGCTCGATCAATGAATCAAACTTAACAACCGACGGAGCGACAGCTTCCGGGATAGTGCAGGTACTTGTGGCTTTCTGACCATTCGCCGTTACGACCGTCAGTTTATAGGTTCTTCCCACTATAATGGGCAATAACTTAGCACTGATACTATAAGCAGAATCGGCCGAGGGACGGACCTTATAATAAGGTAATACAACCGAGCGGTCACCTTCGGAAAGCGTAACGGTGGCATTCGGAACAATAATACCGGGTTGTAGCAAGCTGATACTATCGCCCACTACGGTATTCGAGCGGCTGACTCTAATTGCCAGCAGCGTATCTTGTGGGCATAAAAAACCACTGACTACCAGCTTCGCTGATTCTGCCCCTAACTGACCTGGATCAACTTCATTGCGTAAACCAGTGCAGCCAGTAAGTAACGTAAGCCCACCAAGAAAAATAAGTGAGGCTAAGGGCAGATGAGTTTTTCGTACAAGTTGCATCAGAACTTAAAGTTATAGCTAACAGCTGGCACGATCGGAAAAACAGAGTACCGGAACAAAGCTGTTCGGGCGGGCTGGGTAGCCGTTGCTTCTACCGATTCGAGCCGATAGAAAAATGGATTTCGCCGATCGTAGAGATTATAAACGCTGACTTCCCAGGTTCGCTCATGGTGTTTCTTCGGCTTATGAAACTGAACCCCGACATCAAAACGATGATAGGGTTCGGCCCGGAAGCTGTTTTTCTGGGTGCCATAATCATCGGCGGTGCGCGGGTTATTAAAGTACGTTTGTACAATACCGGGAGAGCCGCCATACACCAAGGTATTCCCTGCCCGATAGGTATCAAAACGACCAACTGGAACCGTTAGCGCATTACCTGTGCCATAAACCCAAACCGCCGACAGCGTGATTTTCTTGTTCAGTTCGTAAACGCCCACGAGCGAAACGTCGTGTCGCCGATCGTAACGAGGGTAGTAGGGTTGCCCACCATTGAGTTCTGCAAATTGCCATTGGGTCCAGGAGAGTGTATAACCAGCCCAACCCGAAAACTGACCTAACTTCTTTTGTAACAGTACTTCAGCCCCGTACGACCAGCCTCGGCCTGCGGTTACATTGTCTTCCCAACGTACGTTATTGGCCGAAGAGGGGTCGTTTAACAATAGAAAACTAGCCCCCTCCTTATAATTGATGATGTTATTCATCGATTTGTAATAGCCTTCAACAGTTAGAGCCAGCCCTTTGGCGAACGCGCCCCCGGTCGTAAAGTCTTTGGCCAGTCCAATAGCAACCTGCTGCGATTGTTGTGACTTAACCCGGTCGGTACTTGGAACCCACAGATCGGTAGGAAGGCCGATGCCTGTATTAGATAGCAGATGAACATATTGGTTCATTATGGCATAAGATGCCTTAAGGGATAGGTCGGGCTTGAGCGTATAGGCTGCTGAGAGTCGGGGTTCAGGTTTAAAATAGTTTACGTCAGCCTGATGAAAGTAGCTCAGGCGCAGACCAGCGTTCAGTCGTAGGCGATTGGAGGGGCGCCAGGTATCTTCGGCGTAAATCCCTGATTCGAGGACGTCAATTTTATTGACATTGTCAACCGCCTGGCTTATGCCTGCATTTTGCAATACGATGGCACTTGGCGTAAACCGATGATAGGTATTCTGCAAACCAACTTTTACGGAGTGCTGTGGAGTTGGGTAGTAATCGACATCGTATTTCAGAGTAACATCCCGAATGCCCGAATTATACAGAAGCGAATAGGTGTCTGTAGATAACGTGCTTTTCTCTACCGCCGAAATCTGGAATTTATAGTTGCTAAAAATTAACGACAGATTGGCGAATAGTTTCTGGTTGAAAAGGTGGTTCCAGCGTAAGGTGGCGGTTGCATTGCCCCAGCCTAACCCAGTATCATTGTTTTGCGTATTGTCGTGTGAGTAGAATTTATCCCGCCCAAAGTAGCCGCTTAGATAAAGCTTGTTGGTGGCGCTGAAATCATAGTTGGCCTTGGCATTCAGGTCGTAGAAGTAGTACCCAGCCTTGGTTTGCCCCTTCGTTTGGGCGTTAATGAGGGGTGCAGCAACAATATCGAGGTACGTCCGGCGACCGGATACCAAGAAAGAGCCCAAACGTGGGCCCGTTTTTTTATTCTTGGTAAGTGGGCCTTCAAGAGTGAGCCGGGAGGAAATCAGCCCAATGCCTCCTTCGCCGTGAAGTTTCTCTCGGTTCCCATCTTTCATATTCATGTCAATAACCGACGAGAGCCGACCACCGTAGCGTGCCGGAAACCCTCCTTTTATTAACTCTACACTTTTAATGGCGTCGCCATTGAAGACCGAAAAGAAGCCAAATAAGTGGCTGGCGTTATAAACGACAGCGTCGTCCAGAATAATAAGATTCTGATCGGGTCCGCCCCCTCGTACATAAATGCCCGTTTGGCCTTCCGAACCTTTTTGAACTCCAGGCATTAGCTGCAAAACCTTCAATACATCTTTCTCGCCCAGAAAAGCAGGTATTTTTTTGATCTGCGCTACGGGAATATCAATAGTACTCATCCGGGCGCTTTCGCTTACTTTCTCGCCCGATGTCTCGGCTTTTACTTCCACTTCCGACAAGGCCTGACCGGGTGTTAGTGAGACATTCTGTGTCTGATTAGCACGCAGACTGAGCGAGTACCCTACTGTTTCGTAGCCAACAAAGGAGTAGGCAAGCCGAACACTATCCTGAGCGGGTAGGGTTAACGAGTAAAAACCGTATGTGTTGGTGGTTGTCCCGATGGTAGTGCCGGGTAAATAAACATTCACGCCAATCAGCGCTTCCTGGCTTCTCGTTTCGCGTACATAACCACTTACAGTAAATTTTCCTGATATCGTTTGGGCGATTAATGGCCTGATTAACAAGACGCAAAATAGAGCACTCCAGTAAACATATTTCTGCATAAAGGGGGGATGGTGGTACTAGTCTGAATTGGGAATATATATAAAGACGCCACCCTGATAAACGGTCATCTTTTTAAGTCAATAGTTTATACGAAAAGAATTATATCAGGAAACGAGTAAGCTGCGTATTCATTGCTCAGTTTCTGTGCTATATCTAAACAAAACAGCTGATTATAAGGTACTATACCCAGTGTGTGCATTATGCTTAAGGCCTGAATAGATATGCTTCAATTCGATAAACTTTCGCTCAATATACCGGATACCCAAAAACCTCGTGTGGTTATTATCGGGGGTGGTTTCGGGGGAATGAACCTGGCTAAAGCGCTGCGCAAGGCGGATGTGCAGGTTGTATTGTTCGATAAACAAAACTACAACGGTTTCTGGCCATTATTATATCAGGTCGCTACGGCTGGTCTGGAGCCAGATGCCATTGCCGAGCCGTTTCGTAAAATGTTCGACGGTTTCGACGATTTTCATTATCGGATGGTTCGCGTCAATAAAATTGACCCTGTCACAAAAACCGTCACCACGCTGATTGGTGATCTTCATTACGATTTTTTGGTTATTGCTAGTGGTTCGAAATCGAACTACTTTGGTAATGAACAGATAAAGAAATACGCTTTCCCGCTGAAAACGATTCCCGAAGCGCTCAATGTGCGAAGCCAGTTTTTACAATGCTTCGAACAGGCCAGCGTTACTACTGATTTCGCCGAACGTGAGAGTTTACTCACCTTCGTGATTGCCGGAGCTGGTCCTACGGGTGTCGAAATGGCTGGTTCCCTGGCTGAGATGCGAAAGCACGTTTTACCCAGCGATTATCCGGGTCTGGATTTCAGCCAGATGAGTATTTATGTGGTCGAAGGCTTGGGCAAAGTATTACCGCCCATGTCGGATGAAGCCGGAAAAAAAGCGCAGCAATACCTCGAAGACCTTGGGGTTATTGTTAAGCTCAATACCATGGTCGAGTCGTATGATGGGGAAACGGTGACCTTCAAAGGGGGCGAACAAATTCGAACGCAAACGTTGGTTTGGGGGGCTGGTGTAACGGGGGCACTCATCGATGGCATCCCAGCTGAATCGACGGAGAAAGGACGCATCCTGGTTGACCCAATTAACCGGGTACAGGGCCTGACCGACGTATTTGCCATTGGCGACATCGCCTTTATGAAACTACCAGATTACCCCAAAGGGCATCCCGGCGTGGCTCAACCGGCCATTCAGCAAGGCAAACACTTAGCCAAAAATCTACAGAAAATCCTCAAAAATGAACCTACGACTCCTTTCGAATATTTCGATAAAGGATCATTGGCGATTGTTGGACGAAGCCGAGCCGTAGCGGATTTGCCTGGTAAGATTCATTTGGGTGGTTTTATTGCCTGGATGGCCTGGTTGTTTGTGCACATCTGGTACCTGGTCGGTTTCCGGAGTAAGCTAATCGTGTTTAGTAACTGGGTATACCGACTGTTTACTTACGAGCGTGGCACACGCATTATCATCCGCCCGTTCGTGCGGAAAGATGATAAAGTAGGGCAGGAAATGGTAGAACAGAACCAGCAGGCCTAACTATCTATAGCTTACTCAGCGGATAATTAAAGCCGAACAGATATTTGTACTGTAACGAATAGAAGTGGTGGGTGGCCAGCCCCTGGTGGTCGGCTCCAAGCTTGGTATTCGTATAATCTACCCAGGCGCCCTGTAGGTCGGTTTGGATGAAAAAGTATTTGAATATATCGAGTTTAAAACCTCCGCTCAATGCGGCTACCATGCCATGATAGTGGAAGTAACCGTCGTCATTGTTGCCTAACACACTGGAAATCGTGTAGGAAATCAGCGGGCCGATACCCACTTTGCCAATAGCACTCAGTTGGAAGGCTTTAGAATGCCAGAGTTTTTGCCGCTTCACCAGATTGAGCATCAGGTAATTATTGCCATTGGTGTGTTGCAAATGCACGAAATCGGGTGTTACGAGGGTGTCTTTATCAATCTGATGGCCTCTAATCTGCCCCTTTACGTGAATGACTTGGTTGTCGGTAACGATGTACTTCAGGTGGTCCCAACTGATCTCGATGCCTAAATCTCGCTTATCGTTGAAAAAATAACCCAGATTCATGTCATATTGTGGGATCGTCAGCGCGTTGAGTTTATAAAAACTCTCCATATCAGGCCGATCGTGGGCTTTGGCATCGATGAACGTGAAATCGTAGTTATCCGTGGTAGTATTGCGAAAGTGGATCGTGCTTTTCGTGTACCAGTCACGATTATAGCCCCAGGTGAAATACAAACTACCGCGCTGTTTACCCAGCTTGATTGAATTCTCGGGGAAGGACTGCTGAGCTAATGCAGGTTGTAGAAAATAATATAATAAAGCAGTGAATAGTAAAGATTTACAGTTCATACAGTACACAGCAAGTGACGGTGGTGAAATGGCAAATAGGCAATAAATGATACATAAAGCGTATTTCGCCTATTTGAGTTCCGTACCAACTGTATACAGATATCCCCCAATGGATAACCTAAGTGGCATATCATTGGGGGATAAATTTATCGATTACCAGCCTGGCCGGCCGTACCCATAGTTACCATAGTAAGGACGTGGGGGGCGGGGTGGTGGGCCAGCAGGACGACGGTATCCATAATGACGGCCGTAATTGGGTCTGCTATAGTAAGTTGAGGTGCAGCTTGAAACAGATGTGATCATCATTACTGCGATTAAGAATCCGAGCAATCTTGACGTTTTCATAACTATTAACCTGTTTTTATGGAATTCATAGGTTAGATAAACGGAACACTAAAAGGATTAGCCAGGGTAATTAAGCTTCGGTTAAAATTTTAGATCATGTATCGGTCTGAAACGTTTGGCTCAAATTCGCGTTCCATTAGTATCACTTTCCTGATTACACCATGCGCTGTATTAACCTTCGCACTGCCCTGCTGGCGAGTGCTTGTCTGACATTTCTGGCTGGTTCATCGCCAGCCCAAATCACATCCGATACCACGAAAGGCGGCCCACTCGATTTGGGCAAGATGTGGACGTTCGATAACCCACCGTCGGCCTATTTTCAGAAAACGTACAACTTCACTGCCGACGAAAAATGGTTTGACGAAACCCGTCTGGCTTCGCTCCGGTTTGCCGATTACTGTTCCGCTTCGTTTGTGTCGGCGAATGGTTTGGTAATGACTAATCATCACTGTGCTCGTGAATCGGGAACGGGCGTGACCCGTAAAGGTGAAGACTTGAACGCAACTGGCTTTTTTGCCAAAACAGCGGCAGAAGAGCGAAAAGTAAGCGGCTTGTTCGTAGATCAATTGGTTAAGATCGAAGACATCACGAAGCGTATTCAGGATGCTATGGCTGGTGCAGCCTCGCAATCAGAGCAGGCGCAGCTACAGGCACGTGAAGAAGCGTTTACCGCCGTGAAACAGGAGTATGGGCAGAAGGACGGCTGGAAAGGGCTGGAATTACAAACCATTACGTTTTACAACGGCGGGCGCTATTCCATTTATGGCTTCAAACGATATACCGATGTGCGGCTGGTGTTTATGCCTGAGTTGCAGCTTGGCTTTTTCGGTGGAGATTATGATAATTTCACCTACCCTCGCTATGCGCTTGATTGCTCGTTCTTCCGCGTATATGATAACGGAAAACCTCTGCAAACGACCCATTTTTTTAAGTTTAATCCGAATGGGGTTCGGGATGGCGAGCCCATCTTCGTGATTGGTAATCCTGGTCATACGGAGCGACTCAAGACAGTAGCAGAACTTGAATTTGACCGCGATTTACAGACTCCTGCGACAATTCAGTTGCTCAAAAATCGATCTGCTGCGTTGCAAGCCTATAATGCAACCGCTAAAAACGATAGCATCCTGAACGAAATCTTTAGCTACGAGAATAGCTTGAAAGCTTATGGTGGACAACTAGAAGGATTGCGGGATGCGAATTTGATGGCGCGTAAAGCTGTTTTTGAAAATCAGTTTAAGGCAGCAGCCAAAGCCAAGAATCTTCCTGCCAGCCAATTCAATACCTGGGACGAAATTGCTACCAGCACCGCCCAGCTACGGTCTATTTTTAAAGATGCAAATTACCTCGCCCCCAGCGAGCGGACAATGGGTGAATTGATGACGTTTGCCAACGTAGCTACCCAGTTTAGCGAATTATTGGCTTCTCGGCCGCAGGATGCCGAGCGGGCCCGGTCGCTGATGGTTTCGCCGGAGATAACCGATATGGGATTGGAGGAAGCGTATCTGGCTGCGCACCTTGCGGAAGCACAAGCCGCTCTCGGTAACGACGACCCGTATGTAAAAGCAGCCTTAACCGGACCTGACAGCAAAAGACGAAGCCCGAAAGAAGCGGCCGCTTATTTAATCAAAAATACCAAGCTAACCGATCCGGCTTTCCTGAAAGAATTATCGACCCGACCTAATGCGGCCAGTTCATCGAATGATCCCATGCTGAAGTTGGCTCAAATAGGTTTTCCACGTTACCTGACTGCGGCCCGACAAGCCCGACAGCTTACGCAGCGACAGGAGGTTTTACGGGGACAGCTAGGGCGTATGCTTTACGATGTATATGGTACCGCTGTGCCGCCTGATGCGACCTTCTCGCTTCGAATTAATGATGGTGTTGTGCAATCGTATAACTATAACGGAACAAAAGCGCCTATCCTGACCACGTTCGCCGGGTTGTATGATCGTAACTATTCGTTTGCCAATAAAGCCCCCTGGGATTTACCGGCTCGCTGGAAAAATCCACCGATGGAATTACTGAAACAGCCCATGTGCTTTATTTCCACAAACGACATTATTGGTGGTAACTCCGGCAGTCCAATGATCAACAAGAATAGAGAGGCTGTAGGGCTAGCCTTCGACGGTAATATGGAAAGCCTGCCTGGGGAGTTTATCTTCGTACCCGATTTAAACCGAACGATTTCGGTCCATACAGGTGGCATCATTGCTGCTATGCGATATATTTACAAAGCTGATCGCCTGATAAACGAACTGGTTGGGCCACCCGCTAAGCCCGTTTCGGTGAAGAAATAAAGGTTTTCAGTTTATAGTATTCGGTTTATGGTGGCTGATGCATGTATAGCTAGCTGACGCGTCAGCCACCATAAACCGAATACTATAAACCAATTAATTACCAACCAATACACCCACCCAAGGCAATGACTAAATCTGAAATTCCAGTGATGCCTCAATTTTTCGACCGGTATATCAATATCGCCGATAACGTATTCATCATGGATGCCCTCACTCAATATGCATCATTTGAAACATTGATGCCAGCTTACAAACTCGAAGCGCTTGGTGATCTACGCTATGCGCCCGAAAAATGGATGGTGAAAGATATTTTGCAGCACGTGATTGATAACGAGCGGATTATGTCGTACCGGGCTTTGCGTTTTGCGCGAAACGATCAGACTAGTTTGCCGGGTTATGATGAAGAGCTGTTTGCCCAAAATGCCTACGCTACGCGCCGAACTATTCCCGATTTATACGCCGAATATGCCGACGTTAGGCAGTCGACAATTGCACTCTACAAAAGTTTTGACAACGAAATGCTGCTTCGCAGCGGCATCTGTTTCCACCAGACCATTTCTGTACTGGCGCTTGGCTTTGTGATCGTGGGTCATGCCCGCCATCATGCCAATATCATCCGCGAACGCTATTTACCACTTCTAAACAAACTATGATTAAACAAACTTTCCTCTTTATCGCCATGACGGCGCAGGTTGTTTGCGCCCAGACAAAATCAAAAATAACAGCTACCGACCTAACACGCATTAAACTGGTTGGCGGTATTGAGTTGGCTCCCGATGGGCAACGGGCCGTTTACACGCTGACAACCATTGAGCCTAACCCGGATCAGAAAGAAGAATACGACTACAAAACGCACATTTACCTAACAGGCCTGAAACCTGGTGATACCAAAGCATTGACGCGCGGCCCCGAATCGGCACGGCAGGCTACCTGGTCGCCCGATGGGAAATGGATCGCGTTTGCCCGGACGGTAAAAGCCAAAAGTCAGATCTTTATTATGTCCCTGGACGGGGGCGAAGCCTGGCAATTGACGAACAGTACCTACGGCGCATCGAACCCGATTTGGTCGCCTGATGGGAAACGAATTGCATTTACGGCTGGTGTGACTATGGCGCAGATGCTGACCGATTCGTTGCTAAATCCAACAAAAGGCGGTCCGTCTTGGTCGCTGGAAAAACCGGGTTTTACTAACAATAACTTTATCAAGGTCGATAAGAAAGTAAAGGCTAATCCGGATGGTTCACTGGCTGAAATTCGCGCTTACCTGAACAAAGATGTTGAAGACAAAAAGGCGAAAGTGATTACCCGGCTCAATTTTCAGGGCGAAGCTACGACCGAGCCAGATTTGACCTTCTCGCATTTATACGTGATCGATGTAGTTGAGGGGGCAACCCCAAAACCGCTGACACGTGGATACGCATCCTATAACGCAGCCAACTGGCTTCCTAACGGACAAGGCTTACTAGCGGTTTCGGATCGGGATTCGCTCAAGCATCCTGATCGAGAACAGGACAATGCCATCTTCTTTATCGCGGCAGATGGTTCCGGAAAAAAGACGCTGGTTTTAGGCGAAGAAGGCAAGAGCTATGGCTCACCAGAAATCTCAGTCGATGGTAAGCAACTGGCATTTCTGGTTAGCCCATCCGAAGGGGTTAATTTTTCGCAGATCGGTTTAGCCGCACTCAACGGATCAACAGCGTCAGGTATTCAACTCGTCACTTTCGATCGGGCCGCCGGAAATCTGGTTTGGACGACAGTTTCTGGGGCCGCAAAAGGCAAAAAAGCCACGACAAGCGAGGTTATCTATTTTACGGCTTCCTCTAATGGCGGTGCTCCCCTATACCGGCTTGACCCGGCCACTCGTCAGGTAACCCAACTTACCGATTTCGAAACGGGTGTTACAGGATTTGATATCGTAGGTAATCGGGTTGTTCTGGCCAGGACCGAAGTCGCCAATCCATCGGAGCTTTACGTAACGGACGAAACGGCTAAAGCTCAGACCAAACTAAGTAATCATAACGATTGGGTGGCACAACGCCAGCTAAGCTTCCCACAAAAGCGCACGTACAAAAACTCGCTTGGCCAAACGGTAGATTACTGGATCATGAAACCTACCGTTTTTGAGGCCAATAAGAAATATCCGCTACTGCTCAATATGCACGGTGGCCCAACGGCTATGTGGGGTCCTGGCGAGCAGTCGATGTGGCATGAGTTTCAGTACATGTGTGCACAGGGGTATGGCATTGTCTATGCAAACCCGCGTGGGTCGGGAGGCTATGGCATCAATTTTCAGCGAGCCAATATTAAAGATTGGGGCACTGGCCCAGCGGAGGATGTACTAGCCGCCGAGAGCGATGCCGCAAAGGAAGCCTGGGTGGATACCAGTCGGCAGGTGATTACGGGGGGATCGTATGCTGGCTACCTGACGGCCTGGATTGTTAGCCATGATAACCGCTTCAAGGCTGCGTTTGCGCAACGGGGTGTGTATGACCTTACCACGTTCCTGGGTGAAGGAAATGCCTGGCGCTTGATTCCGAATTACTTCGCTTACCCCTGGACAGCGGATGCCAAAGTATTGGACGCGAACTCGCCCTACACCTTTGTTCAGAATATCAAGACTCCTCTGTTGATCAAGCATGGCGAAAACGACCTTCGGACGGGGCCTATTCAGAGCGAAATGATGTATAAGAGCTTGAAAATATTAGGTCGCCCGGTCGAATATGTTCGGATGCCGGGTGCTACGCACGAATTGAGCCGGACAGGTAATGTTCGCCAGCGAATTGATCGGATACTCCGGATCTACGAGTTTTTCGAACGATATATCGGCCCCGATTCGCAAGTGGTAAAGTAGTAAAAAGTAACGCGGGTGGAAACCCGCGCCTGATGAGTCTCACATTAGAACTCCAGGCGCGGGTTTCCACCCGCGTTACTTTTTAACCGTAAACTAAACGAGAATAAGCGTCAATTCTTAATTTCTATAAGTTTATGGCGATCATTAACCTGCTCAAACCATGACTAGTCGCTACCTGTTTTTTTGCTTGTTTTTTTGGACAACCGCCAGCTTCGCGCAAATCGCAAATGATAATACGCTGAAAGCGCAAATCGACGGAAAAGAGTTTACAACGCAGCCGCGTCGGATTAAGATTGGTACTTTCTGGTGGGTAACTGCCAATACCGTAAAGCCCGACAAATCGCTTCGGATCTGGTTAGGTCGCTTTGATAAAAATGATGTGCTTGAGCCAGGTACTTATCTGATTGTCGATGCTGATAAACCGGATACCAAAGAGAATAAGAAGAAATACGAAGACATGGGCAAATACAAAGGTATTGCCGTCATTAAGTATGTAGAGGAAACCAGAGAGCCCCGCATGGAGTACCACGTTGGGAAATCAAAGAATGCCGACGAGACCATACAGGTTAAAATGGGTTCCGATGGTTTTCTGGAGGCCACCTTTGCGAGTACCTTAGAAGGTAGCTACTGGAAAGAAAAAGCGTCTGCCACCGTTTTTGGGGGCATGGGACGCTTAATGAATAAAGTGCAGGATAAAGCTATTACCAAAGCGTCGGGTTACGATTCGGATATTGATCCTGAAGGAAACGGCTACAAAAAGCAGGAGAAAGTTGACCAGATCGTTATTACGAACGGCACATTCAGACTGAAATTAAACTAAACCTGATTTGCCTCAGACAGGCAACCAGAACATACATTCCATCGCTAATTCGATCATTTTGTCTTCATATGGGTTTTTAAGCCGATATGAAGACTTTTTTTTACGTGATTTGCAAACATGAGTAAGCAACTGGAACCGCTTGAAGAAGCCCATAAGTTTCGCTACTGGAAAAGCCAGATGGAAGCGAACGGTATGAAAATTAATGCTATCAAAGACGCCTATATTCGGCGCAGGCATAATGGCGAAGTGCTATTTGCCATGCTCGAAGTGGATGCCGATACACCCGAAGGGGATAAAATTCCGCCCGCGTTATTTCTGAAAGGCCACGCAGCCTCTATGTTGGTCTGCCTGATTGATAAAGATACGCGCGAGAAATTTGTGGTATTGGTGAAGCAACGACGCATTGCCGATGGTTCGCAGATTTATGAGCACCCTGCGGGTATGGTCGATGCCAGCGATGATCCGGGCGATGTAGCGGCCCGCGAGATCGGCGAGGAAATTGGGCTGACCGTTACGGCGGATGAATTGACGAAACTCAACCCCCGTGTTTGGTATCCTAGTACCGGCACCAGCGATGAAGGCATGCATTTTTTCTATATCGAGAAAGAAATGAGCCGCGACGAGATCATGGCTTTCCACCTAAAAAACATGGGTAGCGAAGATGAGCATGAGCGTATTACAAGTGTAGTGGCCACCATCCCTGAATCGCATAAGCTCATTACCAACGTGAATGGATTGTTGCTTAACTTCCTGTATTTGCAACATGTTAAGGACTATGAGACGATGAAATTGCTATAACTAGATATTTGGTTTACGGTATTCGGTTTACGGTGGCTGGCGCAAGAAGAGTTGACACGTCAGCCGCCGTAAACTGAATACCGTAAACCAAAATCTTTAAACCAAAAATAACATGGACGAATTTATGCAGGAGGCCATTAACCAGGCCCGAAAAAGCTTGAGTGAAGGCGGTATTCCTATTGGATCGACACTCATTAAAAATGGCAAGCTAGTAGCGTCTGGCCACAACAAGCGCGTACAGGAGGATAACCCAATTTTGCATGGCGAAATGGACTGTCTGAACAACGCTGGTCGGGTTGGTTCGTTTCGGGACACCGTTATTTACTCCACCCTGATGCCATGCTATATGTGCGCAGGAACTATTGTTCAGTTCAAAATTCCGAAAGTAATTGTCGGAGAATCGCGGACGTTTCCAGGAGCACGGGAATTCATGGAGCAGCATGGGGTAGAAGTGATTGACCTCGATTTGCCCGAATGCGTCGACATGATGAATCAGTTCATTGCCGAAAAACCAACGCTCTGGAACGAAGATATCGGCGAGTTATAAGTGGATGCCTTATGTTACCTATGCAGGCTTGATACGTCACATAAGGCATCACCGTAACTTACTGAACTTGTGCGATTTTCTGTGCTTTTTATTGCGCTTGCAATAAGCTATTCTCTTGCTTTTGACGTACAAGCTCAACGATCAGAAATCTGGCGTGAAAAGCCCGGAACCTGGTTGCTCAATAGTGGTTTAGGCACTACACGTTACACAGGTGATTTGAGTGAGATTGGGAACATAAGCCATTTGCAGCTAGGAGTTGCTTTTAATCTGGCTGCAACCTATCGGGTTTCACAACAGCTGTCATATCGAGCTGAGGCCCAATTTTACTACATCTACGCCGATCAAAAATATACCCGAAATTATTATAACAATCTGTCGTTCAGAAGTCTAAATCCCGACGTTTGGGCGGGCGTGCAAGTAGATTTCTGGCCGATCAATGATCCTTACCGCGCCACCATTCCTTACGCTATAGCGGGTGTTGGTATGACGTATATGCGCCCTAAAGCGGTTTATTTGGGGAAATCCTACGGTTTATCCGTACTCCAAACGGAAGGAGTTAACTATAACCAGTTAGCGGGTATTATTCGGTATGGATTTGGCGTGCCTTTGTTGGCCAATGAGCGCTTTAGATTTAATCTGGAGGGTACTTATACACATGTTTTAAGCGACTATCTGGACGATGTTAGTTCGGTTTATCCAGATCGTAGTGGTATGCCACCCTTAGCTGCGGCCTTATCGGATAGGCGGGCCGAATTAGGAACAACGCTCAACCAACCGGGTGAACAGCGGGGAAATACGGGTAAAAATGATGGGTATTTCGTCGTATCAGGTCGTTTGATCTTCGTTATCATTACGCCCGGTCAGCGGAGTTATCGTCGGCAAATTGGTCGTTAGGCTTTTGGGGGCTTTTACTGTATTTTTGGGGCTAAACCCGGCAGTGATGCCTTTCTCAACCGAATGAATCCAGCAATTTTTGTCGATGCCCTTCAGCAAGAACTCCAATCTATTCAGTATGGGCAAGATCCTCCCGAACTCTACGATCCCATTCGGTATATCATGAATCTTGGAGGTAAGCGCATGCGGCCGTTACTAACCCTCATGTCGACTTACCTCTTTACCGACGACTGGCAGAAAGCGGTTCGCCCTGCCTTAGGCGTTGAGGTTTTTCACAATTTCACACTCATGCACGACGATATCATGGACCAGGCTCCTTTACGTCGTGGCCATCCGACTGTGCACGAAAAGTGGGACGGAAACACGGCTATTTTGTCGGGAGATGTCATGCTGGTCAATGCGTATCAGTTATTATTGTCGATAGAAGCGGATAAATTAAAGCCCGCTTTAGAACGCTTTAGCCGAACGGCCGCCGAGGTGTGTGAAGGCCAGCAGATGGATATGAATTTCGAGACTCGCTGGGATGTTACCGAGGCCGAATATGTCGACATGATTCGCCTGAAAACGTCGGTGTTGCTCGGATATGCGCTTGAACTCGGTGGTTTAATTGCCGGTGCCGATGCCGAAACAACTCGACACCTGTATGAAGGTGGGATGAACATTGGCGTTGGTTTCCAGTTAAAAGATGATTTGCTGGATGTATACGGCGACCCTATTAAGTTCGGGAAGCAGGTTGGTGGCGACATTATTGCGAATAAAAAAACCTTTCTGCTGATCGAAGCCCTTCAGCAAGCCAAAGGAGGAGTTCGGGATGAGTTGACCAACTGGTTAACACTAACGACGTTTGATAAAGCCGAAAAAGTACAGGCGGTCACCGCTATTTATGATCAGTTAGGTATTCGTCAACAGACAGAGGCTCGAATTAACGAGTATTTTGCCCGTGGATTTGCCAATTTCGATCAAATCAATGCTGACCCTGATCGGAAAAATTTATTGATTCAATTTACTCGCCAACTAGTCGAACGCGAAAGCTGAGCTTATGTAGGATGTATGATATAGGGTGTATGATGTTTTGTCTTTATACACCCTATATCATACATCCTATATCATACATAAAATCATGAGCATAACCATAATTATCATAATCATCACGGTCATTGTCAGTGTGTTGGCCTGGAGAGATTACAGCCTGATGGAGCGGTTTATTATGAACCCTTATCGAGTGACGCACAAGGGGGAATATTATCGACTCATCACGTCGGGTTTTCTGCATGCCGATTGGGGGCATTTGCTCTTCAACATGATCAGCTTTTACTTTTTTGCTGGATTCATTGAGCAACTATTTTACTATTTGTTTGGTGGAAATGGCGCTATTTATCTAATCGGTTTCTATATAGCGGCTATTGTCGTATCCGACATTCCAACCTTTCTAAAGCATAGAAACGATCCTGGTTATAATTCACTAGGGGCATCTGGTGGAGTAGCAGCCATTATTTTCGCAACGATTCTGTTCCGTCCCTTAACCCCCATTTATCTGTTCTTTATTCCGATCGGTATTCCTGGCTTTATTTTTGGCCCGCTATATCTGGCTTATTCCTACTACGAATCTCGCCGTGGCATGGGAAATATCAATCACGATGCTCACTTCTATGGCGCACTGTTTGGTGTCTTGTTCATGATTATCGTCTATCCGCAGGTACTTCCCGACTTTTTGGAGCAAATTGCTGGCTGGCGCCTGTTTTAGTGGATACAATTTCGTTGTAGTCTTACCATGTTTAGCCTATTTAATCAACCGTACCCATCAACCAACCCACCATTGCAGGAACTGCGTAAGGCTGCGTTAATTGGGGTATTTGTTGGTTTGTTTTTGCTAATCTTTCAACCCTTTGGCATCAACTTATGGGAGACTCCGTATAAATCCCTCAAAATAATAGGTTTCGGAGTTGTCGCATTTGGTATAACGGTCATCAACTTTATCGTTTGGCCGCTAATATTTCCCAGGGTGTTTGCCGAGAATACCTGGACCGTTAGCAGGGAGATTCTGTTTGTAACGGCGAATGTTTTACTAATTGCCATAGTCAACCGATTGTATCTGGCAGCCTTGTTAGAACCCGGCGAAAAGAGCGGACTGAGTTGGCTGAACATGATTTTGGTAACTTTCCTGATCGGGATATTTCCTGTGACGGCTTTGGTACTGCTCAATTACATTCGGCAACTCAAAAAATATAGCCGTTCTGCAGCCGATCTACCAGTTCATCTTCCTGTTTCTGATGGATTACCGGAAGCTGGAGAAGTAAGAGTTCATTCGCCTGAATTAACCGATTCGACGGTGACACTTTTGGCCGATAACGAGAAAGACAAACTGGTTTTGCCTATCGAATCACTAATTTTTATCGAATCCAGCGATAACTACTGCACGGTTGTTTACCTTAAAAATGGTCAGCCAGCCAAACCACTTTTGCGCAGTAGCCTAAGCCGATTAGAAAAGCAGGTCGATCAACCACACATTGTTCGGTGCCATCGTTCGTATGTCGTTAATCTGAATCGAGTTGAGCGAGTGACGGGGAATGCACAGGGTTATAAACTTCACTTACTGGGCGGACTGTTTCAAATTCCAGTAGCACGCCAGTATAACGAAACGCTGGTTGCCGAGTTGAAAGCGTTGTAAAATAGCCCACCATTCGTCCCAAATGACGTTTTTCTGTGCCGAACATCCCTAAAATTGCTGTTCACCCCTTTTAGTTGTAGCGAGCCAACAGGCCGGTGTAAGTTTGTCTCAACGAACGACAAGCACATAAACGGTCATGAAAACGCTGATTATTTCTCTACTGATTCTTCATATCGCTACTGGCTTCACAGCTTTGCTAGTTGGCCTAATTCCGATGTTTTCTAAAAAAGGCGATAAACTGCATAATCGGGCTGGGCTAATTTATGTCTACTGCATGATTACGGTTGCCATTACGGCCATACTTCTATGCGGCTTGCAACCCTTCAAAATGATGCGGTTATTCCTGACCGGCATTGCAATCTTTAGTTTCTACTTAAGCATGACGGGCTGGCGCGCCACGAAACAGAAAAAAACAGGCCCAACGTCATTCGATAAAGGGCTTACGTTCGTAACGCTTGTGGTAAGCCTGGGAATGATTGGTTTTGGCCTGTATTTGATGGCGTTATATGGCGCATCGTTCTTTCCGATTTTATTCTCGTTTTTCGGCGCACTCACCTTAACATTCGCCGGACGTGACGTTAAACAAATGACGCAGCCTACCGAAAAGATGCATTGGTTTTTCCAGCATTTTACCCGGATGGGTGGCTCCTATATTGCCACCTTTACAGCCGCTTTAGTTACAAATTTGGCTCGTATATTACCTGCTAATGCGCCTGAGTGGATTGCTACACTTAGCTGGATTGCGCCAAGTATTATTGGCGGCATGCTTATTGGTCGGACCGTAGCGTATTACAAAAAGAAATTTAGTGCTACGAAGAATCCCGTGGCGGTTGCCTAAATCATTTTTGCAGCAACTCTTTGGCCGTTGCCAGCGCTTTCTCGGCCCACAGTTTCATTTGTTTGCCTGAATAATGCAGCCCATCGGAGGCAAATTGTTTGTCGTCAGTTGAAGCCGCACGGGTAAGCGGTGTAATGTCAACGAAAGCAATGGATACCTTTGCACATTCATCCTTAGCAATGGCGTTAAATTGGTCAATTTCCTGCGCTATTCTGGCTTTACTCTGGCCAACTGCATAGGGTGAATAGCCCCAGTCAGGAATCGAAAGCACGAAAACGTGAGCAGCCTTCCCGCCAGCAAATTTGGTTGCCGTTTGTAGCAACTCCCGAAACTCAGTTCGGTACGTATCCTGACTCTGACCTCTGTACTGGTTGTTGACGCCAATGAGCAATGAGACCAGATTATAGGTTTTCTGGTTCCCGCTGGCTTTAATAGCGGCCTGTAATTCAGCTGTTGTCCAGCCTGTTTTGGCGATTATATCCGGGTTGCCAACATCTAACCCATCTTTTCGCAGAAGCCCTGCCAACTGAACGCTCCAACGATCACTTTCAGAGACACTTTCGCCAATAGTATATGAATCGCCTAGCGACAGAAAGCTGTATTTCGATGTCTTAGGAGTTGTATCTTCAGGCATGTCGTAATGAGTAGAAGCTAGGAAAGAAACCAGAATCAGGATTTGTGTGATTTTATTGATTACCATGATTTCTCTAAAACGTTGATTAGCTATCTATAATAAACGAGAAGTAACTAGAATCAGATTCCTAGGAATCTGATTCTAGTTACAAAATCAAGAAAATCATTTAAATCAAGAAAATCCTGGTTCAGACATCCTGCTCCAGCAAATACGCCTTAATAAACGGATCGAGGTCGCCATCTAAAACGGCTTCGGTGTTCGATGTTTGATAACCTGTGCGGTGGTCTTTCACCCGACGGTCGTCTAGTACATACGAGCGAATCTGCGAACCCCACTCAATTTTCTGCTTACTCGCTTCTACCTCGGCGCGGGCTGCGTTACGCTTCTGCACCTCAATTTCGTAGAGTTTTGATTTTAGTAAGCGAATCGCTACTTCCTTATTTTGTAATTGACTCCGTTCCTGCTGACATTCAATAATTAACCCTGATGGTTTGTGCCGTAGCCGGACAGCCGTTTCAACCTTGTTCACGTTCTGTCCTCCAGCACCACCCGACCGGAATGTATCCCAGTCAATATCGGCCGGATTTACCTCAATCTCAATCGTATCGTCAACCAGAGGATAGGCATATACTGAAGCAAACGATGTATGCCGACGAGCGTTGGAATCGAAGGGAGAAATGCGTACTAACCGGTGAACGCCATTTTCGGACTTCAGAAAACCGTAAGCTAATGGGCCATCTACTTCGATAGTAGCCGATTTGATACCGGCCGTATCGCCATCCTGATAATCGACCTGTTTCAAACCATACCCATGTTTTTCGGCCCAACGCATGTACATGCGATAGAGCATCTCGGCCCAGTCCTGGCTTTCGGTACCACCAGCTCCGGCATTTATTTCGAGGACAGCACTGAGTTGATCTTCCTCATTACCCAGCATTTTCTTGAGTTCGAGGTCGTCGAGCGTGGCTTTAAGCTTGCTTCCTTCCTCGTCTACTTCTTCTTCGCTCACATCGCCCGCTTCGTAGAATTCGAACAGCGTTTCGAGATCACCGAACTGGCTATTGAGCTTTTCATAACCGGTGGTCCAGCCTTTTAGCGCGCGAACCTGCTTCATTACACCTTCGGCTCGGGCGGCATCGGTCCAGAACTCGGGCTGGAAGGTCTGCTGTTCGAGTTCAGCTAATTGTTCTTTCTTGGCATCGTAGTCAAAGATACCTCCTTAGAGCCTCTACTCTGGCTCTCAAGTCGGTCAACTGGTCAGTTGTCATGAACTTGTCGTGTTGTTAAAAAATGAATGACAACGCAGAGAAATTATAAAAATCGCTGCCTGCCAAATGATATCACAAAGATAGAACAAAAGAAAGTGGGGGAGAGGTTTCAGAAAATGTGTATAGGAATTGGCCTGCTTTGTTAGTAGCTTTCTTCGATAAATTTCCCCTGGGCTATGAAACACAGTTTACTGATTCTGATCCCTTTACTCGCAATTTTTAGGATTGCTTTTGGGCAAATCGATAGTTCGAAAACGGCTGTCTGTGGCTTTGGTTTACTGTGGCAGCAACGACGCGTCCAGGACCCACTTTTTGTCCAACGACTCAATCAATCTGAAGCCATTTTTCAACAACAACTCGCCAAACAACAAGGCGCGCGTGTAGCTGCAGAAACTATTTATACATTACCCGTAGTTGTTCACGTCATCCATAATGGCGAAGCGGTGGGTACAGCTAACAATCCATCTGATGCATCTATCCAGGCTATGATCAGTGCCTTGAACGCTGGTTTTCGAAAGACGTTCTCGCAATCGGGTGGGGTCGATATTGGGATTCAGTTTCAATTGGCGATTCGATCACCTCAATGTGGGAGTACTTCGGGAATCAATCGGGTGAATGGCAGTGGTGTTACAAACTACACAAGCGGAGGGATTGCCGTTGGAACGTATGGCGGCAGCGCTGATGAAGTGGCTGTTAAAGCGCTTAGCCGATGGCCTAATACCGATTATATAAACATCTGGGTTGTCAACAAGATCAACGGGAGTGCTAATGGGGGTGGATTTGCTTTTTTTCCCGAATACAACTCGGCACTTACCGATGGTATTGTCGTTACGGCTGGAACTGTAAATGGATCGAACAAAACGATTGTTCACGAAATGGGGCACGTTTTCAATTTGTATCACACCTTTCATGATTATGACAATGGCAATGAAACAACCTGCCCACCATCAACTTCCTGTACAACTACCGGCGATCGCGTTTGTGATACGGAGCCTGTGTTGAATATTACTTGTGGGGTCACGTCGAATACATGCACAGGGGGGGCGTTCCAGATCGCTGATGCAAGTATGAATTACACCGTTCTGAACAATTACATGGGCTATACAAATTGCCAGTGGATGTTTACACAAGGCCAGAAAGATCGAATGCGAGCGGCTTTGCTGGCATTTCGGGCGGGTTTGCTGACGTCAGGGGCCTTATCGGCTCCAGTGGCTAGCCCAACCACGGTTTGTTCTATTTCAGCCGCAAATGGGCTTTCACCCTATTATGGCGTTGGGCGAGTAACCCTAAATACACTCGATGTTTACTCCAACTCATCAATGTCCGACGGTGGATTTTACATAGACCGTACCTGTAATCAACGAACAACGCTTACGGCGGGGCAGTCGTATTCACTACTCGTTCAGGGCACCTATATGAACTATCAATATTTACGTGCCTATGTGGATTATAACGCCGATGGTGATTTTAACGATGCGGGTGAGTTGCTAATGACAACAGCAGGCGGCAGCGCAACGGTTGTCGTGACGGTACCCACTGCGGCTAGCAGTGTTGTAATGAATACACCCTTGCGCCTTCGAATCATAGCAGATAACCCCAGTGGAGCTTCTCCTACGGCTTGTAGCCTCGTAGGTACATCGGCAAATGGAGTTGGGCAGGTCGAAGATTACACGATTGTTGTTCAGAGACGCACAATCCTATCTGTTGCGTCGGGTAGTTGGACAACCTCGGCAACATGGTCCTGTAACTGTGTGCCCACTTCGGCCGATATCGTTTCGGTACAGGCAGGGCACACGGTATCGATTAGCAGCGGTTTGACGCAAGCCTTAAGTCTGACTGTCCAGGGAACGTTGCAATATGCAGCAGGTGGACAGTTACAATTGACAGGTAATTAAGACGAATAGCCCCGAATCAACTTTTCGGCCTACCTTTGTGTTCTGTAATCACGGACATTACACATTTTTCATTATACATTTTTCTAAAAACTAATGGCTTCACAGTACGACGTAATCGTTGTGGGTAGCGGGCCTGGCGGCTATGTAGCCGCTATCCGGGCGTCGCAGTTAGGGTTTAAAACCGCCGTTGTTGAGCGCGAAAGTCTTGGCGGCATTTGTCTGAACTGGGGCTGTATCCCAACCAAAGCCCTGCTCAAGTCAGCGCAGGTTTTTGAATATATCAAGCATTCTGCCGATTACGGGATCACCGTTTCGGGCGAATCGAAAGCTGATTTTGCTGCCGTTATCAAGCGGAGTCGGGGCGTTGCTGATGGCATGAGTAAAGGCGTTCAGTTCCTGATGAAGAAAAATAAAATTGATGTGATCAATGGTTTTGGTAAGGTAAAACCCGGCAAAAAAATCGACGTAACGGCTGCTGACGGGAAAGTTACCGAATACGAAGCCAAACATATTATTATTGCTACCGGTGGTCGGGCTCGTCAACTACCAAGCGTCCCCATTGATGGCAACAAAGTGATCGAGTACCGCAAAGCCATGACGCTGGATAAGAAACCAGATAGCATGCTTGTGATTGGCTCAGGTGCCATTGGCGTTGAGTTTGCTTACGTTTATGCCAGCATGGGTACAAAAGTGACGATCATCGAGTTTCTGCCAAATGTTGTACCCGTTGAAGATGAAGACATCTCGAAAGAGCTGGCGAAACAGTACAAAAAGATCGGTATCGATATCTACACCAAGTCGGAAGTAACGAAAGTAGATACGAGTGGCAGTGGTTGCAAAGTGTTTGTAAAAACGCCAGACGGCGAAAAAACCTTTGATGTCGACGTCGTTCTATCAGCTGCTGGTGTAGTTGCGAACATCGAAAACATTGGTCTGGAAGAAGTGGGTATTGCCGTTGATCGGGGCAAAATCGTTTCTGATGACTACTATCGTACCAATGTTGAAGGCTATTACGCCATTGGCGACGTAACGAAAGGTCAGGCGCTGGCACACGTTGCCTCTGCCGAAGCGATCATCTGCGTTGAGAAAATCGCTGGTTTACCACACGTTGAGCCGTTGAACTACAATAATATTCCTGGTTGTACCTATTGCACACCTGAAATTGCATCGGTAGGTTACACGGAGAAAGCCGCTCGCGAAGCTGGGTATGAACTGAAAGTAGGTAAATTCCCATTTACCGCATCGGGTAAGGCAAAAGCAGCTGGTGCTCCAGAAGGTTTTGTAAAAGTTATTTTCGATGCTAAATACGGCGAATTCTTAGGCGCTCACTTCATTGGTGCAAACGTAACCGAAATGATTGCCGAAGTAGTAGCCGCTCGTAAGCTGGAAACAACGGGTGAGGAAATCCTGAAAACGGTTCACCCGCACCCAACCATGTCGGAAGCCGTTAAAGATGCTACCGAAGCTGCTTACGGCGAAGCGATTCACTTGTAAGCGTGTCGCGCGGGTGGAAACCCGCGATTATGGATAAAGTCGCGGGTTTCCACCCGCGTTATAAAAATAGCGGCTCCCTTTACACTAAGGAAGCCGCTATTTTATAGGCTAAAGTTATATCGTTACTTTAAAATCTTCCAGCGCATTACCCCAAGTTTTGTCAGGAAATAGAACAGGGATGTACGCAGTACGCCAAGACCATAGATAGAACTGCGTCGGAAGTTGATAGAAGAGGCTTCATCAAAATACTTGGTAGGGCAGGTGACCTCGCCAATTTCATAGCCTTTATAGAAAATTTGAGCGATCATTTCGTTATCGAAAATGAAATCGTCAGAATTATATGTGAAGTCCAGATTGCGGAGAACTTCGCCAGAAAATGCCCGGTAGCCTGTATGGTATTCCGAAAGTTTCTGGTTCATCAGGATATTCTGCGTGAGGGTCAGAAACCGGTTAGCAATATACTTATACATTGGCATGCCGCCCTTTAACGCGCCCTTTCCTAAAATACGAGAGGCAAACACAACCGGATACAGACCATTGCCAATAATTGTAATCATGGCAGGCAGCAGTAGAGGTGTATATTGATAATCGGGGTGGAGCATAACCACAATGTCGGCGCCAAGCTCAATTGCTTTCGCGTAGCAGGTTTTCTGGTTACCACCGTATCCTTTATTGCGATCGTGACGGATAACGTGTCGAATCCCAAGACTACGAGCGACTTCGACCGTATTGTCAGGACTAGCATCATCAACTAAAATAACATCATCAACTAAATCAAGAGGAATTTCACGGTAAGTACGTTCCAGCGTTAGGGCGGCCCGATAGGCGGGCATAACCACAATCACTTTTTTGTCATTAAACATAGGGCAAAATTAACAGGTGGGTATTACTGTACCAATATTTTTAACAATTGCAGTCATTTCCTTCAGGATATTGGGCGTAGATTTGTTGTTTAACCAAGCCTACTACCAGCTTCCAGCCTTAATTGGTTGTATATTTAGCAATTATGTTTTCCAGCGAAACTCTATTTTTTCTTGCCTTTGCCGCTTTTGTTCTTCTAATCATGACTATTGATCTTGGCGTTTTTTCCAAGAAGAAAAGCCATGTTGTAGAATTTAAAGAGGCTGCCATCTGGAGTGCCATTTGGGTGGCTTTATCCATTGGCTTTTATTTTTTTCTACAAAACTATGGTTACCTGGTGCACGGCATCGATTCATTTGCCCGGCTTCAGGAAGTGCGTGATCTATATGCTGATCATGTGAAAATTATTCCCGGCAATTTTGCGGCCAGTTTAGATCATTTTCAGGCCAATATGTCCCTGGAGTACATTACCGGCTACCTGGTTGAGTATTCGCTTTCGGCCGATAATATTTTTGTATTTATACTGATATTCAGCTCATTTGGCGTTCATGAGCGGTATTACAAAAAGATCCTGGTGTGGGGAATTTTAGGCGCAATTATACTACGATTTATTTTCATTTTCGTAGGTTCAGCACTGATTCAGCGTTTCGAATGGATTATGTATCTGTTCGGTGCCTTTCTGGTTTATACAGGAATCCAATTGTTTTTTCAGAAAGAAGAAGATGAAAAAATTGAACCTGCCAGCCATCCTGTTATTCGGTTTGCGAGCAAATACCTGAATGTTTATCATCGTAATGTGACGGATAATTTCTTTGTCCGCCGGAAGTCCGACAAAAAACTTTTTGTCACTCCGTTATTTCTGATCGTTATTGTCATCGCTTTTACCGATTTAGTATTCGCCGTTGATTCAATTCCGGCTATTTTTTCCATTACCAAAGACCCCTACATAGTCTTTTTCTCGAATGTTTTTGCCATCATGGGGCTGCGATCTATGTTTTTCTTCTTATCCAGCATCATGAGCCAGTTCCGTTTCCTGAAAATTGGATTAGCGGTACTGCTGACGTTTATCGGAGCTAAAATGTTAGCGGAGCATTGGTTGGAAGAAATGGGCTTCAAGCCTGTTTATTCGCTCTATATTATTATCGGAATTCTGGGTGTCAGTATTCTGGCATCGTGGTTAATACCCGAAAAGAAAGAGGAAAGTTAGTAGCTAAGCTATTTCCAGAATGATATAATGAAGTCCAGCGGTAATTTCTATCGCTGGGCTTTTTTTGTTCTTAAAATAAGAATGTCTGTAATTTTTTTTTGATTGTAGGATTGGTTATTCATGGATCGTATATTTTTACTTTAGAGTTAATCTAAATAAAATTACGTATATCGTTGATATGCTTGTCGGGCATGCCGCGAAACACGACCCTATTGAAGTATGGGCTTTATAGTCTACTACGTATAGAATAAACGATGACAGCGAAAAAACTGGTTGGTCAGATACATCTTTGGCTGGGGCTGGTGTCCGGTCTATTGGTATTTGTTGTTGCGACAACAGGATGTATTCTGGCGTTTGAGCAAGAGATTAAGAGCGTTCTGCGTCCTTATCAATTTATGGAACCTGAAGCCAATAAAACGCTTATGGCTCCCTCAAAACTAGAGTCCATTGCCGAGAAGCTAGTTCATGGTAAACCAGCGAAAGGGGTTATCTATGGAGGAAGTGGTCGTACGGCTATTGTCCAATTTTACGGCGCTGCTCCTGATTACTACTACCAGGTGTACATAAATCCGTACACAGGGAAAGTGCTGAACGTGCAGGATGAAGAGACCGATTTTTTCCATTTTATTCTCCACGGTCACTACTATTTGTGGCTACCCGAAACCATTGGGCAGTCTGTAGTCGCTTATGGGACCCTGGTTTTTACCATTTTGTTAGTTACAGGACTAGTGCTGTGGTGGCCTAAAAACTTTAAGAAAGCTAACCGAGATAAGAGCTTTAAAATAAAATGGAGTGCCAAATGGCGTCGGGTTAACTACGATTTACACAATGTGCCCGGTTTTTATGCTCTTCTCGTCTCGTTGTTATTGGCGGTAACGGGGCTGATTTTTGGCCTGGAATGGTTTTCGAATTCGGTTTACTGGGCTACTACAGGTGGTAAAACTATTCCTGAATACAAACAGCAATTTTCGGATACGACAGTTGCCCGGCAGTTTATGGCTCCCATAGACGTTGTTTGGCAGCAGTTATCGAAAAACAAACCTGAAACCGCAGGGATTTATGTCTCTTGCCCTGAAAAGGCGTCTGAAACCATTTCTGCGTATGTGAATTACGTGCCTGGCACTTATTACAAATTAGATTATTACACGTTTGACCAGCAAACGCTAAAACCCATCGCTGTTGAAGGCCCCTACGCAGGTACCTATGCACAGGCGGGACTGGGGGATAAAGTTCGTCGGATGAATTACGATATTCACACGGGCGCCATTCTGAGTCTACCGGGAAAAATACTGGCTTTTTGCGCTAGCCTGGTTTGCGCTAGCCTTCCTATCACAGGTTTCATTATTTGGTGGGGCCGTCGGAAGAAGGCTAAGAAGCAATCGAAAAGCGTATTCACCAAGCCTGTCTCGATGAAGAGCACCTATCAGCCCGTTAGCCGGATTAGTTAATCCTCGCCAAATTGCACCGATAACCTACTATAATTCATATGATTTAAAAGATTCAGAGGATTTTTTACCTTGTAAAACGTTATAATCCTGTGAATACGATAAATTCTGTGAAAAGCCCGCAAGGCCGCCTGGCGGTTCAAACTGTACTCAAGACATTTCGTCGACGCTTAACTAATCTGAGTAGTCGTAATCGTTCGTTGTTGCTAACGAGTCTACCTGCCGGACAGTACCTAGACTTACAGGAAACAGATTTTCTACTAAATAAGCCTGCGTTCACGATCATTGCTGATTTGATCGGACGGAAGCCATCGGTCGCATTATGCGAGGTGCTTGATGCCCGTCAGGAACGGAGTAATGAAGTTAGCCGGAAGCTTCGCCGGATTGACCGTATGGCCCGATTCATTGAAGAGGAGCGCGGTACAGAAGATCTTTATGTAGGCTGGCCATTTGTAAAAGGAAAGTTTCTGGATGAGACCGTGGTGCATGGGCCACTTCTTTTCTTCCCTGTTAAAATTGAACAGCAGGGGAAATTTTGGAAACTCACTCGCCGGGGCGATGAGTTAGCTTTTTTAAATCCAACGCTTGCCTTAGCCTATGGACAGTTTAATCAGGTAAAACTGCCAGATGAAATCGTTGAAAAGACGATGGATGATTTTGATCGGGACCCAACAATTTTTCGTACACAACTGTATGAATGGTTAAAAACCACTCCGCTCGAAATCAATTTTAATCAAGACTTATTTACTGACAAATTCCAGTTTTTTAACAAGCAGAGCGCTAAAGACCTCGCCCAACTCGAACGTACGGGCGAACTAAAGCTTTATTCGGAAGCGGTACTTGGTATTTTTCCGCAAGCAGGCTCGTTTTTGGTTCCAGACTATGATGCACTTCTTGCACGGAGCGAGGAGCAAGGGGCTGGGCAGGGGGTAGGGGAGGAAGAGTTCTCAGCGGAACAAGATGCATCTGATTTAGAAGTTATTGATCCTGCATTTCTCTTCCCCGCTCCTGGCGCCCTGCCCCCTGCTTCTTTCCTGGCTGAAAAATCCATTCACACACCTTTGCCAATGGATGCATCGCAGGAAGCAGCTGTACGGGCTGTAAAAGCAGGTCAGTCGTTGGTAGTACAAGGGCCACCAGGTACGGGGAAATCGCAGCTGATTGCCAATTTAATGGCGGATGCGGCTGCCTCGGGCAAACGTGTGCTGTTGGTTTGTCAGAAACGGGCTGCGCTTGATGTCGTTCAGGAACGGCTGCGTCAGGTCGGTATGGCTCCATTTATTGCCCTGATTCATGACTTTCAAGACGATCGTCGGGCATTGTATACACAAATTGCCAGTCAAATTAATCAGCTAGAAGCGTATCGACAACAGAATAATAGCTTAAATGCGGTGCTGCTCGAACGTGATTTTGAGATTGAAAGTCGCCGGATCGATGAAACGCTTGGCGAATTGCAAGCCTTTAAGCAGGCATTATTTGATACAAATGAGAGTGGGGTATCAGCAAAGGAGTTGTACTTAACCTGTGCATCAACTAGTCCGGTTATTCAGTTGGACGATATTTATCCACAATTCCACTTGTTGAGTGTGGATAACTTTGTTCGAAGACTGACAGATTATGCGGCTTATCAACAACGCCTGGGTAAACAGCATAGCTGGGCTGAACGTGTCAGTTTTGCAGCATTTACAAACGCTGATTTAAGTAAAGCAGATCAAACTATTATTAAATGGGCACAGCTACGCGATACGGCCAATGAACAGACAGCCCGGTTGATTGGAAATCCATTGTCATTGGCGCAATTAGCAACTTGGCAAGCCCATGATTGGGAAATAACGGCGTTACTAAATTTGCTTGACTCACCAGCATGGGCCGTCGCAAAACAGTTACGCAATTTGCCTAGACATCCAGCATTAACGACAGAGGAAACGAAATTTGAGCAACTTGCGCATGCCTGGGAGGAATCTTTAGAGTCACCTGGCCCTGAAACGTCGCTGGCAACAGCCGAACTGCGAGCGTTTAAAGCTTTATTAGCCGACGCATTGACAGCCCGCTCATCCTGGGTAAGCTGGAATTGGTGGCAATTGACCAATGCGGGCAAAGCGCAACTCCAACTGGTTGCATCTACGAATGCATTAACGCTTACCGAAGCTGATTTACAAACGTTAGCTACTAAAGTGGATAAACGTATTCGGTTGGAAGCTACTCGATATGAAGCTAACTCATTATTGCTTGGGTTATCGCTTCCCGAACAGCCTGATAGCATTCGACTTTTGCGTCGTGCACAACATATAGTGGAGCGCATTAATGATAGCCAACCGATAGCGCAATTACCCGAATCGTGCTGGCAGTCGTATGAGCGATTTATCGAAACAATCACCCAGTTATTAGAGATTGCGGCAACTGTAGAGCAGGAACGAATTAGCGCGCAAGTCTACCTTACCGCGAATCAACTTAATAGTATTTGGGAAGATAGTTCGTTGGCTATTCGCCTTCGGCAGACCCTTCGGGAGGACTTCGATCTTCTGGTCGAATCAGATCGGTTACAGGAAGGCTTTTCTGAGCATGAGCAAATTGTGGTTAAACGACTGGAACAACTGGAACCAGATCGATGGGTGACTGATTTCCAGACAAGCCTGCGTCGTGCCTGGCTCGACCATATTGAGATGACCCACCCTGAACTTCGGAGCGTATCGTCGCTCAAAATGGGACAATGGGAGCAAATACTACAGGAAAGCGTCTTACGAAAGCAAGCCTTGAGTCGCGATATTCTGCTTGTCAAGCTTCGTGAACAAACTTACCGGAATCTAACGTTTAACCGCCTGAACAACATCGTTACGTATCGTGATTTGCTCCATCAAACAACCAAGAAGCGGAATGTATGGCCAGTTCGAAAATTGATGGAGTCGTTTGCCGATGAGGTCTTTAAACTTGTACCGTGCTGGTTGGCGTCACCGGAGTCCGTTTCGGCGATGTTCCCGTTGACCGAAGGACTCTTTGATCTGGTCATCTTCGACGAAGCGTCGCAATGTTTTTCTGAAAATGGCGTTCCCGCTATTGTTCGGGGTAAACAGGTTGTTGTAACCGGCGATAATCAACAACTTCGCCCAAGTGATCTTTATCGTACACGCCTGGACGAGTCAGAGTTTGACGAGGAAATTCCTGTAGCTTTAGAAGTGGAGTCACTTCTAGAACTGGCGGCTCAACAGCTCCCACAGGTATCGTTAACGGAACATTATCGTAGTCATTCGCTCGATCTCATCAGCTTCTCGAACGAACATTTCTATCAGAATAAATTATCACTCTTGCCACATTTCGATGAGATTAATAAACAAGAGCCAGCCATCCGTTATTTGAATGTAAAAGGCATTTGGCAGCAGAACACAAATCCTGCTGAAGCTGAAGCCGTTTTACAACTCCTCGAGCAATTAGCCACTGAATTACCTGGTCGTTCCGTGGGTATTGTGACGTTCAACTATCCCCAGCAACAGTTAATTCAAGATATGCTGGAGAGTAAACGTAGCGCGGTGGTGCAGCATTCCGACATCTTGTCGCCAGGAGGCAATGCGGACAATATATCGGCCTCACATTTATTTGTCAAAAATATTGAGAACGTGCAAGGGGATGAGCGAGACGTTATCATCTTTTCAATTGGCTATGCCGCCGATGAGCGTGGCCGTTTGTCGATGAACTTTGGTAGTTTAAATACACGAGGTGGCGAAAATCGCCTGAATGTAGCCGTAACACGAGCACGAGAACGGGTGTACGTTGTGACTAGCCTATGGCCTGACCAATTGACAATTGCAGAAACGGCAAATGAAGGCCCTAAACTACTAAAGGCTTATCTCTCATACGCATTAAATGTGGCACAGGAGCAGTTTCAGCCAATGCCTCAACCACAACAAGGCATACCGTCAGATACATTACTGAAGGACCGATTAGTAAATGAACATCCTACCTGGCAACCCGAGCTTCCCTTCGCCGATTTAACGATTAAAGCGGGTGAAGCCTATGAAGCACTTGTACTCACGGATGACGATGCTTATTATCAACAGACAACTAAACAGGCGCATGCCTACTTACCAATAGCTCTACAGGCTCGGAAGTGGCCATTTCAACGGGTTTGGAGCCGGGAGTTTTGGCGGAAACAGTAGCGCGGTGATGCGGCACACCGATGGAAACCCGCGACCTTAACTTGATCGTCGCAGTTTTCCATCGGTGTGCCGCATCACCGCGCTACAACAAAAAAAGCCTGAGGAAACTCAGGCTTTTTTACTTATTCGTTCATCATGCCAATAAACTGATCGAACAGATAGTGCGAGTCATGCGGACCGGGTGATGATTCTGGGTGATATTGCACTGAGAATGCAGGCTTATCTTTCCGGCGAATACCTTCAATCGTTTTATCGTTGAGGTTGATGTGGGTCAGTTCAACGTTATCGGTATCCATCACTTCATCAGCTTTTACTGCAAAACCGTGGTTTTGAGAAGTGACTTCGCAATGGCCAGTAATCAGATTTTTAACCGGGTGGTTCAATCCGCGGTGGCCATTATGCATTTTATACGTTGAAATACCACTGGCCAGCGACAAAATCTGATGGCCTAAGCATATACCGAATAAAGGCGTTTCGGTCTCTAGGGCTTGCTTGACTGTTTCAACAGCATACGGCATAGCTGCTGGATCGCCAGGGCCGTTAGCAATAAAATAGCCATTCGGTTTCCAGGCGGCTAATTCAGCATATGGCGTTTTAGCCGGAAACACTTTGCAGAATACACCACGTTGGTTAAAGTTGCTTAGAATGCTCTTTTTAACCCCTAAATCAAGAACGGCTACTCGTAGCTTTGATTCTGGGTCGCCTTGCTCATATGCCTGCTGCGTACATACCTCCGACGACAGCTCTAAGCCGGCCATATCGGGTACTTTTTGCAATTCCGCTAATAGTACAGCTGGGTCCAAAATCTCCGACGAAATAATGCAGTTCATCACGCCTTTTGAACGGATATAGCGCACCAATTGACGCGTATCAACACCATGAATGCCTACAATGCCTGCCTTTTCGAAGTAATCCTGCAAAGAGCCATCAGCCGTATAGCGTGAGTGAATATTGGAGAAGAAATTACAGACCATTCCCCGAATCTTTACGCTACCAGATTCTTGTTCGGCATTATTTAGCACACCATAGTTTCCAATGTGCGATGTTGTATTGATAATTACCTGACCGTAGTAGGAGGGATCTGTGTAAATCTCCTGGTAACCGGTCATGCCTGTGTTGAAGCAAATTTCACCACCAGCTGTCCCTATTTTACCTAGGGCTAATCCCCGATATACGGTTCCGTCCTGCAAAACTAACAGGGCTTCAGGCTGCTTCGTATGTTTCATCTATGCGTTTTGGCTTGAAAGACTAAAAAAAAGGGCTAACCGTTGCGGTTAACCCATTTCTATATGACGTTTTTGTAAGTCACTCCGTTATGCTTCTTCTTTACCACCTTTTAAACGATCCTGTAACTCGTTCAGTTCATCCCATTTGCCATCGCGGGCTAAGGCTGCCTGTTCGTTCCAGGTTGTTGCGTCATGTACATTGAAACGAGGACCTGCATCAGCTAAAACTTGTTGAACGGCTTCGTCTTGTGCATCGGCTAACTGTGCAAAGGTAGTAATCCCAGCATTATTGAGCAACTCAGCAATTTTTGGACCGATACCTTCAATTTTAGTCAGGTCGTCACCAGCGGCTTCAGCAGTAGGAGCTTCTTCGGCAGCAACAGGGGTTGTTTCTACTACTTCAGCAGCAGGAACCTCTGCTGTTTCAGCAGCGCGTGAACCACTACCACGACGGCTACGACGAGTTTTGGTTGTAGCAGCCGCTTTCTCTGCAGCAGCAGCAAGAAGTGTTTCGTTGAAATCAACCAGTTCGATCAGGCAGGTCTCAGCATTATCACCCAGGCGGTTGCCCAATTTGATGATGCGTGTGTAACCGCCTGGACGGCTAGCAATTTTATCCGCTACCGTTCCAAACAATTCTTTGATTGTCTCCTTGTCGTGCAGCGATTGGAATACAACGCGACGATTCTGGTAGGTGTCATCTTTAGCCTTGGTCAAAATAGGCTCCACGAATTTGCGGAGTTCTTTTGCCTTCGCTACCGTCGTCTCAATACGCTTGTGCAGGATGAGCGACGAGGCCATGTTCTGCAACATCGCTTCGCGGTGCGAGTGCGTCCGGCTTAGGTGATTATCTTTTTTACCGTGTCTCATTATCTTGTGAGGTTTACGGTTTTCGGTTTACAATTTACGGCCGACTGATGCAGATAGAAATCGCTTCGCGCCACCGTAAACCAAAAACCGTAAACCGACTTAATCTTCGTCTAATCTGTACTTAGCGACGTCCATACCGAACGTCAGGTTCTTTTCAGCAACTAATTGCTCAAGCTCCGTCAGAGACTTCTTACCGAAGTTGCGGAACTTCATCATGTCTGAAATCTCTAACCGAACGAGGTCACCCAGCGTCCGTACATCAGCCGACTTAAGACAGTTATAGGCACGTACCGACAGATCGAGGTCAGCCAGCGACGTTTTCAGAAGTTTGCGCATGTGCAATACTTCTTCGTCTACTACATTTTCCTCTTCTGGCTTAGCCGTTTCGAACGTCATCGTTTGGTCTGAGAACAGCATGAAGTGCTGAATCAGGATATAAGCTGCGCCTTTTAGAGCCTCTTCGGGGTGGATAGAACCATCCGTTTCGATGTCTAATAATAGCCGCTCATAGTCCGTTTTCTGCTCAACCCGCGTGTTTTCAACGCTATATTTCACGTTCTTAATCGGCGTGTAAATAGCATCGATAGGGATATGACCAAATGGGAGTTCGTTTGCCCGTGGTTCATCGGCGGGAACATAGCCACGACCTTTTTCCACGAAAATTTCCATCTCTAAATCCCGGGTATCGTCGATGTGACAGATTTCCAGTTCAGGGTTCAACACCTCGAACGATGGCGAGAATTTAGATATATCACCGGCTTTGAGGACCGATTGTTTCTTTATGTTGACGGTGATCTTGTTGTCGACCATGTCATTGATCTTCTTGAACCGAACCATTTTCAGGTTCAGAATGATCTCTGTCACGTCTTCAACAACGCCCTCGATAGAAGAAAACTCGTGTAACACACCTGGGAATTTTACGCTGGTAATGGCGTATCCTTCCAACGATGACAGCAAAATGCGACGGAGCGCATTGCCGATTGTTACACCGTATCCTTTTTCAAGGGGTTTGAATTCAAACACCCCGTGAAAGTCGTCAGCTTTCTCCACTACGACTTTGTCGGGCATTTGGAACGCTAATATTGACATACGTTTCGTATTTTACAGCAGTTCTCTGCCTTGGCGTGAAGACTGAAATTTATACGGTTTTCAGTGCTTCGGTTTTAGAACTTTACTGGCCGAATGACCAGCTATTAAAACCAATCAACCTAAACCGTAACTTATTTATACAAAATCCAGCAGAACTCAAGATGAGTTCTGCCAGTAAGCTTACTTCGAATACAATTCGACGATGGCCTGCTCGTTAAAGTTTTCAGGAATCTGATCACGCTCAGGGTAGCTAATAAACTTACCCGTTAATTGTTGAGCATCCCATTCAACCCAGTTATACCGCTTCGTGTTACGAGCAGCTACGCTTGTTGTAACAGCTTCGAGCGATTTTGACTTCTCACGAACACCAATCAATTGACCAGGCTTCAGCGAGTAAGAAGGAATGTTAACCACTTCGCCATCAACAACGATGTGTTTGTGAGATACCAACTGACGAGCAGCCCGGCGTGAAGAAGCGATACCCAGACGATAAACCGTGTTATCTAAGCGGGCTTCGCATAATTTGAGCAGGTTTTCACCTGTGATACCTTCGCGAACCTGTGCCCGATGGAACAGTGCACGGAACTGACGCTCCAGGATACCATACGTGTATTTTACTTTCTGCTTTTCCAGCAATTGGAGTGCATATTCGGACTGTTTCCGTTTGCGCCCCCGACCGTGCATACCCGGTCCGTAATTTTTTTTCTGAAGCGCTTTGCTCGGGCCCATAATGGGTTCACCGAACTTGCGCGAGATTTTGGCTTTTGGCCCAATGTAACGTGCCATTCTTCAATGAATGAATAATTGTGAAACAATGGACAGACACAACTAAATGTCGCCTGCCCCTATTCATGCCATCCGTAAATTATACGCGACGACGTTTTGGCGGCCGGCACCCATTGTGCGGCAGCGGGGTAATATCACGAATCGTTGTTACTTCGATACCTGAGTTCTGAATGGTACGGATAGCCGATTCACGACCTGATCCTGGACCTTTCACGAATACTTCTGCTTTGCGCATACCCAGATCGTGGGCAACGACAGCACAGTTTTGAGCGGCTGTTTGAGCAGCATAAGGGGTGTTTTTCTTTGAGCCACGGAAGCCCATTTTACCCGCAGATGCCCAGGAGATAACCTGGCCGTTCATGTTGGTGATCGAAATGATGATGTTGTTAAACGTAGCCCGGATGTGCACCTGACCAACGGGTTCAACAACTACCACCCGCTTTTTCGCTTTGTCTTTGCGTTTTGCTTGAGCCATTGTTTGTAGGTAATCGTCAATGTGTCACCGTGAATCATTACTTGCCAATCAATTAAGAATGACTTCAAATGCTCCGTATGACGATGAGCGACCGATTAATTATTTAGTTACTTTCTTCTTGTTAGCAACTGTCTTACGCTTCCCTTTACGGGTACGTGAGTTGTTTTTGGTATGCTGGCCGCGAACCGGCAATCCTTTCCGGTGACGTAAGCCTCGGTAACAGCCGATGTCCATCAAACGTTTGATGCTCAACTGGATTTCCGAACGCAACTGGCCTTCTACCTTGTATTCATTCGAGATTGCGTTACGAACCGCACTCGCTTCTTCATCAGACCACTCATTGGCTTTCTTATCGACACTGATGCCAGCGTCGGTCAGGATTTTCTTAGCCCGGCTACGACCAATGCCGTAAATGTAAGTTAGCGCGATTTCACCACGCTTCTTGTCTGGAATATCAACACCTGCAATACGTGCCATGCTTAGCCTTGTCTTTGTTTGTAACGGGGATTCTTTTTGTTGATCACGTACAGCTTCCCTTTCCGCCGGATCACTTTGCAGTCTTCACTGCGCTTTTTGATGGACGCTTTAACTTTCATGTTCTGATTTACGAATTACGAATTACGATTTACGACTTAACAAATCTTGACTTCAGACGAAATCGTAATTCGTAAATCGTAAATCACAAATCACTTGTATCTGTACACAATCCTTGCCTTACTTAGATCATAAGGCGACATTTCTAACTTTACGCGATCTCCGGGCAAAATTTTGATGTAATTCATCCGCATTTTGCCAGAGATATGAGCAATTACTTCATGCTTGTTGGCCAATTCGACCCGGAACATTGCATTCGATAATGCCTCCAAAATCACACCGTCTTGTTCTATTGAATTCTGCTTTGCCATGTTGCTTTAAACTGCCATCAGTTCCTGTGTATCGACCATCAGGCTAGTATTCGCGGTAACTGCTTCGATATATTCAAAGGTGGTTAAAATCTCGGGTTTCCCTTTCCGAACGGCTACTGTGTGTTCAAAGTGAGCCGAAGGTTTACGATCAACTGTCCGAATAGTCCAACCATCGCGTTCCTGCACAACTCCCTTCTTACCGAAGTTAATCATTGGCTCAATCGCCAAAATCATACCTTCCCGTAATTTGGGACCCTGACCTCGTTTTCCGTAATTAGGTACTTCAGGCGCTTCGTGTAGGTTCTGACCAACGCCATGACCAACTAACTCCCGCACTACCGAATAACCGAACTTCTCCGTGTAAGTCTGAATGGCATATCCGATATCGCCAACCCGATTCCCTTCGATTGCTTGTCCTAAGCCGATATAAAGAGACTCTTTTGTTCGGCTTAAGAGCCGACGGACAGCTGGGCTTACTTCGCCGACGGGATACGTATAGGCGCTATCGCTATGAAAACCATTCAGTTTAACACCGCAGTCAATCGAGATAATATCCCCGTCGCGAAGTTCGTAGCGGCTTGGAAATCCATGAACCACCACATCATTGACCGAGATACAGAGTGAAGCCGGAAACTTGTTATAACCTAAGAATGATGGAATGCCACCATTATCCTTTATAAACGTTTCTGCAACAATATCCAGTTCCTTTGTGGTAACACCAGGCCGGATAAGTTTTGCCACTTCGGCATGTGCTTTTCCGAGCAACTGGGCACTGATTTTTATCAAAGCAATTTCGTCATCGCTTCTGTAAAAAATCATCTTCTCCTTTTTATCAGAACCGGCCATTTCAATTAAGCTGCTACAGTCTCGCTCGTCCGTCCCTGTACTCGACCTGATTTCATCAGACCTTCGTACCGACGCATAAGCAGATAACTTTCTACTTGCTGAAGCGTATCCAATACAACACCTACCATGATTAACAGGGATGTGCCACCAAAGAATTGGGCAAACCCACTCGTCATTCCTAATAGATTGGCAATTGCAGGTAGAATCGCCACAATAGCTAGCATGATAGCACCAGGGAGCGTAATACGGTCAAGTACTGTACCAATGTATTCAGAGGTCTGGATACCTGGCTTTACACCCGGAATGAAGCCACCGCTACGCTTCATATCATCAGCAATCTGAACGGGGTTAACCGAGATCGCTGTGTAAAAGAAGGTAAAGATGATGATCAACAGTGCAAACAGGACATTGTACTGCCATGTTGTATAACTCTGAAATGCATTTTGTACACTGGCTGCAAAATCGCTCTTCTCAGCAAACAGACCTGCCACATAAGTTGGAATGAACATTAACGCCTGAGCGAAAATGATAGGCATGACGCCCGCTGCATTCAACTTTAGGGGTAGGTATTGGCGCTGTCCACCAACAACTTTGTTTCCAATCACTTGCTTCGCATATTGAATCGGAATCCGACGAACGGCTTGCGTCAATACAACCGCGCCCATAACAACAAAGTATAAGGCAACGATTTCCAGAACGAAAAGCAGAATTCCACCTGATCCTCTCGATTGTTGCTCACCGATAATGGCACCTGGAAGCCGAGATACAATCCCAATCATGATGATCATGGAAATCCCGTTACCTATCCCTTTATCTGTAATCCGTTCGCCTAACCACATGCAGAAAATAGTCCCTGCTGTCAGTACAAATAATGAAGAGATTGTGAATAAACCGCGATCAATTAAAAGTGCTTCCTGTGGAATTGTTGTACGAACGTAAGTAATAGCCTGTACCGCTGTTACGCCAATCGTTAATATCCGAGTAATCTGGTTCAGTCGCTTACGACCCGACTCTCCTTCCTTCTGCATTTTCTGGAAGTAAGGAAGAGCCAGCGTGAGTAACTGAATAGCAATCGATGCCGAGATGTACGGCATGATACCGAGTGCAAAAATCGAAGCCTTACTGAACGCACCACCTAAAAAGGTGTCCAATAAACCGAGTAATCCTTGCGGATTAAGATTCAGTTTCTGGGGGTCAACGCCCGGTAGCACAATGGCTGAACCGAGACGAAACGCCGTAATGAACAACAGCGTGTTGAGGATTCGACTCCGCAACTCGTCAATTGCAAAAATATTCTTGAACGTGGTGATGAGTCGGTTCATAAAAGTAGATCGGTCTTTGCCGTGCTCACAACTTAGTTAGCTGCTTCTTCTTTCGCTTCTTTTGTAGGCACAATTGCCTTTCCACCTGCTTTTTCGATAGCTTCTTTGGCGCTAGCTGAGAAAGCGTGGGCGTGGATTTCAACGGCAGTTGTCAATTCACCACGGCTTAATACTTTAACAAGGTCTTTCTTGCTTACCAGACCATGCTGAAGCAGGAATTCCATGTCAACGATCGTTGCCTTGGTTTCATCAACCAATGCCTGAATGGCATCTAGGTTGAGAGGTTTGTATTCGACGCGGTTGATGTTTTTGAAGCCGAACTTAGGCACACGACGTTGAAGTGGCATCTGACCACCTTCGAAGTGTGTCTTACGACTATAACCTGAGCGCGACTGCGCTCCTTTGTGACCACGCGTAGACGTACCGCCCATGCCTGATCCTTGTCCGCGTCCGACTCGCTTGCGCTCTCTGACGGAACCTTTTGCCGGTCTAAGGTTGCTTAAATTCATTGCTATATTAGTAAAAAGATGATTCTTTTGGCTTTTCAGTCAGCTCTAACACAAGGTTAAAAAGGCCTGAAAACCAAAAGAATCGCAAAGATACTTAAATTTCTTCAACTTTCACCAGGTGCTGCACCTTATTGATTGCACCCTTCAGCGCGTCGTTATATTCTAGTTCGACGCTGCGGTTGATTTTGCCCAAGCCTAATGACTTGATAGCATTTTTTTGAGATAGCGGCCGTTTAATGGTGCTGCTGACCTGCGTGATGCGTACTCGTGCCATGTCTGTTGCTCCGTTTAAATTAACCGTTAAATACTTTAGCCAAACTTACCTGACGTTGGAAAGCAACCTGATGTGGTAACCGCATTTTCAGCAGTGCATCAAGCGTAGCTTTTACTACGTTGTGTGGGTTCGATGATCCTTTCGATTTCGCCAGGATATCGTGAATGCCAGCCGATTCAAGAACGGCCCGCATAGCACCACCAGCAATTACGCCAGTACCTGGAGAAGCTGGTTTCAGCAGGACAAAGCCACCACTGAATTTGCCTTCCATTTCGTGAGGAATTGTACGCTTCAAAATAGGAACCTGTACCAGATTCTTTTTCGCGTCTTCTACTCCTTTGGCAATCGCGTCCGTTACTTCATTGGCTTTGCCCAATCCGTAACCAACGACACCGTTACCGTCTCCGACGACGACAATCGCCGAGAAGCTGAATCGGCGACCACCTTTTACCACCTTCGCTACGCGATTGATGGCTACAACCTTTTCTTTCAGGTCGGCTTCGTTAAACTTTGTCGGTCTTGCTGAATTGATGTTCATCGCTTAGAACTTAAGGCCACCCTCGCGGGCTGCATCGGCCAGTGCTTTTACTTTACCGTGATATAAGTAGCCATTGCGGTCAAACACAGCTGCGCTAATGTTCTGAGCAATTGCTTTTTCAGCCAAACGCTGACCTACTTTCTTCGCTGTTTCGAGGGTATTCCCTTCGATTTCGCTTTTCAGCTCAACAGACGATGCAGCTGCCAATGTATGACCGGCCACGTCATCGATAAGTTGTGCGTAAATGCCCGTGTTAGAACGGAAAACGGATAGACGGGGACGTTCGGCCGTACCGGATACTTTCGCCCGGATACCAAACTTAATCCGCTGTCTTCTTTCTTGTTTTGTAGTTGCCATGTTATTTGATTCCGACCAAATAGGCGAATTAATTTACGATGTACGAATTACGATGTACGATTTTGGCTGACGCACGAATAAAAAATCGCACATCGTAATTCGTACATCGTAAATCATATTATTTCTTGCTCGAAGATTTACCAGCTTTCCGGCGAACTTGCTCACCGATGAAGCGGATACCTTTGCCTTTATAGGGCTCAACTTTACGGAGTGAGCGGATTTTAGCCGCTACATCGCCAAGAAGTTGTTTGTCTGAGCCTTCCAGATATACTTTCGGATTCTGACCTTTTTCGGTTACAGCCGTTACCTTAATCTCTTCAGGAACTGCTACGTACACATTGTGTGAGTAGCCAAGTTGCAATTCAAGAACATTATTGGTAACCGATGCTTTGTAACCCACCCCAATAACTTCGAGGTTAAGTTTAAAGCCTTCGCTAACGCCTTGTACCATGTTGCTAACCAGCGAACGATACAGACCGTGTAGTGCTTTGTGGCGTTTCTGCTCCGTTGGACGGGACACTTGAATCTGACCTTCTTCGATGGCTACCGAAATGTCCGGGTCAACTGTTTGGTGCAGGGTGCCTTTAGGCCCTTTTACCGTAACGACGTTTTGAGCGTCGACAGACAACGTTACGTTGCTGGGTAGGGCGATGGGTTTCTTACCTATGCGTGACATCGTTCAGTTCGGATTAATATACGTAACACAATACTTCTCCACCAACGTTCAGCGTCTTCGCTTCTTTATCAGTCATCACACCTTTAGAGGTCGAGATGATCGCTACGCCCAAACCATTCAGGATACGTGGCAGATGATCGGCTCCCCGATACTGACGTAGACCTGGCCGGCTGATACGTTGTAGATCAACGATAGCCGATTGCTTCGTTGTTGGATTGTACTTCAAAGCAATTTTGATAGTGCCTTGTGCAGTGCTATCGTCGAACTTATAGTTCTGGATGAACCCTTTGTCGTACAAAACTTTGGTAATTTCTTTCTTTATATTGGAAGCAGGGATCTCCACAACCCGGTGCTTTGCCCGGATGGCATTTCTAACGCGGGTTAGATAATCTGCTATTGGATCTGTATTCATTCTTAGCGTTGCGTTACTTGCAAATCTCTCTTTTTGAGAAAGTTCGCAAAATTACGGAAACTGAATTACAAATAGAAATGGAATCTGGAATTACCAGCTTGCTTTGGTTACACCTGGAATTTTACCCGCTGATGCCATTTCCCGGAAGGTTACCCGCGAAATACCAAACTTGCGCATATAGCCCCGTGGACGACCTGTCAGTTTGCAACGATTGTGCAGACGAACTGGTGATGCATTTTTAGGAAGCTTGTCCAGACCGATGTAATCACCAGCTGCTTTCAGAGCAGCTCGTTTCGTAGCATATTTGGCAACTAACGCTTCGCGTTTCCGTTCCCGTGCTTTGATTGATTCTTTTGCCATTGTTTTAGCCTTTGTGTCGGTTGTTATTTACCACTTTTAGCAAACGGCATGCCCATTGCTTTCAACAGCTCGTAGCTTTCGCTATCGGTATTGGCGGTCGTCACAAACGTGATGTCCATCCCCGAAATACGAGCTACTTTATCGATGCTGATTTCTGGGAAGATAATCTGCTCCTGCACGCCGAACGTGTAGTTACCACGGCCATCAAATCCTTTGTCGCTAATGCCTTTGAAGTCACGAACGCGAGGCAACGATACCGTTGTCAACCGATCAAGGAATTCATACATTTTCTCACCACGTAAGGTCACTTTCGCACCAATGGGCATTTTCTCCCGCAGTTTGAAGTTAGAAACCGCTTTTTTCGACAAAGTCGCAACGGCTTTCTGACCCGTGATGGTCGTCAATTCTTCGACGCCTACGTCAACCAATTTTTTATCGGCGACAGCGGCTCCAATACCTTTATTGACAACAATCTTCGTCAAGCGGGGTACTTGCATAACCGACTTGTACTGAAACTTGTCCTTCAATTGAGGTACAACTTCGTTTAAATATTTTTCTTTCAGTCTTGGCGTTGCCATTCTCTTAGACCTTTATTATTTACGGACGTCGGGGATGAAATTGCCGGTCTTTTTCGAGAACCGTTGCAGTTTACCCTTTTCATTCAACTTACGACCCGTACGGGTAGGTTCGCCGGTGGCAGGGTCAACCAATTTCAGATTACTGATGTGAATTGATCCTTCCGTTTTTTCCAGACTTCCCTGTGGGTTAGAAGCGGTAGGTTTCAAGTGTTTGGTAATCATAGCCACACCCTCAACCCGGGCACGATCTTTCTCTACGATCACTTCTTTCACTACACCGCGCTGCCCTTTCGAGTTACCACCAATCACGACGACCGTATCGCCCGTCTTGATGTGGAATTTGTGTGTCGGTAGCGTTATTTTCTTCTCCATTGCTTACAATACCTCTGGGGCTAACGATACGATTTTCATAAACTGCTTCTCGCGCAATTCGCGGGCTACAGGACCGAAAATCCGAGTACCACGCGGCTCATCGTTGTTGTTGAGCAACACAGCTGCGTTGTCTTCAAAACGGATGTACGAACCATCTTTCCGGCGTACTTCCTTTTTAGTCCGAACAACCACGGCTTTCGAAACCGTACCTTTTTTCATACTGCTGGACGACAGGGCTTGCTTCACTGTCACGACAATCTTGTCACCGACCGATGCATACCGCTTGCCTGTACCGCCCAGAACCCGGATAACTAGCACTTCTTTAGCGCCACTGTTATCGGCTACTCCTAATCTTGATTCTTGCTGTACCATGGCTTACTTCGCTTTTTCGATGATTTCGACTAACCGCCAACGCTTATTTTTGCTCAATGGGCGGGTTTCCATTACGCGAACTGTGTCGCCGATACCACACTCATTTTTCTCGTCATGAACCGTCAATTTTTTGGTCTTGTTCATGAACTTGCCATACATCGGGTGCTTCACTTTGCGATCAATCGCAACCGTGATTGTTTTCTGCATTTTATTGCTGGTCACCCGCCCGATACGCTCTTTACGTGCGTTACGCTCCGATGCCGATTTCGCTTCGCTCGTTGCTGGAGCGGCTGCTTTCGGCTGTTCTGTTGCTGCCACTGGAGTGGTTACTTCCTCCTGTGGTGCTGGTGCTTGTTGCTCTTCCATCGTCGTGTCTTATTAGGCTTGCCGCGATTTAACTGTCAGTTCTGTGTGCAGGCGAGCAATCCGTTTGCGGCTCTCGCGGATGCGCATGGGGTTCTCGATAGGAGACACAGCATGAGCAAACTTCAGTTTCAGCAGGCGATCCTGTTCCGCACCGATTTCAGCACGTAAGGCATCCGCCGACAATCCTTTCAAATCTTCTTTTTTCATCTTGTTCGTCGCTTAGGGATACTACTCTTCGCCTTGCTCCTGATAATCGCGCCGGACTACAAACTTGGTCCGAACGGGCAACTTCTGAGCGGCTAAGCGAAGGGCTTCCATACCCGTTGCTAAATCAACTCCCGTTGTTTCGAACATAATCGTGCCGGGTTTCACTACGGCTACCCAATACTCGGGAGCACCTTTACCTTTACCCATCCGTACTTCAGCCGGTTTCTTGGTGATCGGCTTGTCTGGGAAAATACGAATCCAAACCTGGCCTTCACGTTTCATGGCCCGGGTTACGGAAATACGAGCGGCTTCAATCTGGCGGGCGGTAATCCGACCTGGTTCCAGCGATTTGATAGCGAACGTACCGAAAGAAATCTCATGACCGCGCGATGCGATACCAGGAATCCTTCCTTTATGCTGTTTACGGAATTTAGTTCTTTTTGGCTGTAACATTTTTCTGTTATCAGTTAGCGTTCAATGTTTCAGGTTTCAAGTTGATGGTTCAAGTCTGTGAATAAACCGGTAACTTGAAACAACGAAACTTGGAACTCGTTTATCGTCTTGGTCCACCTTGGCCACCACCGCGATTGCCACCTTGGCCACCGCCACGATTGCCGCCCTGGCCACCGCCACGATTGCCGCCCTGGCCACCACCACGGTTGCCACCACGGTCATTTGCTCCGCGCTCACCGCGATTGCGGCCACCCCGTTCGTTACCATCACGGTCGCCACGTGGTCCCCGACGATCTCCACGATCGTTGGCAGAGGCTGTACGTTCACCAGCTTGTGCCTGGCTCATCATGGCTGATGGAGACAGATCACGCTTGCCATAAACTTCGCCTTTGAAAATCCACACTTTGATGCCGATTTTACCGTAAACGGTTTGGGCTTCAGAGATCGCGTAGTCGATATCGGCACGAAGCGTATGAAGAGGTACACGACCTTCTTTGTACTGCTCTGAGCGGGCAATTTCAGCACCACCTAAACGACCTGATACTTTTACTTTGATACCTTGAGCACCTACGCGAAGAGCCGACTGGATAGCCTGCTTCATAGCACGACGGAACGAAATACGAGCCTGTAACTGCTGAGCGATAGCTTCGCCAACCAATTTAGCATCGATTTCAGGCCGTTTGATTTCGAAGATATTGATCTGGACATCTTTGCCCGTGATCTTTTTCAATTCTTCTTTGATCTTATCGACCTCACCACCGCCTTTACCGATTACGATACCCGGACGGGCTGTGTGAATCGTGAGGGTAACCCGTTTCAGGGTACGCTCGATAACTACCCGAGCAATGGCTCCTTTCGGAATACGGGCTGCTACATATTTGCGGATTTTCTCGTCTTCAACGAGTTTATCAGCAAACTCTTTGCCGCCGTACCAGCTCGATTCCCAGCCCCGAACAATACCAAGTCGCAGGCCAACTGGATTTATTTTTTGTCCCATTTCTTAATTATTGTTCGTTTTCAGGGGTTTCTGCTTCTGCCGCTGTCAATACTGATTGAGCTGCACTGTCAACCACGATCGTAATGTGGTTTGACCGCTTCCGAATCCGGTGACCACGACCTTGTGGAGCTGGACGAAGACGCTTCAGCATCGGACCTCCATCAACAAAAATCGTTTTTACATAAAGATCAGCGTCTTCGATACGCTCATCTTCATTTTTCTGCTGCCAGTTGGCAACGGCCGATAAAAGCACTTTCTGCAATACACCGGCACCAGCCTGTGGCTGATATTTTAACAGACCCAACGCCCGGCTAACGCGCTGACCACGAATGAGGTCGGCGATTATCCGCATCTTACGGGGCGACGTGGGCACATCTTTAAGTTTTGCTACTGCTTCCATGTTTTTTTATGGCTCGAAGCGAGGTGCTTTGTGCGCGGGGCTTCTATCACCCTGCACCTGGCTCCTTGCCCCATGCTAGTTTATCGTTTGCCCTTGTCTTTCTTTGCGGTGTGTCCCCGGAAGTTACGAGTTGGCGAGAATTCGCCGAGCTTGTGACCTACCATGTTTTCCGTTACATAAACCGGGATAAACTTGTTGCCGTTGTGAACGGCGAAGGTGTGGCCTACGAAATCCGGCGAAATCATCGAACGACGCGACCAGGTTTTGATGACCGATTTCTTGCCCGAATCATTCTGAGCCTGAACTTTATTGTCCAGACGGAAATCAATATATGGGCCTTTTTTAAGTGAACGTGCCATTTTTATCTGTTACTTTTTGCGTCGGCTAATAATCATGCTTTCAGATGCCTTGTTCTTGTTGCGGGTCTTTTGACCTTTAGCGAACTGGCCATTGCGTGAGCGTGGGTGACCACCGGATGCCCGACCTTCACCACCACCCATTGGGTGATCGACAGGGTTCATCACAACCGCACGAACGCGGGGACGATGACCTAACCAACGGTTCCGACCTGCTTTACCCACAACAACGTTCATGTGGTCGGGGTTAGATACCGAACCAACCGTTGCCATACCAGCACTTAATACCCGACGAGTTTCGCCCGAAGGAAGACGCAGGATAGCGTACTTATCTTCACGACCTACTAATTGAGCATATGTACCAGCCGACCGAGCCATTGCGCCACCTTTACCAGGTGTTAGCTCGATGTTGTGAACGATGGTACCGATTGGCATAGCGGCTAATGGAAGCGCGTTACCTACGTCGGGGGTAGAACCTTCGCCTGACTGAATCATCTGGCCAACAGTAATACCTTGTGGTGCAATGATGTAGCGCTTTTCGCCGTCAGCATATTGCACCAGAGAGATGCGTGCAGAACGGTTTGGATCGTATTCTACAGTCAAAACTTCGGCAGGTTGGCCGACTTTATCGCGCTTGAAGTCAATGATACGGTAGTGCCGTTTGTGACCTCCTCCAATGTAGCGCATAGTGCGGTGCCCTTCGTTGTTACGGCCACCGGTTCTCTTAATGGGCTCTAGCAGACTTTTCTCTGGCTTAGAGGCTGTTATTTCCGCAAAGTCGGGTGCCACGCGAAAACGTGTACTCGGCGTTATTGGTCTTAGTTTTTTAACTCCCATGACTGATTAATTGGTAGAGCAATGCTCGGTTTACAGGTCAGCGTAGATATCAATTACTTCGCCTTCTGCCACCGTAACAATTGCTTTCTTAGTGGTTGGGGTCTTACCCGATACAACACGTCCGTTGATGTTCTTGCTGCGTTTCTTTCCGAAAACCCGGAAGGTATTTACAGCCTCAACGTTTACGCCATACATTTTCTCGATGGCTTTGCCGATTTCGAGTTTGTTGGCTTTTAGTTCAACCTCAAAAGCATACTTCCCTTGCTTGTTAAGGCCCGTCATTTTTTCGGTGACGATTGGTCGTTTCAGTACGCTCATGATTATTTTTCGAACAACGTTTGGATGGTTGACAGCGCTTCTTCGCTGATGAGCAGTTGGTCGGCGTTCATCAGATCGTAGGTGTTCACCTGCGACGCTGTGGTTACTTTCGCTTTCTGCACGTTCCGGCTCGACAATACAACATTTGTATTTACGTCAGGAAGGATTAGCAGCGTTTTACGACCCGTTAGGTTCAGATCACTCAGGAATTGAATGTAATCTTTTGTGCGGGGTGCTTCCAGCGTGATGCTATCGATAACTGAAATCTTTTCAGCTTTTGCTTTTACAGCATAGGCCGACTGGCGAGCCAGCGCTTTCACTTTTTTGTTCAGTTTGAAGCTGTAATCCCGGGGGCGAGGTCCGAAAATTGTACCACCACCTACGAATACTGGTGATTTGGCACTACCAGCACGAGCACCACCCGTACCTTTTTGCTTCTTCAGTTTGCGAGTCGAGTGTGCATTTTCAGCACGTTCTTTCGCTTTGTGCGTTCCCTGACGTTGGTTAGCCAGGTATTGTTTCACGTCGAGGTAAATCGCGTGTTGGTTCGGCTCGATACCGAAAACCTCCTCCGGAAGGGTGACCTTTTTGCCTGTGTCTACGCCTTTGCTGTTATATACGCTTACTTCCATGGCCTATTTCTCAATAATAACGTATGAATTTTTGGCTCCGGGAATCGAACCGCTAACAACGAGCAGGTTTTGCTCAGGCAGAACACGCAATACGCGCAGGTTTTGAACCTTAACGCGGTTACCGCCCATCCGGCCAGCCATACGAAGACCTTTGAACACGCGCGATGGGAACGAACAGGCACCGATCGAACCTGGGTGACGACCCCGGTTGTGCTGACCGTGCGTTTGACCGCCTACACCACCGAATCCATGACGTTTCACAACGCCTTGGAAACCACGACCTTTAGCTGTTCCAACTACGTCAACGAAGTCGGCTTCAGCAAATACGTCGGCTACCGTAAGGGTTTCACCTAAGTTAAGCTCTTGTGTGAATTCTTTGAATTCAACCAGTTTGCGCTTAGGTGTGGTACCAGCTTTTTTGAAGTGGCCCAACTCCGGCTTGTTGCTGTGCTTTTCTTTTTTGTCGCCATAACCCAGCTGCACAGCTGTGTAGCCATCTTTCTCGAGGCTACGAACTTGAGTTACAACACAGGGACCCGTCTCAATCACTGTACATGCCAGAGCCTGCCCGTCCGCATTGTACACGCTGGTCATCCCGATTTTCTTGCCAATTAAACCAGACATTTGTGTTTGTTTAAAGTAAGCAGGTAAAAAATAGGTATTCATTTTCCAACCCGGACCTTCCGAATCGGGCCGCAAAATTAGGCAAATATTTAGATGAATCCTATATCTGCTTAACAATCAGCCCAAAAACAACATAAAAAAAGGTCGGGTGCATTGCACCTGACCTCAGATAGCAGACAATACAATGCAACGCAAGGTTTGTTTGCTTAAAAAGTCAGATGTGGTTTCCTTACGGACCTTCACCCTCGTATGTCGTTAGACTCGATGTTCCGAGTTTGGGAGTGCAAAAGTAAGAAATAGTTAGGAGAAATAGAAAAATTATTTTAAAGAAAAGTTTTGATAGGGTTTTATTGGTGTTTCGGTAAGGTTCAATGATAAATTGTTCGGTCGCTACGCGACCAGCGAAATCGAGCCATGCTTACTATTCTACAAACATTTAGGCGCTATGCGACTTAGGGCGAATTGACAATTGCAATAGAGGAAATTGAAAACTGTGAAGAGCCAGTAAGCAGTAGGTTTAACTCGTTTTGTCATTTAGTACTACGTATCGCAAAACGCCTGAATCCGGTTTGTTCATGTCTCAATCTATCACTCGTCGTCAAACGCTGGCGGCTCTGACTGCCTCTGTAGGCGCATCTCTTTCCTCTAATTCGCTGGATGCTATGCCTGTTCCAACTGCACAGCCTTCTTTCACGCTTTGTCTAAATATGAGCACGATTCGTGGGCATAAACTCGGCTTTGTAAAGGAACTGGAAGTGGCTTCAAAAGCTGGATTTCGATCAGTTGAAATATGGGTTGAAACGTTACAGACTTATCTGAAAAGCGGAGCGACTACAGCAGATGCCCGTAAAGTTCTGAGTGATACTGGTATAAAGGTTGAAAATGCCATTGGATTTGCGCCCTGGATTATTGATGATGAAGCTGCTCGTGCCAAGGGCGTTGCTCAGCTCAAGAGCGAGATGGAAATGCTGGCCGAAGTAGGTTGTAAGCGGGTTGCTACGCCACCAATCGGTGCGCAATCGCCGGGGAGTCCTAAAATTGATTTATACAAAGCGGCCGAACGCTATCGGGCTATTTTGGAAATAGGCGATAAAACAGGGGTTGTTCCTCAACTGGAATTATGGGGCTTTTCGCCCAACTTAAGCCGACTGGGCGAAGTCATGTTCGTGGCTATTGAAAGCGGGCACCCGTCGGCACGAGTGCTGCTGGATATATATCACCTCTACAAAGGCGGCTCTGGTAATGTGAGTTTACCACTGGTTGGTAAGCCGGCCATTGAGGTTTTCCATGTCAATGACTATACCGCCGACTTTACACGAGAAAAAATTACTGATGCCGATCGGGTATTCCCAGGCGATGGTGTTGCACCAATCAAGGAGACATTGAAACTCATCAAGCGCCCAGATCGTCCAATAGTATTGTCTTTGGAGGTGTTTAATAAAATGTACTACGCGCAGGAAGCTCAGGTCGTAGCAAACACAGCCATGGCGAAAATGAAAGCTATGGTTGCTGGCGTATAGAAGGTCATATATAGTCAAGGGTGGTTAGAAATGGGCAGGTATTGTTTATCAATTCTTGACCGTTTCTGACCACCCTTGACCATTTTTAATAGGCCCAGGCTAGTAAGCCGCCATCGGCCGAAATTGTCTGGCCTGTTACGTAGCTGGAGGCAGGCATGCATAGGAAGGAGACAACCGAGGCTATTTCTTCGGGCTCGCCAATGCGATTCATGGGCGTTCGTTTGAGGATGCCAGCCAACTTTTCTGGATTGGTGAGCACTGGTGTCGCTAAGGGGGTTCTTATATACCACGGAGCAACAGCGTTCACGCGAATACCATCGGCCGCCCATTCAACGGCCAAATTACGGGTAAGTTGAAGCATGGCGGCTTTAGACATGCCATAAAGTGAGCCACTGCTGGTATGTGCCAAACCCGATACCGATGAAATCATCACGATCTTTCCACCAACAGTAGATGCTTTCAGCAATGGGTAAGCAGCCTGACTTAACTCGTAGGCTGAGCGCTGATTGGTATTCAGAACATGTTCATAATCGGCCGAGCTATAATCGGCAGTAGCTTTACGAATATTGGTTCCGGCATTATTGACCAGAATATCCAGACTTTCCCACTTTTCTGTAATGGTATCAATAACCTGAGTGGCCATACCCGGCAGGCTCATATCAATCGCTAGTCCATCGACCGTGTGGCCCTGCTGACGATAGGCGTCTAATTGCTGTTGAAGTAAATCATTGTTCCGAGCAACGATAAAAACAGACGCGCCTAAGTCCAGAAATTGTTGGACTATCGCTTCGCCGATTCCTTTCGTGCCGCCCGTTACGAGGGCGCGTTGGCCGCTAAGCGACCAGAGAGATTGAGTCATGTAAGGATGTAATTCGAGGTTGCGTCATAAAACTACGCAGCCTGAACTACAAACCATAACTTAACTGCTCCTCTGATCAGATACGGGTTCCCAACGTTCCTGTTGCAGGAAATACATGACTATGGCTGCCGTGACTGCACCAACTCCGATAATCCATACCACGCCCCAAGGACTCCAGTAAGACCATGTTTTTTGACTAATCAAATGCAAAAAGGCAATCATCATCAGCCCAAGCCCTAAGGCGCCCCCAAGTGCGTACACGAGTGTCTTCTGATAAGATTGTCGTAATGAGTAGGCTCCGTATGATTTGTTCCGAAACTGAAACAGAATATCGTCCAAACTGGCCTCGGCTAGTTGATCTTCTGAAAAAGCTAGTTCCTGATGGTAAAGCTTACGGAGCTTCTGGACCGAATCGGCGTTTGCATCCTGTAGGGTTTTGTTGAGGGCAGCTTCAAAAGGAAGGCCAATCCAGAGGTAGTGTTCAACTTCACAAACAAGATGGTCAAGTAATTCGGTGAGCAGTTCGCCAGAAAGACCGCTTTGGAGCAGATACTTGTGGATATGGTCGATTTGGTTGGGATGTAGCTTTTCCATAAACGTAAAGGATTTAGTCAATTGCCAAGGGCCAGATTAGGAGGTGTTTGAAATAACTGTTGCATATAACTGACGAAATTCTCGAACTCAGAGACCTTCTTAATGGCCATCTGTGTGCCACTGTCTGTCAGTGAATAATACTTGCGTAGACGACCATCGACCTCAATCGATTCATTTATCAGCAACCCTTCCTGCTCCAGCTTGTGAAGAACTGGATACAGTGCCCCAAACGTTAGTGTAAGCTCACCCCGAGTCCGCTCCTTGACGGCCTGGGTTATCTGATAACCATACATTTTATCTTGTTCGGAGAGTAGTTTCAAGACGATTGTCTTCAACGTACCTCGTAAAAATTCACTACTGACCTGTTCCATACCTAAATGGGATTACCCGTACTATTTTCTGTAACGAATATATGTAAGAAAATTAAATATACAAGTAAATAGTTGCGTTTTTTTGAGTAATGTGATTGTTGAGCGCAACTGTAGGAAACAGAAGTTGGTAAGAATTTCTAGTATAACAAGATTTCCTTTCTCAAAGTGAGATGTCTGTATGAACTAATAAATCACAATTTGATATTGCCCCGCACCTGCTATCTCTGCTGTTGAAAGTTTGTGCCATAAACGCATCCACCGCGCATAAATGAAACGTAGTTTTATGAGATGGCAATTTGAGAATGTTAGATAAAATCCAAATTACTCTCAATTGTTAATTTGGATAGCATTAGATATTGTCTTGAGAAAACGGGCGTTTCTTGAACCTATATAAACTCATAAACCCCCAAAGGCACTAACGGTGTGTAATGCCTTTGGGGTTTGAACAGCAAGGGGCTTCGCTTCATTCGCTCTGTAAACTCTTCACTGGATTGGTCAAAGCCGCTTTGATACTTTGGTAGCTGATCGTTAGCAGGGCAATACCAATGGCCAGCATTCCCGCCAGCGCAAAGACCCATCCACTTAGCGGCACACTGTAGGCAAACGTGCCGAGCCACTTGCTCACCGCCCACCACGCCAGCGGACTAGCCAGCACAAGGGCAATCAGCACCAACCCCAGAAAATCTCTCGATAACAGCGCGACGATACTACTCGCACTGGCACCCAACACTTTACGCACGCCAATTTCCTTAGTGCGCTGCTCAGCCGTGAAGGCGGACAGGCCGAACAATCCCAGACACGAAATCAAGATGGCCAGTAAACCGAAGTAGTTGACCAGTGCGTTTACCTGCTGTTCAGCCCGGTAGAGTTTTTCGTAATCTTCGTCCAGAAAGTGGTAATTGAACGGATAGTTGGGGTTGAGCCTTTTGGTGAGTTGTTTCAGGTCGGTAATCGCTTGCTGCGTTTGTCCGGCGCGGGTCTTTACCAGCAGATAACTATTCCACTGCGGGTTATACATCAGAATCAACGGGCTGATGGCTTGGTGCAGCGATTGCAGATGGAAGTCTTTCATCACGCCTACAATGTGCCCTTTGCCCCGCCAGAACTTTAGTTCCTTTCCGAGTGGATTACTCATCCCGATTTGTTTGGCCGTGGCTTCATTGATGATGTAACTGACTGAATCGGCCAGGCTCCCCGTTCGGAAATCACGCCCGTCGAGGAGTTTGATGTTCATCGTTCGGATAAAATCCCCGCCTACTAACAAAGGCGAAATGCTGATATTTTGACCGGCCTTCATGCCCGGCCATTCCAGGTCGCCCGATGAGCTTTGAATGTTGATGGGTAAGTCGCCCGCCGTTGTGGCCGATACAACCGATGGTAACCGCATCACTTCCTGCCGCACGGTTTCAGTTTTGTTTTCTCCGTTCAGTTCGCCTTCCAGCGGAATGTACAAGATGTTTTCGCGGTTCAGGCCCAGGTTTTTGGTGCGTAGATAATTCATTTGTCGGCCCACCACCAGGATGCCTACGATCAGAAAAATGGACAGCATAAACTGAAACACAACCAGCGTTCGGCGAAACTGGGCAGACCCACCACCAACCTGTAGGCGGCCTTTCAAAATCTTGATCGGTTGCAGCGACGACAGAAATAAAGCGGGATAACTCCCCGACAGAAAGCCGGTAATCATCACCAGTCCGAGCAGAATTCCCCACAGAACCGGCTCTGTCAGGCGAAGGGCCAGGTGCTTGTCGAACATGGCGTTGAAATGGGGCAACACCAGCCACACCAGCCCGATGCCCAGCCCAATAGCCAGCAGACTCGTCAACATGGATTCGCTCATGAACTGCCCCATCAGCGAGGACCGCAGGGCACCGACCACTTTCCGAACGCCAATCTCCCTGGCTCGCAGGGCTGAGCGGGCCGTGGCCAGGTTCATAAAGTTGATGCAGGCAATGAGCAGAATAAACACGGCGACAAGGGCGAAAATGCGGACGTATTCGATGCGCCCGCCCACCGGTTTGCCCTTCTCGTAGTCGGCATATAAATGCAGATCGGTAATGGGTTGCAGGGTAGGGCGGCCGGTATCGAAGTTCTTACCAGCCACGCGCGGATAAATGCTGCTCATACTCGCTTCGGCCTGCGCTGGCGTTGTCGTTGGTTTTAGCCGGACGTAGGTATAGAAGCTGTTATTGCCCCATTTTGTCATCCAGTCTTCTTGCTGCACGTTCCAGTTTACCAGCCAGTCAAATTGCAGGGTGGAGTTTTTGGGCAAGTCTTCGATCACGGCGCCAACTACATACAATTTATCGTTATTGAGTTGCAACGTTTTGCCAAGAGCCGATTGGCCGGGAAAGTACTTTTCGGCCAGTTTGCGAGTAATGATGATCTGGTTGGTCTGCGCCAAAGCCGCTTTCGGATTACCCGCCACAGTCGGCAGATCGAACACGCCAAAAAAATCAGCGGTAGCATAATGGCCTTTTTCTTTAGCCGCTTTGTGGCCAGTCGATTCGCCCGCCACCTTAATCAGGTATTGCGGGCCGTAATCCAGTTTGGTAACCGCCGTTACCTGAGGTACATCCTTGGCAATAACCTCCTGCAATGGTCCGGGCGTTACGGAATTGGTCGCGAAGACTTCGCCCGTTGCCGGATTCAGGAAATTTACTCGCACATAGTGAATGGATTCGGCATTGGGCAGGAAACGGTCGTAGCTCAGTTCGTCGCGCACCCACAGGCTAATGAGCAACGCACAGGCCATGCCCATAGCCAGGCCGCCAATGTTGATAAAGGAATAGACTTTCTGGCGGGTCAGATTCCGAAAAGCGATTTTGAAATAGTTGGTGAACATAGCACTGCGGTTTAATGGTCCGGGAGCCCAATTGGCTAGGCTTTCTGAACGCAATACTACCGGCCTACTGCGTAAGGAAGTGGCCAACTTATCAATTGGCCATTCTTTTTTCAGGCTGTTTTTGTAGTCAACCGGGGTTTTGCCCGTCATCTGTTTAAAAACCCGGTTGAAGGTTCGTTGCGAATTAAATCCCGACTCATAGGCAATACCCAGCAGGGTGAGCCGGTCATAGGCCGGATCACGCATTTTCCGGGCAATTGCTCGAACCCGACATTCATTAATGAAATCGCTGAAGTTCTTTTCCAGTCCTACGTTGATAATTCGAGACAACTCATGGGGATGAATCGCCAGTTTCCCGGCCAGGGTGGTTAATGTCAGTTCGGCATCCTCGTAGAGGTGGTTTACCACCACGGCTTGCTTTAGTCTTCGGCCTTTCTCTTTTGCATCCGCTCGGTCAGGGATTGGCATAGTTAGTTTGACCAGGTGATCCGATTTGAGGATCACTTCCCCAGCTAACCCAATCAGCACAACCGCCATCGTCAAAACAAACGGATCACTCACTAGTGTTATCAAGCAGGAACAGCCGAGCCCGAACAAGGCGTTGTCCAGCCAGCGGAAAGCCAAACGCGGCCTATCCATTAGCACGGGTCGCAGCCGACTATAGAACTCCTGGATGAGTCGGCGAGAGCCGTATACATAGATGATAACCGACAGTAAACTGGGCCAGAGGGGTATCCAGTAGCCCACCAGCAACGGGCAAAAATGCAGCCAATCGGTTGGTTGGAACCGCTGCTGCGGGCGCGTCAGTTGCCTGGTATAAAAAAACAGGAGCGGCCCCAGGGCGGGTAACAAAGCCGCCGAGAGCCCGCCTGTTTTTAGGATGATTACGCCAAGGGCCAAACTCAAAAACAGGTTAGCGGTTTGGCTCGGCCGTTTAGTGAATCCGACCAGTAGGGCGAGCGTCAATCCTGAGAATAAGGTTCCCAGGGAGGCCAGCTCGTAAAGGCTTCTATGAAAAAAATCGAGTCTCACGTGGTTACTAATTTCCAGGCGCAATGGTCTGGGTATTCTAGCTGACTACTCTTTCTGATGGAGTCGTTAAAGATAGTCTACTGGATCTTCTACAAATCATTTGCCAAGCCAGTTACGGGTCAAATTAGGTCCTATTGATATGATCTGACTCGATTTTAGGGGTCATCATGTCCACTTATGGACAGTTTGTATCCATAAATGGACACCTAAAAATGGGCTAACCAGGACTACCCCAGGTTCATGCCGGGCCGACGTGTCGGTATACGAAGATAAAAGTTTTGTGTCCGTATTTTTAGAATCCTATCATTCTCATAAAATGCTCACACTTGAGACTAGATGGGCTTACATAGTGCCCCAATTTTCGGGCGTTTAATGCGAAACAGCCTACCTTTCGTACTTCCTAGAATAGTACGAAAATAAATCCTTGGCAAAATGCCCAAAGAGTGTGTTTGAAGGAGGTTTGAAAGCCTAAACGCGTGCCGATTTTCGTACTTTAAGAAGAAAAGTACGAAAAGATAAAATCTAAGAACGACCGTTCCTAGTTGGACAAAAGGGCATACAACCACTATTATCGCTGATTAAATTACCAGTTCTTAGGTAGCTACTCAGCCGCGATGCCAATAATGGTTATCAAGGTGTCATTAAGAGATTTTACGTTGAAGCAAGCGGTCGCCGATTAGCATTGTCCAGATCGGCAAAGGTAGAACGCCAATAAATGTTCCGATGGCTAGGGTGAGGTGAATAAGGGTATTACTCAGCGTCGTAACAGCAGGCCCATCACCAAGGGGAACGGCAGGTACCGCGAAAAGGATCGGATCGACCAACAGACCATAACCGAGGGGAAAGCTACCCGTCAGCAGAAGGCCAAACCCCACCACCATACCAGCCCAGCGCAGGCCCTTTGTCAGGAAGCCTGTCCCATGCCAACAAAGTAGCAAAAGCCACAGCCCAAAGATGCCTTGAGGCACCATGTACATCGTGTCTGCTACGAAGTTAATCAGTGAAAACAACAAGAATAGAATGACCAACGAGAGGGCCCCGATTCCCACTATGAGCCGCAGGGAGCTTCTGGTGGGAATCGGTAGCTGAGCAAGCTTGTCGAGGACATAGACAAGGGGAATTAGGAATCCAAACTGGAAAATAACGCCTACGTCGTGAACCTTAAACCAGGGATTGGTCAAGGCCGTCGAAGAACGGGTTGTGAGGGCCATGATCAAAGCCCCGAAGGCCAGCACTCCGATTATACCGCTAGTGAATGCAGCTCGAGCTACTAAGCGAAAGGACAAGCCAGTTATTGGCGGATATGCTGAGGGAGTCATACGTTTTTTCAGAAGCTATCTAAGCCAAGATACGCCAACGATCGATTTTGAATGCAATTTTTTGAGTGATCGGTAGCTAGTCTCTTTATAGGAGCATTAGGCCTTATCTCCCCTTTACAACCCTATATTAGTAGCGTTTGTCAAGGAGACTCTGCTTATATAACTACAACATTTACCAATCTGACTACTTTTTACCCAAGCCGAAGCGGGACTTTTGTATAAAGCAAATTGACGGGTATGCAAAATCAAGTTTCGAATAAAGTAGTTGCCATTACGGGTACAGGAAGTGGCATTGGCAAAGCCATCGCTATAGAACTGGCCAAGTACGGAGCCAAAGTTGTGTTGGGCTCACGCACCGAAGCGTCATTGATCGAAGTGGCCCAACAAATAAAAGAAGCAGGCGGGGAAGTGGTGCAGGTAGTGACCGATGTAAAGAGAAAAGAAGACTTGCTTCAGTTGGTTGATACCGCTGTAAACACCTATGGAAGGCTGGATGTTATGATCAATAATGCGGGAGTCGCCCATATAAGCCGGATCGATGAGCTGGAGGTGAATGACTGGGACGATATGATTGACACGAACTTGAAAGGCGTCTTGTATGGCATGGCAGCCGCCATCCCTGTTTTTAAACGGCAACAGGCCGGTCACATCATCAATATCATCTCCACCTCGGGCCTCAAGATTGTGCCAACGCAGGGAGTTTATGCAGGTACCAAAAATGCCGTGCGAACTTTAACCGAAGCATTCCGCCAGGAATCGGATGGGACCATTCGCATCACGGGTATATCGCCCGGTTATGTAAAAACAAACCTGGTGAATACCGTGAAAGATGAAGAAAAACGTCATCAGGTGCTACAGGCCATGGAGCGATTAGGCTTACCTCCCCTTGCCGTGGCCAATGCCGTTATTTATGCGATCAGTCAGCCAGCGACTGTCGAAGTAGGAGACATTGTCATCCGGCCTGCATCACAGAATTAAGTTTGGAACGATAGGGGTATACCGCACATGAAAGAAACTGGGATTACATACCATTTTAGCAGTATCTCTCAATTAATGAAGCATGCGGGGCATCCTCCGCCATTGCATCCATTGGTTGCGCTGATCGATTATAGCCAGACTCCGTTTGAGGGCTTGACCAATGGAGAGAGAATCATACTTGATTTCTATAAAGTTTCTTTTAAGCAGCACTTTACCGGAAGGGTGAGGTACGGGCAACGCTATTACGATTTTAGCGAAGGAGGCCTGGCTTTTCTAAAGCCAAGTCAGGTTGTTTTTACGCCTGAAGATCAGAGCAATTACGAAGGATATGCGTTCTATTTTCATCCCGATTTTATTCGGAACTACCCCTTAAGTAAGGCCATTAACCGCTATGGGTTTTTCTCTTATGCCGTTGATGAAGCCCTGTTCTTGTCAGTAACGGAAAAAGGTATCATCAGTCATCTGTTTGATGCTATACAAAGCGAACTGGAAACCAACATCGATGCCTTTAGTCAGGATATACTGGTGTCGCAGATCGAGTTGTTGCTCAACTATAGCCACCGCTTTTATAATCGCCAGTTTCTCACTCGTGAAGCAGTAAACCATGATATCATTTCTTCATTGGAGAGGTTGCTGAATCAGTACTTTGAGGAAAACAAAGGTCTGCAAACCGGTTTACCATCGGTACACTACATCAGCTTACAACTCAACGTATCTGCTCGCTATCTGAGTGACATGCTTCGTACACTCACCGGGCAGACAACTCAGCAGTATATTCAACAGGCGGTTATCGAGCGGTCGAAAGATTTATTGAGTGCTAGTTCATTCTCCATTGCCGAAATTGCTTATCTGCTTGGTTTTGAGCATCCGCAGTCGTTCAGTAAGCTATTTAAAAACAAGACTAACCTCTCCCCCTTAGAATTCAGAGCAACTTTCAACTAACGCATCTTTTATTCGGCCTTGTCTCCCAAAACCCTCCCATTTGAGACGAAAGAAATTGCCCTATCTATAAAGAGAGCATTTCTTTCGACATAAAAACTCAGAATGTTAAGTAGCATCTACTCACATAACCAGATTAATATTCTGAAGTAATGGCTAAATACATTATTCGCTCCGTAAGCTTTTCACCGGATTTATCGAAGCGGCTTTGATACTTTGGAAACTGACTGTTAATAGCGTCACAACCAAAGCGCCTGCTCCCGAAGCAGCAAAAATCCACCAGGATAATTCGGTTCGATAGCTGTATTTCTGGAGCCAGTTATTCAGAAGATAAAAAGCAATGGGCGTAGCGATGCCAAAGGCAATGAGTACCAGCACCACAAAATCTTTGGAAAGCAGCACCCATAGATTGGTAACTGAGGCTCCCAATACTTTGCGTACGCCAAGCTCTTTGGTGCGCTGTTCTGCTGTAAACGAAGCCAGACCGAATAGTCCCAGGCAGGAAATAAAGATGGCGAGTGAAGCAAAAAAAGCAGCTAGTTTTCCAATTCGTTCTTCGTCAGAAAACTTTAGCGCATACTCCTGATCGGCAAACTTGTAGTCGAAGGGAGCCGTTGGGATGAGCCTCTTAAAGACTGCTTCAATTTTGGGTAGGGCTTCTGAAGTACTGACTGTCGGCTTGATTCGGATATTAATCCAGTTATTATCATTTTCTATCAGAAAAACGCTCGGAATCGTAGGTTCATAGGGCGACATAGCGACCATGTCTTTTACGACACCCAAAATGGTAAAGGTTTTAGCGGGACGCCAGCCTGGCGACCAGGTTAGTACTTCACCAACGGGTGAGCCGGTAATTCCCATCAACCTGGCAAAGGATTCGTTGATAACAAGTCCTGTCGAATCGGACGTCAATCCTCGCTGAAAATCCCGTCCTGCCATAAATTGCCACCCTACCGTTTTACCGTACTCGGGCGTAACGGATAGCGTACCACAGCCATTGGGACAGCCAATTTCGGTGCCTTTTCGAGAGAAGCCTGCATTCCACATTGTTATGTTGGTCACAGAACTTCTCGATTCGGCTACTTCATCGACCACACCTGTATCATGCAGTTCTTTTCTGAGAAGTTCATGCTTTCCATTAAACTCTTTTGTCTTCTTCTCGATCAACAAAAGGCCATCCCGACTGTAACCAATTGGCCTGTTCTTGGTGTACTGAAGCTGTCGATAGACGATGGTTGTACCGATAATTAAAGTAACAGAGACAGTGAACTGTATGACTACCAAGACCTTGCGAGGAGTGATAGCTAATCGTCCCAGACTGAAAGCACTTAGGCTGGACGCCCCCTTAAGCACTTTGATGGGCTGAAACGACGATAAATAGAGAGCCGGGTAGCTACCCGCTACAAAACCGGTTAGCAGTATAAAGCCAAGACTAATCAGCCAGAAATATGGTACGTTCCAGGGGATAGCCATTTGCTTGGCGGCAATATCATTAAACAGTGGCAAGGCAATCATTACCAGCATGAGTGATAGGCCAAAAGCCAGCATAACCACTAAAAACGATTCGCTGAAGAACTGGCTAATCAACTGCCCTCGAAGTGACCCTACAGCCTTGCGAATGCCTACTTCTCTGGCCCGTTTTTCGCTTCGGGCGGTACTGAGATTCATAAAGTTGATGCAGGCCAGCAGCAGCACAAACACTCCAATGCAACCGATCAGCCAGACCATCTGCACCGGGCTATTATCGGTCATATCCCGACCTCCATGCAGATGCCACTGACTCATAGGCAGCAGGTGAATTTGTGGGTGATGGGCTATCGCATCCTGCTTACCCTCCAGTTTTTTAAGATTATCCAGCTCAATATCTTTGATGAGGTTAGAAACCTGATCAAAATTCGCCTGAGGTTGAAGCTGGGCGTAGGTAAAGACGAACCAATTGTTCCAGCCCTGATCCTTTACCCAGGGATTGACCGAAACCCACAAGCTGAACGGGGCGAAGAATTTTACGTCACGAAACTCTGTGTTATGGGGTAAATCCTCATAAACCCCCGTCACCCGCGCATCCATATTGGCATTGATCCTAACCAATTTGTTGAGTGGATTGGTATGGCCAAAGAGAGCCTGCGCTGCGGATGTTGAAAGCAGAATCGAATGAGGATCAGAAAGGCTATTACGAGTACCTTCAAGCATTTTTAGGGCTAGCATGTCTGGAGCACCTGATTCGATAAACTGTCCCTTTTGAGTCAGGTTCGTTTCGTTAGTTGCCAGAATATAGTCATCTGGTTTTAAGGCCAATAAGATGTGTTTGAAGTAATCCCCATAGTTGGTTTTAAGCTCACCGGCTACTGGATAGGGCAAATACGTTCCCAGGTATGGCTTCTTTTCACTGGTAATACCCCGCTCGGTAACCTTGGCAACCCGGTTGTAGGTTTGGTGATAGGTATTAAACGTTAGCTCATCCCATAGCCAAAGGCCATTGAGTATGGCGACGGCCATGCCGACCGCTAATCCACCAATGTTTATGGCCGAGTATCCCTTGTTTCGGACCAGGTTTCTGAATGCGATTTTGAGATAGTTCTGTAACATGTTCGGATTTAGAAGAGATGGAACCATGTTTACCTCCGCCAACTGTGCTCGCAGTTGGCGGCCAATCAAGTAAGGCCGACAAAATCGGATCACTTCCCAGACGTATAATCGCCGAGCCGTCGATTCGCCGACCTGGGCCACTTGCTCTTGAAACTGTTCATGTAAGTCGCCCAGTAATTCCTCGTGTAGTTCTGGCGGACAGACAACTCGTAGCAACCGATCGGCCCAGGCGGGCGGTCCCGCACCGGCGGACCGGTCGTTACGGGGCAAAGGGGTATGTTGATGTAGCGCCATGATTTACGAGAGGGATAGGTTGGGGATAGCCTCCCACAACTCATTGCGAACCTGCCGCAGCTCATCCAGGGTGCGTTTGCCGTAAGCCGTAACGGAGAAGAGTCGTTTTCGACGACCTCCCCGAGCCGCCGTAGCTCCTCCCAACTCCGATTTGACAAAGCCTTTTTCTTCCAGGCGATACAAAGCGACGTGGACCCCACTGAGGTTAATGGAGCGATTGGTGCGTTGCTTGAGTTCTTCGGCAATATTGAGGCCATAAGCTGTCCCATTAAGTATCGCCACCGTCAGTAGGACGAGTTCTTCAAATTCCCCTAAATACGCTCTCCCCATACATCGGATTGCTTAGTGATTTTATTTTCTTGTTATTTGCTAAACAAATAGGGTGCCATAAAGTTAAGTTTCAGGTTATCAGGCGAGTAATGGGCTCTGTTGACTACAAGGCTGTCCGAAAGCGTACACCCTACGTCCGATTTTGAAGGATTTAGGAGGGTGAAGTCAAACCGAATTGAGGATAAACTACTTGGTAGTTAGTATAGGCTCTATTTAAGTCAAGGGATCACTAGTCTATAATTCGGAAAGTCTCACAATAAGGCTCAATTTTTCGAGTAGTACGGTATTTAATAGTGCTTACCGGGCTGCGTAATACAAATGGGTTGCTCAGCCAATTGCTTGACGAAGTCGGTCGGGCTGAGACCCAGGTAGCGCTGAAAATCCCGAATGAGGTGGGGTTGATCGTGGTAGCCATGCTGGACTACCAGATCGGCCCAATCGGGTAGTGTGGGGTGCTCCTTTACCAGGTGAGCGATCACGTTTTTGAACCGAATAAATCGGGCCATCTCTTTGGCCGAAAAGCCCACCATGTTTCGTAGCCGCAGTTGGACCGACCGGGCTGAAAGACGACGATTTTTGGCAATGATCTTGATCGGATCAATCGCCAGATTACTGAATAGCGAAGCCTCATCGAGCAAGGAAGCTGTGTCCTCAGGGGTGACATGCAACTGGATATAAGTCATTAGTAACTCAGCCCGGTCGGCAATGGATGGTAGTTGAACCAGATTTTCCCACAAGTCCAGGTAGGTTAGCTCGGTTAGTGGAACGGCCACCTGGTTTGCCGTTTCGGTTCGTAGTGGGTGAATGGATTTGCCCAGCAGCCGGTAAAACCCGTTGAGGGTAAACACGATGACCATGACCTCCGACTCTGGCAACAGTTCATAAGTTAGGACACGGTCTAATGGACCCAGGATGGCCACCCGTTCCACTAGCGAGGTATCATCGGCGATGGATACTGATAGTGGCGGTCCAAAATTAAACACCAGCATCATCTCGTAATGGGGAAACAACTGAAGGGACTGACAGGTCGCTTCATGAGGATGCTTCATGTAATAGATATGCCTGAATACCTCCGTCAGCCCTTCAGGTGCCGTAAAGGTTTGCGCTATTGTCTGCGTATGCTCATTCATATACCATTTATCTATTTCGTTTTCGTACAAGCCTGCTGGTAGCCTGCAACCGAACTTTGGCCCATCAATTAAACAAGTTTCACAGATGGCCTTACATACTCTCATCGGTGCCAATGGCACCATCGCCAATGCCCTGATCCCCGTTCTGCAAGCCAATCAGCAGACTATCCGACTGGTTTCCCGTAAACCCAAAGCCGTTACCGGGGCCCAAACCGTTGCTGCCAGTGCGCTCAACCGCGACGAACTGATCCAGGCCGTTGCCGGTTCTGACGTTGTGTATCTGCTGATTGGCATCGCCTATAACGCCGATGTCTGGCAACGCGACTGGCCCGTCATTATGCAGAACACCATAGCCGCCTGCCAAGCCGCAAACGCCAAACTCATTTTTTTTGACGACGTGTATATGTATGGTCGGGTGAATGGGCCAATTACGGAAGAAACGCCCTATCGTCCAAGCAGTCGAAAAGGTAAAGTCCGCGCTGAGGTGGCGACGATGCTTCAGCAGGCGATGCAGGCGGGTAGGGTCCGGGCCAGTATTGTGCGGGCGGTGGACTTTTACGGGCCGGGCGTGAGCGACAACAGCGCCCCCGGCATTTACGTATTCAGCAACCTCAAAAAAGGCAACCGAGCGCAGTGGCCCATTAACGCCAACGTACCCCGCTCGTTCAATTACACGCCCGACGCGGCACAGGCTTTGTACTTGCTGGCCACCCGTGAGGAGGCCGTTGGTCAGATTTGGCACTTACCTACTCCCCAACCCGCCTTGACCGGCCGTGAGTTTGTCCAGCTGTCGGCTCGTGCCATGAACACATCCAACAAGCTGTTTGTGTTACCCAAATGGATGCTGAAGGCCATTGGTTGGTTTAATCCGTTTATGAAGGAAGCCTATGAAATGAATTATCAGGACGAGTTTGCTTTCCAGTTTGATTCCTCCAAATTTGAACAGGCGTTTAATTATACGCCAACTTCCTACGAAGAGGGTATTAAGGCTACGGCCGCGTGGTTTCAACATCAGTGAGTAGCGTATTTAGCAAGCCGTCCAAGGTGTGAACTGATTTGACACAATTCGAAAATCAGTTCGCACCTTGGACGGCTTGCCGGTTACTGTAGGTAGGTCGTCAAGTAAAAGTGGACAGAACGAAGGTGGTCTGAGTGAAACAACCGAGTTGCCGACGGTTGACAGTTGCCGTGTGGTTACCGACTTGTCTGTTTCACTTTTCACCGCAGCTGGGTACTGCTCCTTATTTATCTGTTTTTACTTGACGACGTATACTGGAAATAGGACAAATTCATAACCTACTAAGATTTCGTATGCGACTGATGGTGTTGGACAGATAGTAAAAAGCACTGTCTCACAATTGGCTCCCACCTGAGACGAAGAAGCCTTATGTAATGCATCAATAATTTGGGCATTAAATGAGATGCCTAAAATCAATTAGGAAAAGCGGTTGACGTTTCGATGACTTGTCCCGTCCCCTTTTTAGAAGCCATAAAGCTTTCTAAAGGAAGCAGGGGTTTGGTTCGTCCACTTTTTAAAATACTTCACAAAATGGGATGGATCGCTAAAACCCAGCTGTTCGGCTACTTCTGTAACGCTCTGATCAGTATGCAAAAGATAGCGCTTCCCCTCCAGCACAACCTGTTCAGCGATCAATTCACTGGCTGATTTGCCAGCTACTCGTCGACAGATGCTGTTAAGATGTTGTGGAGTAACTCCCAGCTTTTCTGCATACGAAAATACCCGATGGGCTAAAGAACCCGGCTGACGAAGTATGTTAGTAAATCGGCGATACGTCAGGTCGGCCGTTTTGGTGGGTTCTAGCTGCGGCTGATCAACAGCCAGCAGACGGGCCAACAAAATTTGTAACATCGCCCGAAGAATCACCGGGCTGTGCGGAGAGGGATGAGTATATTCCGTTTCAATGGCCACCAGCAGCTCCCTAAATGGGGCTGACTCCGGTAAAGGCAATTCCTTTCGTTGTTCGAGCTGCTGCACCAGCGGGTACAGATCACCGCTGTGTTTGGGATCGATAAAATCAGCCCGAAACATGACGACGAACCCTTTGGGAATAGCCGTTAACTGCCAGCAATGGAGTTGGCCAGGAGACAGGAAAAATGCCATGGGCGGGGCAATCGGCAGCAGCTTGGTATCCACCCAATGAAACCCGTCCCCCTCCAGAAGGATAATTAATTCAAAATAACCATTGTGTTTGTGGGGCTGGGTCCGTTTAATGATCTCTTTGAAGCGAGACACCTTAAAGACGAGTTCATTTTCCAGTTTATCCTTTATTAGAAAGGCGGCTGACTCAAGTTTATCCATCGAGTTAAAAAAAGCAGATTCGGTGTCGTTTCGTTTCAAAAATACCAAAATCAGCTCAAACCTGACCATACTAGTCTGCGGTTCCTAAAATACCTTTGCTACCAATCATACTCACTACGGTAACCAAGGGGAAGCATGACCTGGTGACTCGTTTGGAATTGGTGACTGGTCATGAAACAACAACTCCTTTTGGGACTCTTTCTTTTTTGCAATAGCACTCTCGTGTTTGGTCAGGCCGAACTGCGAGGCTTAGTACTGGATGCCTCCACTACCAAACCGATTCCCTTTGTCAGCGTTGCCCTCTATCGACTAGCCGATTCCGTAGCCGTAACGGGTGCGCTGTCGGACTCGATAGGCGTCTTTCATATTGCCAAGGTGACACCTGGCCAATATCAGTTGAAAACGTTTTTTATTGGCTACAAACCCCAGACAGTCGTCGTCACCCTGAAACGAGGTGAGGTGCTTAACTTGGGGTCGCTCTTACTTGAACCCGCCAAAAACCAGTTAAACGAAGTCGTTGTTACCGGACAGCGGTCGGATTTAATCGTCAAAGCGGACCGACAGACCTACCGAGCTGCTCAGTTTGGCGCTGCCGTAGGAGGAACGGCGACCGATTTGCTGCGTAACCTTCCCGGTATCAGTATCAATGCGGAGGGTGAAGTCACTCAACGGGGAGCCAATGGGTTTTTGGTCTTATTGAATGGCAAGCCAGTTCAGGCAAATTTAGGCACATTACTCAATCAGCTCGCAGCCAATACCATTGAGTCCATTGAGATCATTACCACGCCATCAGCTCGGTTTGATCCCGATGGAAAAGCTGGGATTATTGCCATTACAACCAAATCGGGAGCGGATTTGGGTATGTCTATTCTAGTCAATGTCCAGGGCGGTTTGCCTAGTCTGAATGCGTTTGATAATACCCATCACCCGGTTCGCTATAGTGCGGATGCCTCACTGAGCTACCGAACCGCTCGCTGGGACTGGACGCTTAGCACCGCATATTTACGGAATGATCTAGCGGGTCGGCGTGAAGGGGATGTGTACACCATCCTGGGTAATCGCTTGACCCGTTTCCCCAGTACCGGCGAACGCAGTTTTAACCGCTACACGGTTACTAACCGACTAGCGGTGAGCTTTACACCGAGTAAATCGAATGTGTGGTCGGCAGGGTTGTATTATGGACAACGCACCGAAGACCGGACGGCCGATCTGATGTACCATAATACGACTACTGACCGGCAGACTGGCTTACTCATCAGCCAGATTGACTATTTTAATGCGAACCTAGTGCGGAAGCGGGGACAGTTTTTTACGGCTAACCTCGACTACACCCACACCTTCCAGGGTAAAGCAACACTCAGTGCGGGCGTACTTTACGAATATGATTATTTGGACGGTTTTACCCGGAACCTGAACGTTCGCCGAACCGACTTCCGGGATACCTTGCAATATACCTTCACTACCACAGATCGCCCAATTGGTAACGTTCGGGCAACTGTTGATGCCAGTTGGCCTGTGGCTGGTGGACGACTGGAAGCGGGTTATCAGTACCGCTTTCAACGCGACAATGGAGACTATCGGTACCTAAACCAGGATGGCCGGGGCGCACCTCTGCTGGTCATCGATGCGTTTACCGGGCAAGCTCAAGTGGGCAATCAGATTCATAGTCTCTATAGCCAATACAATCACAAAGCGAAGCAATGGGAATATACAGCGGGGTTACGTTTTGAATCAGCCCAGCGAGAGGTGGCTATTCGTCCGCAAGGGCAAACCTATACCTTGACGCTGAACAACCTGTTTCCCTCGTTGAACGTCGTGTATCGGCCCAAAACGGATTGGTTAGTTCGGTTAGGTTACAGTCGCCGGGTGCAGCGGACGAGTAATCTAGCCCTCAACCCGCTACCCGAACGCGAACACTCCGAAACCCTCGAACAGGGCGACCCTGCCTTGCTACCTGAATTTGTAGACCTGAGCGAACTAAGCGCAACGCGAACACTAAGTCGAAGCACCTGGCAAGCCACCCTGTATCATCAAAACGTGCAGAATATCGTTAATCGGGTCAACAGCGTGTATGCGGATACGATCCTGAACCGGCTCTATACCAATGCGGGTCGGGCGGGGCGGCTTGGTTTAGAATTAACCTCAGACCTTACCCTCACCAAACGCTGGAAACTCTACATCGGCGGTACGGTGTATCGGTCAATGATTTCCGGTCAGTTGTTTCAGAATACAGTCGTGTTCAACAATCAGGCATGGGCTTACTCGATTAATGCCAATACGAGCTTACAACCTGCTTCGGGCTGGGTACTACAGGCCAATTTGAATTATCTCTCCCAACGGATTACTGCTCAGGGACAAGATTCCCGCTTCTTTGTGCCGAATTTATCCATTAAGAAAAGTTTTGCCCAAAACCGCCTTTCGGTCCTGTTTCAATGGCAAAATATAGGTCTAGGTTGGCTACCCAGCAATGAGCAGCGGATCACCACGCACGGAGCGGATTTTTATACGACGACCAATTATATCCAGGAGCGAGATATTCTACTGCTCAACCTAAGTTACTCCCTGCGTCAGCGTAGCAAATCCGTCAAGTTACCCACCAATGAGTTTGGGGAGAAAGAGTTTTAAACGTTCTCAATTACATCACTCCTAGAGCTTGTGGGCATCTGTCCATGCTCTAGTGGCACATTCTCATCAAACGCTCCCAACTGAGACGAACAAGCCTTATATGTCTGCTACTCAAATAGCTCTACAATTGGCTCAGCTTGACGAGAAATGCAACTGCGGCTAGACCAACTAACTCATTGGCTTTCTCCTCGGGCTTTACCACTCCCTCAAATCTTCCATTAAATCCCTATTAAAGTCTTGCTTGTGAAGCACTTGATGACTCAATTGCTTACCGGAATCGACTTGGTTCGTTCAGCAAGCGCTACTATGAAAAAATTAGTTGTATTCGGCAGCCTGCTGCTGGGGCTAAGCCCGCTTAACCCCAGCAGGGCTCAAGGCAATAAATCTAATCTGTTAATGGGGATCGGCAATGATGTCTCCCATGGCAGTTATAATACCAGCTATGGCTGGCTGGACAATCTAGCGGGTGTTCCTAACCAGCCAGATTATCCGACCGGCTCGGGCAATACCTTCATGGGAGCTAACTCGGGCACTGACAACCGAGGCTCCGACAACACCGCTGTAGGCTTTAATGCCGGGGGCTGGTTTATTAAAGGGTCCCAGAATGTGTTTATTGGTTCCGGTGCAGCTGCCTATGCGTATACCTCAGATTATGGCGATAGCGGCCCCGGCGTTACCAGTAGAATGCTGACGGGTAACAGCTTTTTGGGCTATCAGGCCGGCTATTATAATCGGGCCGATTATAATGTATTTATTGGCTATCAGTCCGGCTACGCCAATGTAACCGGTATCCGTAATGTGTTCGTGGGAGCGGGTGCAGGCTATGCCAGTACCTTAGGTGATAATTCCTTTCTGGGCTACCAGGCTGGTCAGAACACCACTACGGGCACCGACAACACCTTTCTAGGATCGGTAGCTGGCCAGAGTAATACCACGGGCTCGTTAAACACCTTTGTCGGCAGTTATAACGGCCAAGCTAATACGACGGGTCGGCTCAATGCCTTTGTCGGCTTTGCTTCTGGTTCAAGTAATACCACAGGTGGAGTCAATACCTTTGTTGGGGCCTACGCGGGAACTGCCAATACGACTGGCAATCAAAACACATTTTCAGGCTACTCTGCTGGACAAGCAACCACAACCGGCAGCAATAATGTATTTACGGGTTATCGGGCTGGCAATGCCAATACCTCAGGCTACAGTAATGTGGCTATGGGTATAAAGGCAGCTTATAAAAACAGCACCGGGAACAACAACGTAGCGGTGGGAGATTCTGCTGGCTATAATGCCACAGTGTCGGCCAATACGTTTGTGGGTTCCAAGGCTGGTTACAACAACCAAACGGGGAGTCAGAATACGTTTGTCGGCTACCAGTCGGGCCAGAATGTGACCACGGGCAGTAACAACATCATCATCGGTCCCAATTCCGGTACGGCCATTACGACGACTGATGACAACGTGTTGATGGGCTACAACAGCCAGGCAGACGAAGGTATTTTCAATGGCATTGCCATTGGGGCAAACAGCCGGGTAGCTGCTAGTAATGCTCTCATATTAGGCAATGGCGTTAATGTCGGCATTGGAACCTCAAGACCTACAGCTCGATTGCATGTGCGTAGTCAGCAATTGAATGAATCTGGACTCCGATTGGAACAGTTAACCAGCCAAAGCCCAGCCTGGCTGACCACGGACCAATTCCTGACTGTTAATGAGAACGGTGAAGTAGTCAAAGCGCGATACCAACTACGAATCAACAAGGCCAGCGAATGGAGCGATAAAGTGTTCGCGCCAAGTTACACCCTACGCTCATTGAATGAAGTAGCCACCTATGTGCAGACTCATCAGCATTTACCTGGCGTACCATCGGCTGAGCAAGTAACCAGAGAAGGTGTCGATCTGGTCAAGATGAATGTAACCTTGCTAGAGAAAGTGGAGGAATTGACCTTGTATAGTATCCAACTTGAGCAAGACCTGCAATCAACTAAGCAAAAGCAGCAGGCTGAGATTGACGAGTTAAAGCGGTTATTGAACCTAGTACTTGATAAGAAGTGATGGGTGATAATCTCAAAAAAGGCTTGTTTGTGCAAACTGTTGACAGTTGATGTGGACAGACATTAACTTTTCTTTGTAGGGCATCAACCCGCCAAATCCTTTACAGGTCGCTGGGCGGTCCAGATACTTAGTGAAGCCTTTTTGAAGATAATTACTCCTTTTTTTTGAGTTGATCACTGAAAGCAACCCTGTACAAATGATTAGGCTTTAGGTAAACCACCTTATGCTGGAAATCAAGAAACGAGTTGAAACGCTTCAGCACATCATTGCCTAGAATATGAATATTTTTGCCTTTCACAGGCTTGCTAGTTGTTACTTGTTGAACAGGCACATTCCTTAGTTGGTACTTGCCGATTGTCAAGGTATTCAGGTTGGCAGTAATCACCGGAATCTCATTGCCCTGTGCTCCCTTCATTACCACCTTTTTGATAATGGCCATTTTGTCGGTCGGAAAGCCGCCTTCTCGTAGCAGATCGTTATCTAACATCACGCTCCTTTGGTAGCCCGAGTCGAATAAGAACAGGTCTTCATTGATCACCCCATCTTGCTCAATTGATCCCTTTACCAACATGAGATCCTTGATAAAATCGATGTCGAGTTTTGTATACACATCACTTTCTGCCACAGCCCTGGGCAGGGCTGAGTGCACGATTAGTAAGGACTTGTCGTAGTCGACTTCAACAATCTTATCTTTGAAGAGATCCCAGCCAAATCTGCCATCGGTTTGGTGAGCGGTCAGCTCAGCGTCATACACTTTGGTGAGGTAGGTTGTTCTGCCAAGCTGCAGCGGGTAGACGGTAGTATAAAGCCTGGGCGTTTGTTTTAGTTTACCGCTCAGAACGGTGTTGATTAACACTAATTCAGTGGTTCCGGTATCAAAATTCAGATTCAGTGTGTCGCTGTAATTAAACACTGCTTTGACGAACAAATTATTTTGCTCATTCATGGCGAAGGGAATCGTGTCACTGAGCGCTCTTTTTTGGGTAAACCCTGAGATGGATACTAGCAGTAGGTTAATCAACAGTAAGGGCTTCATAGGGAGAGATTGATGGTTAGGAGCAGGTAGAGCCAAGGCTAAACGCATCTACACATGAGGCCGCCTGCATCAAGCTCACAAGGTAACGAATGCCAGTCAAGATTACTGCAACCCAAGCAGCATTTCCTGATTGACGAACCGATTTGATAATACTGTTTTGTCTTACTAAAGGCAATGCTAGTCGTAGAAAATTCTCTCAATTCACATTCTCACTGCGATCTGCTCAAACAGGAAACCGGCAAAACGGCCATTGAACTGATTCACATTGGCCTGGTACCGGAAACTCTACTTTCAACAGTCTGAATATCCTGGAGGACGTCAGGAAATCATAAAACCTTACACCACCGTAAGCAAGTAACCGGCAGGGTGAACCCTGCCGGTCCTACCTGGGCTAAACGACCGGTAAATTGCCGCCATCCACCGCGATATTTGTCCCTGTGATGTAGGAAGCCCTGGGGCTGACCAGGAATCCAACCACCTCGGCCGTCTCGGCCGGGTCAGCCATCCGGCCCAGGGGCACTCCGCCCACCCGTTGTAGTAAACTACTGGTCATCTGTTCAGTACTAATGCCTGCTGATGCTGCTAGTCCCTCGAGGAAATTTTTCATCGCCCCGGTATTGTTCAGCCCGGGCGACAACGTAATTACCCGTACGCCTTTGGGCGACACTTCGCTGGCCAGCGACTTGCTGTATGCATTGAGTGCAGCCTTGGCCGCACTGTAGGCCATCGTCGTATCCCAAAGCGGGAACATGCCGCTGGTCGAGGAGACATGAATAATCACCCCGCTTCCTGCCTGGATCATGCCGGGCAGGAAGGCCCGGTCGAGCCGTACGGCGGCAAGCAAATTGATCTGCAGTACATGGTCCCAGTCCGCGTCGCTCAGTACGCTGAACCCACCTGCCGGTGCCGTGTTGGCGCCCAGGTTGTTGATCAAAATGTCCAGGCTCCCAAATTGGTCCTGGACCTGGGCGACGACTTTCTGGACCTCATCGGCCCTGGACAGGTCTGCCGCAATGAAGTGTTCGCCTTCCAAGGCCTGATGCGGGATACTTCGGGCAGTCACGATGACAGTGGCCCCAGAGGCTTTCAATCGTTGGGCAATAGCCTTACCAATCCCTTTTGTCCCGCCCGTCACCAGGGCAATTTTTCCTTCCAGCTCTAAGCTGGCTACTTGTTGGTATTCCATTGGCTGTTAATTGTGAAATGATTGTTTCAAAATTTAGGCTGGGTTTAGCTAGTTCTTTTGTAGGCTCATGTCAATTGATCTGGGATTTTATTTTTGTTTCTTTTTGAAGCGATCGTTTCAGAATGGATCAAAAAAATTAGCGCAGCAGTTGCCGGGCCAGATAAGCGGCAAGCTTCTTGATCTGCACCGGATCCTGGTGCAGGATATAGAGCTCATACCAGCCCGTATAGGTACTGATAATGTGGTCGGCCACCAGGGCAACATCGCAGTCCTGGTCAAGTTCGTCTTTTTGAACGGCTTCCCGGATAAGCCTGCTTAGGAATTGGTGGGTAAAGTCATTATCCTCTTTAAGTAGGGCCTGGATATCCTTGTCTACCGGGGAAACCTCAAAGGCGGTCTTAATCGCAAAGCAGCCTTGCGCGTCCTTAATCACCACATCCGCAACATCGTGGATAAAGCTCTCGAGCGCTTTTTTGGGCGATTTGAAGCTATTGGCGCGCTGCTCCAGGAGCAACCTTCTTTTGAGGGTATAATGCTTGACGCAATGGATAAAGAGCTGGTGCTTGTCACCGAGTGTATTGTAGAGGCTACTCGAATTGATTTGCATGGCATCGGTCAAATCCCGCATAGACGTCCCGTGATAACCCTTTTGCCAAAAGACATCCAGGGCTTTCTCGATTGCTTCGTGCTGGTCAAATGCAAGGGTGCGTGCCATACTTATTAATTCCTTCGGGCCAAAGGTAGTCAAATTCTGAAACGATTGATTCAGAAATGTAAATTTTTTTTGCCAAACCTGCTGTTCGGAGTATTCGCGTAATTTTAAAACTATAATGCCCATGTTTTTATTACTATGGAATGAAAGCCAGAATTCGCTGTTCAGTAGAAGCAGGTATAGTACATTCAGCTTGCTTCCCTTGGTCGCCAGGGACATACGTTTATTTCCCGATCCTGAATGGGTCGGTTTGCGTAGAGTCTATCCATAAATCATGTTGATACCTTGATACCAGTTACAAAAGAATTAAAGGAAATTGACCACCTGAGGGACATAGCGGATATGATGCCGGTAAGAAGGGACGCCTTGTTTGACCGGGATATTCTTGTCTTTGACCGTTCTCATCAGCCCTGTAGAAATTATTTATCCCCGAGCAGACGCGAGTTTTATAAGATTGTTTTCATTAATAAGGGGGCAGGTATTTTCATCATCGGCACCAATACGTACCAAATTGATCAACCAACGATTGTGTTCATTCATCCGAATGAAATTGTATCGTGGCAAAACGTGGGACCTCACGAGGAAGCTACTGGCCATTTTTGTTTATTCAGGAAGACATTCATGGATGAGTATCCAGTTTTGAAAGATATGATCCGTAAATACAGCCTGTTCTCGGCGAGTGGTCGAAATGTAATTAAACTATTGCCGGAAGAGGTGTCCCGGATCGATAGTCTTTTTGTGCAAATGCACCGGGATCAAAATGGTAAAGATCCATTCAATCATGACGTCCTGCAGGCCTATCTTCAACTCATCATGGCTGTGAGTCAGCAATCCGCAGTTGCGGTACGACCCAATGCTATCAGCAAGGAATATAGACACATTTACGAGTTTTTCGAGTTACTCGAAAGTGAATTTTCTATGGCAGGCCGTGCATTGCCAATTCGTTTAAAGACGGCAAAGGAATTTGCCCAGGTATTGGCAGTTCATCCAAGCCACCTAAATGCGCTCCTTAAAAAACATACTGGACAAACTGTGAGTACCCATATCAAAAACAGGCTATTGGAAGAAAGCAAAGCTTTACTGATGCAAACCGATTGGACATTACAGCAAATCAGCTATGTTACCGGGTTTACCGAACAACCTGCTTTTAGCCTGTTTTTTAAGAAGAATGCCGGCCTTACACCAGCTGAATTTCGCAGAGCTTGCATTCCTCAGCGACACCCTAAATAGACTATATTGAACAATCCATGCTACTATTTACCGTCGTTTCTAACTTTCTGCTTCTACTAGCCATGTTACCTTCGATTTTCATATAAAAAGCTTCGAAACGGATATAAGAGGCCTCCGCATCCGGGAAGATATTTGTACCGAAAAAAGGATACAAATTCTCAGCGTATGGAAGAAGGCACAAAACAGGCTATTCCCGATCCTAACCGGTGGTTGGCTCTGGCTGTATTACTTATAGGAACCCTATTACCTCCACTTGATTTTTTTATTGTTAACGTAGCGCTTCCCGCTATCCGAACTGATCTACAGGAACCTCCAGCGGTATCCCAGCTGGTCGTTTCGGTTTACGCAGCAGCCTATGCGGTTACGCTCATACTGGGTGGACGACTGGGCGATATCTTCGGTCGTAAGCGGGCCTTTATCAGCGGAATGCTCGGCTTTTGTCTGGCGTCTGCGCTATGCGGACTGGCAACCTCGCCTACTATGCTGGTAATTGGAAGGCTATTTCAGGGAGTTACCGCAGCCGTAATGGGACCACAATCATTAGCAACGATCCACTCCATTTTCCCGGCGAATGAGAAAAACCGCGCCCTTAGCCTTTATGGTGCGACGTTCGGCCTGGCTTCCGTATGCGGTCAGTTACTGGGCGGTGTACTGGTATCTGCCAATCTGCTGGGATTGGGATGGCGCTGTGTCTTTTTGATCAATATACCCATTATAATTCTTACCATTCCGGCGGCTTTCCTATTAGTAAGAGAAAATCGTGCTGAACGTTCGGCGAGGCTTGATATTTTCGGCGCATTTCTGCTTGCCGCCGGACTATTGGCACTTGTAGTTCCCCTCATCGAAGGACGCGAAAACAATTGGCCCTGGTGGTGTTCAGGACTACTGATTGTAAGTGTTCCGACACTTTACCTATTTTGGCGATACGAGAAAAAGCTGGAAATAGCAGGGGAATCACCATTGGTATTGCCATCTTTATTCATGGCGAAGGGGTTGCGTCGTAGCCTTGGCTCTGCATTTTTCTTTTATGCCTTGGCTTCTTTTTTTCTACTCTTCGCTATCTATGAACAATCGGGTTTGCACCACAATACGCTCACAACAGGTTTTGCCATTTTACCACTAGGTATTGGTTTTTTCCTGGGCCCTTGGTGCAGCCCCCAAATCGCTGGCAGATTCGAAACCCGCACGGCGGCATTCGGCATGATACTGGAGGTTGTAGGATTGTTACTTACAGCAATTTTCGCTCTGGCAGACATCTCCGTGTGGTTACCCGCTCCGCTGTTTATGATAGGGCTGGGACAAGGCATTGCTATTCCTGCACTTGTACGCTTAAATGTAGATCAGGTCGATGCACGTTACTCAGGACTGGCCGCCGGTCTGGTAAGTGCAACATTGCAGATTAGTGCAGCCGTATTTGTTGCCCTCATTGGCGGTCTGTTCTTTACTTATGCACCAGATGGAGCAAGTGCATGTCAAGTAAAAGTTGGATTTTCCACAGGTGTTTCGGCGATTGGCATATCATTGGGTGTAGCAGCGATCCTTTGTTGGAAAAGCCCGCCAGTTTCAACGTCAGAATCTACGATTTATCCTGTTGGCATGGAGTGAAAAAAGTAGATTTTTGAACAGGCTCAAATTACGTCTTAGAATGGAAAACATAAGTAGTATTCCACTAAGCTGCTTCCTAGTGGAATACTACTTATGGGCAGAGTAGCCGATCGGCGACAGTCGTTCTTTGTTCCGAATCCTATTTTATAGTTTCTCACAAATTGCTCTTAACTCACTACACTTTAGATTCAGCTCCCTTGTTTGCTACCCGCCTAAGACTTTACTGCGTATATTGGTCCCACCATGGAAAACCAAAGCCCGATCCTTCGCCACCTGTTAACGGCTTACCGAGAACAGACGCCCGTTATGTCCAACACCAATTCGTGCGTGAGCCGCCTAACCATTATCACGGAAGATCCCCTGTTATTTGAGGTCGAGTTAACCATCGGCGCTGATCAAGTGCGGACTTACGCTATCCAGAAGCTGTCCACCGAGCCGATCGACAATCCCATCTATCAAGTCGCGCCGGTGCATCAGGGGGCAACGGGATCTTTCTCTAAACTATCTGAGTCGGACTTGTACTACATGGTTACCGGTAAATCGTTGAGCGACGAGGAGTAACAGATACCTTCCACAAGCCGCGGCTTAAAGGGCTGTCTCTCAACCCGTAGTACATCTGAAAAGTAACTAACCATTCTGGGGTGAATAATTTCTGTCCAAATCTCACAAAATGCTGCTGCTTTAGACAAAGAGAGGTCCATGTATCTGTTTCTTACATAGAAGTAGGCTAAAACAGTATCGATTAACAAGGTACCAATCTGAGTCAATACATCAGCTTAAGCAGACATTCGTACCCGACCGATAGGAGACTTGTTTTTAGTACCCCTAGCTGCTCGCTAGAGTCGTATCCGTTTTAGCGCATTCCTCCCGAAACAGCTAATTTTTCACCAGTGATCCAGCCCGCGTTATCCGATGCTAGGAAAGCAACGGCTGGGGCTATTTCAGCTGGTTTGCCGAATCTACCCATGGGTATAGCGGCAATCATGCCCTTTTCGATGGCACTACCTGCCAGTCCCAGCGCCTTTGACCCTTCGGTATCCGTTGGACCTGGTGCCACTGTATTGACCCGGATGTGGCGGTCCACCAGTTCTCTGGATAAAGAAACGGTTAAGGCGTTCAGGGCCGCCTTCGATGAGGTATAAATACTGGTGTATGGCCCTGGATTCTGTCCGCCTACTGAACTGATATTGACAATGCTACCGCCTGTTTGGGGAAAATACTTCAACGACTCCTGGATCGTCAGCAGGGGCCCTAACACATTGACCTGGTACTGTTCCAGGAAATCTTCCTCCGTAACCGCTTCAATGGGTCCGAATCGGGCGATACCAGCGTTATTCACCAGCACATCCAGCTTGCCAAACCGCTCCTTCACCTGTTTGAACAAATCAATAATATCGGCATGGCGGGCCATATCGGCTTGAAGGGCAATGGCCTGTCCGCCTGTCTGCCGGATGGCGTTAACCACGGTTTCAGCATCGCTTGCCGCCGAATGATAGGTAACAATGACAATCGCGCCACAGGCGGCAAGTTCCTTAGCTATGGCAGCGCCAATACCCTTTGAGCTGCCGGTAACGATGGCAACCTTCTGCGTCAAATCTATTTTCATGAGCTCTCTTTTTTGACAAAGCTAGATGAACGAACTTTACCCTGGATATGGGTTTCCCTTTAGAAAGTAGTTTCCTTCGAGAAACTAAGTTGCGCCAAGACGGATGAACAAGAAAGTATTTATTGATCAAAAGCCGCTGCACTGTCCCAGTCAGCTCAAGGCTATCCATGATACGATGGATATTTTAAGCGGCAAATGGAAAATCACGATCATTGGGTGCTTGAGCTTCGGCGACAAACGGTTCATGGACTTAATGCGCGAAGTAAACGGGATTGGCTCCAAAATGCTGTCCAAGGAGTTACAAGAGCTGGAGATCAACGGTTTAATCAGTCGCACGGTGCAGCCTACCAAACCGGTTACGGTGGAATACGCGCTTACCGCTTATGGTCAGACCTTGAGACCTATCCTGTGGGAAATGGCTGATTGGGGGCACCATCACAGGATAAAAGTAAAAGCAACATTGAAGGGGGAAGTTGGCAATGACTAGAACCTAGCTTGAACCCATCTAATTTTTACGTTGGCTCCATAAATCAACTTGTTATACAGCCTGTCGAACGGATGTGGCAGTTTGGTGGGCGATGTGAGCTACCGGCTTGACAAGGCGTGAATTTGGCGGGGTGATTAGGTTGAAGCCAATTAACGACAAGCCTATGGGGCGAGTACAGCCCTACAAGCCAGTCTTATTGACCCTGATTATATATCACCAATTTTATAGTCTCAAAAATACCCTCTTTATGGGAAATGCTTGCTCACTTATTGCAGAATAACTATTACAGGAATTCTCACCCCTTGTCTTGCCTAAAGCAACACAAGGGGTTTTTCCCTTGTCTATTGGTTGGGGTGGAAAAGCTCTTTTTGGCAATCCCCTGTTTGACAAGTATTTTTAGATTTCCCAATTATAACTACACTTATGAACAAACGAACCGGGCTGCTGGTCGGGTTGACGCTCGTGGCGGGCAGTCTCCTGGCACAGAATAAGCCTAAGCCGGAGGACGTACAAACCTTTACGCTCAAAAACGGGATGAAATTTATGGTTCTCGAAGACCATTCGATTCCGAACGCAAATTTCTATTCATTCTGGAAAGTTGGCTCTCGTAACGAAGTACATGGCATAACGGGGCTATCGCATTTTTTTGAGCATATGATGTTCAACGGGGCCAAGAAATACGGCCCTAAACAGTTCGACCGTGTTATGGAAGCCAATGGGGGTTCTAATAACGCTTACACGACTGAAAATAATACGGTTTATACCGACTGGTTTCAGAGTGGTGCGCTTGAAACAATCTTTGATCTGGAAGCGGATCGCATCCGGGATTTAGCCATTGATCCTAAAATGGTGGAGAGTGAGCGGGGGGTCGTTTTATCGGAGCGTAGCACGGGCCTGGAGAATAGTAACTATCGGGTTATTAATGAATTGGTCCAGTCGGTGGCTTTTGTGGAGCACCCATACATGTTCCCGGTGATTGGCTTTGAGTCTGATATTAAGAAATGGACGCAGGCCGATCTGGAGAAATACTTCAAGACCTATTATTCGCCCAATAATGCGGTTGTTGTTGTGGTGGGCGATGTGACTGCTGCGCAGGTTAAGAAATTGGCTGAGCAGTATATTGAACCCATTCCAGCTCAGAAACTGCCTGATAGCTTGCGGACTGTAGAGCCTCCCCAAAATGGCGAACGTCGGGCAACGACTTATAAAGACATAGCCACGCCTAATATTTTGCTGGCTTACCACACGCCCGCCACTCGGCACCCTGATTATTATGCCCTCGACTTGCTGAGTGGTGTACTTAGTTCCGGAAATTCATCGCGTCTGGTGAAGTCGCTGGTGCTCGATTCTACCATCGCATCGCGGGTATTTACCAATATGGATCAGTCGTTCGATCCGAGCTTGTTTTCGATTTATGCCATTGCGGCTAGTAACATCTCGGCTGAGCAACTGGAACGATCGGTATTGTATCAGATTGATAAGGTGATCAACGAAGGGATTACAGATGTAGAATTGCAAAAGCTGAAGAATCAGAAATTAATGGAATTCTATCACACCATGGAATCGATCAATGGAAAGGCGAACTCATTGGGGACTTACGAATTGTTTTTCGGCGATTACAAAAAGTTATACGAAGCGCCAGCCCTCTACGAGAAAGTAACTAAAGAAGATGTGCAACGCGTGGCCAGAACCTATTTGACTAGCCGAAATCGCACGGTGGGTTATCTCTTGCCAGAGCCTAAAGCGAATCCAGTTAAAAACAATTGATTCCCCAAATTTAACTCAAACCTATAAACCGGACTGCCGAAGCGGAGCGGTTTTAAAACTATATAGGTTTCGCTATATGAAATCGATACTCACTCTATTTTCCGCGGTATTACTAACGAGCGCGTCGTTGGCGCAGACGTTTAAAGTGCCGCCTTATCAGAAATTTAAGCTCAAGAATGGCCTGACGATTTATTTGATGGAGCAGCATGAAGTGCCACTTATCAATATCTCGGCGGTGTTTGATGCCGGTGCCGTGCAGGATGGAAGCCGCTATGGGTTGTCGAATATGACAGCAGAAGCTATTCTGTTCGGAAGCTCGAAGTACACGAAGTCGCAGCTCGAAGAAAAAATCGAATACGTTGGCGCTAGTGTCGATACCTATGCGGGTAAAGAAGTGGCTAAGCTGACCTCGTCATTTGCCGTAAAGGATCAGGATCTGTTGTTCGATATTATTCAGGATGTCATTACAAAACCAACCTTCGATCAAACAGAATTCGACAAATACAAACAGCGTCAACTGCTTCAGTTAACCCAACAGAAAGAAAGTCCGCGTGGAGTGGTCAACTCCTATTTTAATCGGTTTGTGTACGAAGGCCATCCTTATGCGAACCCACTGACCGGTACTCCCAGCTCTGTTTCGGCCGTTTCGGCAAGTGATGCCCGGCAGTTTTACCAAAAATACTACACGGCAGATCGGGCCGCCATTGCCATTGTAGGCGACTTCAATACGGCAGACATGAAAAAAAGGGTAACCGACTTATTTGGAAGCTGGAAAACGGCACCGTCCACATCTCCCGCGCTAACAGAACCTACGTTCTCGTTCGATAAAAACCGGGTTTTATTAGTCAATAAGGACGATGCCCGCGAAACAACGTTCCTGATTGGTGGAAAAGGGATTACGCAAAACAACCCCGATTTTATTCCGGTCACGGTTGTTAATACGATTCTGGGCGGCCGATTCACATCCTGGCTAAATGATGCGTTACGGGTAAATTCAGGCCTGACCTATGGAGCTGGCAGTCGTTTCGGGACCTATCGTAAAAGTGGCACATTCGCCATTTCGACCTTCACCAAGGTTAGCACGACCACGCAGGCCATCGACATGGCGTTGCAGGTACTCGATAGTTTGCATCGGACGGGTATTGATGAGAAAACCTTAACATCGGCTAAAAACTACGTGAAAGCTGATTTCCCTCCGAAATACGAATCGGCCAGTGAATTAGCGAACTTATTGACGGATATGTTCAGCATGGGTTTTGATGAATCGTTCATCAACAATTTTCAGAAGAACGTCGATGGGCTGACAGTGGCTAAAACTCGTCAGATTATTGACCAGTATTTTCCAAAGAATAACCTCCAGTTCGTCCTGATTGGTAAAGCCGAAGCCATTCGCGATAAAGTGAAAAAATACGGCACCGTCACCGAGAAAGAAATCAAAGCCGACGGATTTTAAAAAGTAACGTGGTGGTGCGGCATTCCGACCTCCTGTCCGCATAGTCAGAAGCTTTAATTTAGGCTATGGCTATGCGGACAGGAGGTCCACTTTACATCTATTCCATAAATTTCCCCTACCTTTGTCCTGAGTTTTTGGTGCCTAACGTCATTTCGTGATGACTTTCAAGGCTTAAAAGGGAAGTTGGTGCAAGACCAGCGCTGTCCCCGCAACTGTAAGTCTTTTACAAGATCGGTTCAATCTACATAACCACTACGCAACTGATGAGCGTGGGAAGGTCAGAACCGACAAGACGAGCCAGGAGACCTGCCTAAAACCATCCGTTGTTCTGGTGTTCGGAGGAAACACCCCAACCGCGTGCTAACGGTCAGACTTTGGCCCGATGCATCGAGATGTACACATTGTTCAGAAGTTATAGTGGTAAAGCAAGCCCTTCATGGTTGGGTATTGATGCTGGCTATTGCCCTGTTTGTAGGTCGTAGCAGTTTCGCACAAACTGATTCGCTGGTGATTCCGTCGAGCCGTTTAGGAACGATCGTATCTTTATCGGCCGTAACGGTGCGCGCTATTGCGCCTGAGCGATTCCTGGCCGGGCAGAAACTCCAACGGATCGATTCGACTACATTGCTTCAATTTCGATTTGGATCGTTAACCGATCTATTGGCGCTCAATACGCCCCTGGCTTTCAAAAACTACGGGCCTGGTCAGTTGGCAACAGTTTCGTTTCGGGGTACATCGGCCAACCATACCGCCGTTCTCTGGAATGGTATCAACATCAATCAACCGAATCTCGGTCAGACAGATTTCTCTACACTGCCTGTTGCTGGTTTCGACAGACTAGCTGTGCAATACGGTTCTTCAGCCAGTGCAGTAGGGTCCGACGCCGTAGGGGGGAGTATTCTCCTGGGTAGTACACCCGGCTGGCAGTCTGGGATTCGTGTAATGCTTGGGCAACAGCTAGCCAGCTTTCAGAATAACCAGACGCAGGTGGGAGTGCGTTATGGTGCGACTTTAGGAACAAGCTGGAAACTATCGGGTAAGACGTTTGCCTATCGGAACCAGTTCAACAACGCTTATCCATACACCGAACGCCAGCATTATTTTCTGGAGCCATCAACAACAGCTCAACGTGGATTTATCCAGGATCTCTATTTTCTGCATAAAAGCGGCCGACAGTTTTCCGTCAATGCCTGGCTAACCGACAATGATTTAATTATTACGCCCCAGGATACCATAGCACGCGAACGTACCCGAACCCAGTCGGCACGGTTGCTGGCTACTTACGAGGCCAATCGCATGACGTTTCGAGTGGGTTGGATTCGCGATGTGCTGGATTATGCAAAAGGAAATTTTAATGCGCCCAGTCATACCGAAACTGAGCGGCTAATTAGTCGGGCAGAGCGCGAGTTCCAGCTTTTGTCTGGTACAAATTGGCAATTGAACCTGCGCTTGGGCGGTGAATGGTCGCATTACCGGACCCGAACAGATGGTTACGGCGGGCAGTTGATTCAGGAAGATCGAGGAGATTTATATGCACTCCTACGCTTCCAAACGACGCGCTGGCTGGTATCGGCCAATATTCGACAGGCTTTTGTAACGCGGTTTAATCCGCCCATTACGCCATCGCTGGGTGCCGAATATCAGCTTGTGCAGCGTGACCGATTTAAGTTGACGGCAAAAGGGTCACTAAGCCGAAATTACCGCGTTCCAACCTTAAACGAACGCTACTGGATTGATTTAGGTAACCCAAATCTCTTGCCTGAAAGTGGGTTGAATTTCGAGGGCGGTTTAGCGGCTAATACGCCCTTATCTGATCGAATTAACCTGACGACTGAGCTGACGGGCTATCACAACCGCGTTGACAACTGGACTTATTGGAATCCGACCAATAATTACCACGTCGAAAATCTGCAACTGGTAATTGCTCGTGGCCTTGAGTTTACGACTAATCTAACCTATGTCCAGAATAACTGGCGCGCAGGCTTGCGCCTTGGGTATGCGCTGACCCGTTCATCGCAGGAGCGGGCCTATGATGCCTATTCGCAGGATGTGATCGGGAAGCAATTGGTGTATGTGCCGATTCATACCGGTACGTTCAATACCTACGTGCAACATGGCCAAACGCGCCTTAGTGTACAAATGCAGGCCAATTCTCGTCGATATATCACCTTCGACAATACTCAGTTTTTTAAAGGAACTATGCTGACTAATGTGTTATTGGAGCACACCGCCCGCTGGCATTCGATTCCTGTTCGAATTCAGGGACAAGTCAATAATGTGTTCGACGCGCTGCTGATTGGCGTGAAGCGAAACGCACTTCCGGGCCGAAACTGGGCAATCAATTTAATTATCAATTTTCCTTCTTTATAATTCATGAAAAATCAATTGACCAAATCAATTGCCGTTGGGCTGGTAGCCTTGAGTGTCTGGAACTGTAAAACGTCTGACCCAACGCCAACACCTTACGAATCGGGGGTGTTTATCCTGAACGCAGGTAACTTCTCCAGCAACAATGGAACGGTCTCGTTTTTGTCACGCAATAGCAATGTTGTTGCGACCAATATTTTTCAGACGGCAAACCCGTCGTTAGCCTTGACGGGTGGGGTACAGGGGTATACTGAAGTAAATGGTAAAGGGTTGATTCTAGTCGATAACAGTACGGCTGGCCAGGATAAAGTTGAGATTGTGGAGGCTGGTACGTTCGTTTCTCGCGCTACCCTAAAAACACCCGATATTGAGAATCCCCGTCAGGTGATTTCGGCAGGTCCTAACAAGGCCTACATCAGTTGCTGGGATGTTTCCGGCGATTATAGTGCGGGTACGTTTTATAAAGACCCCGGTTATATCGCGGTTGTTGATTTGAATACCAGCACCGTGACGAAAAAAATTCCGGCGGTGAAAGGCGTCGAAAAAATGGTTATTTCGGGTACCGAAGCGTTTGTAGGTAGCAACACCTATAGTGGCGATCAAACACTCTTGATCATCGACTTGAACACCGATACCGAAAAACAACGGATTGCTTTCGGCTCAACACCCGAGCCACTTGCGCTCGATGCGAACGGCAAATTGTGGATTCAGGCCGGTAAAGATCTGGTTCAGCTAGATCCAACGAGTCGGGCTATTGCTAAACGCCTTACTTTTTCTGCTGCTCCCGGATCGGTAACCATCAGTGGCGATAAACGTAATTTTTATTATACCCTGGGTGGTAAAACATACACTATTTCGATTGATGCAAACACGGCTTCGGGAAGTGTAGTGGTGAATCGCTCATTTAGTGCCTTGGGTATTGATCCACAAACGAATCGAATTTACGGTACTGTTATTCCTTCGTATGCCCAGGCTGGTTACGTAATTCGCTACGAATCGACCGGAACGTTGGTTGATTCGGTTAAAGCTGAAATTGCTCCTTCTGGTCTTTATTTCCGATGAGTCGGCAAGGGGCCATTATGAACTGGAGCGGAGGTAAAGACTCTGCTCTTGCTTTATACCATAGTCTGCGGTCAGAACGCTGGGATATACAGAGTTTGCTCACATCGGTAAATGACCTGCATGGTCGGGTAAGTATGCACGGCGTTCGGATGGAATTGCTGTATGCGCAGGCAAATCGGCTGGGATTACCTCTACAACTGCTGCGATTGCCGGGCGACGTATCGATAGAGACCTACGATGCTCAATTGCAACAGGTACTGCAAGGATTTCAACAACAAGGCATTACCCATTCTTTGTTTGGCGATATTTTTCTGGAAGACTTACGACAGTATCGGGAAAGCCAATTACAACGCGTAAATCTGAAAGGGGGATTTCCCCTCTGGCAGCGTAACACGACCGAGTTAGTTCATGAATTTGTTGATCTGGGTTTTCGAGCCGTGCTGGTTTGCGTCAATGAAAAGCAACTGGGAGCCGAGTTCGTCGGTCGGGAGTTAGATCTGGATTTATTGAGAGACTTACCCCCAACAGTTGACCCCTGTGGCGAAAATGGCGAATACCATTCGTTTGTGTACGATGGCCCCATTTTCTCTCATCCTATTGGGTTTCGTAAAGGAGAAGTCGTCCGGCGTACGTACAGTCCATCAGGGAGCACAGATTGCCATACCGACGACACTGATCGGAGTTGGGATACAGGCTTCTGGTATCAGGATTTGCTTCTGGATGAATAAGGTAAGTGAATGAATAATGAATACATAAAAAGAGTCAGCCCTGCTAATTAATGAATTGGTAGGGCTGACTCTTTTTTATGCCAATTCATTTGTAATGGCATTCGTTATAGAACAGTCTGAAGAAGATTGATGACCGTTGTGCTTTCGTGTAAGAATCGTTTTTGTCTCAAGAAGAGGATATTTAAGACCCTTTGGTCTTCTTAGGATTAAAAACACATGATTTTGCCTTAATGTCAACCGGCTTAGCTTATTTGGTTTTAACTTTCTTCGTTGAAAAATAAACTTATTACAAATACCTATTTAACCTATGAAACGTAGAGAAGCCTTACAACAGGCGGCCCTGATGATGGGAGGAATCCTGTCGGCTCCCACGCTGGCGGGAGCTATGGGTCGTATTACGAACATGGGCCCGAGTGTAGACGTCACTGTTGAGCAGGAAGCGTTATTAGCCGAGGTCGCCGATGTAATTATCCCAACGACCAGTACGCCCGGAGCTAAAGCGGCCGGGGCCGAGAAGTTTATTGTTCGGGTCATGCGCGATTGTTACCCCAAAGCCGATCAGGAGCAGTTTTATGCTGGACTTGCCAAACTGGACGCCAGTAGCAAAACCAAATTCGGTAAGGACTTCGTGAGTCTGGATACGGCTCAGAAAAACGAAATGGTCAAACAAACTATGACCGACGATAAGCCTTTCTTCCTACGAATGAAAGAACTAACCACAACGGGCTATTTCACGTCTGAAATTGGTGCAACCAAAGCACTGGAGTACCTGCCCGTACCCGGTCAGTTTAACGGATGTATGCCACTCAAACCCGGCCAGAAAACCTGGGCATTATAACTATAGTAGTAGGAGTGAGGAGATAGGAGCGAGAATGGCTGGCGCATCGATTGGGCCGCCAAATAGCTCCTCACTACTCATTCCTGTCTCCTCACTCCTAAAAAATTATGAACCTCAATATTGATTCCATAAAAGAACAGACCTACGATGCCATCGTTATTGGCTCCGGGGTTACAGGTGGGTGGGCTGCCAAAGAGCTAACCGAGAAAGGGTTGCGTGTGCTGATGCTTGAAAAAGGGCATCAACTTGAACACGTTAAGGATTACGAATATGCCATGAAAGACCCCTGGCAGACTAAGTATAACGGTCGGCTGACGATGGCGCAGAAAGAATCACACCCGAAACTGGCCCGCGACTATCCGTACAATGAAATGACCGAAACGTATTGGATGAAAGATACCGACTCGCTTTATAAAGAAGACAAGCGATTCGACTGGTATCGGCCTAATATCGTAGGGGGTAAATCCATCATGTGGGGACGCCAATCGTATCGGTTGAGTGACATCGACTTTGGTGCCAACTTAAAAGAAGGTATCGCCATTGACTGGCCGATCCGCTACAAAGACGTAGCTCCCTGGTATTCATACGTTGAAAAATTCGTGGGTATTTCCGGCGAAAAACTGAATCTGCCCCAATTGCCCGACAGCGAATTTCTGCCACCCATGGAGATGTATTGCGTGGAGAAAGAAGTTCGAAAGCGGATAGAAAAGAACTTCCCCGGTCGGGTTATGACGATTGGTCGTGTAGCTAACCTCTCGAAAGCTGGTGAAGCTCAGCTAGGCATTGGCCGCGCTCCATGCCAGTATCGGAACAAATGCTCACTTGGCTGTCCTTATGGTGCCTATTTCAGCACACAATCCTGTACGTTGCCCCCCGCTGCCAAAACGGGTCGTTTAACACTCCGTCCTGATTCGGTAGTGACGGAGATCATGTACGACGAAAACAAAAAACGGGCAACCGGTGTCCGCATTGTCGATGCCGTTACGCTTCAGCCTAAAGAGTACTTTGCTAAGGTTGTTTTTGTATGCGGTAGTGCGCTTGGGTCAACGGCGGTTTTACTGAATTCAAAATCGAACCGTTTCCCTAATGGCTTCGGAAACGACTCCGGTGAATTAGGCCACAACTTGATGGATCACCACTTTCGTACCGGTGCGTCGGGTGTTTGGGAAGGCGATCTGGACAAATACTACATTGGTCGGCGGGCAAACGGCATTTACGTGCCACGTTACCGGAATATCGGTACCGATAAACGCGACTATCTGCGCGGCTTCGGTTATCAGGGTGGCGGCAGCCGTACAGGTTGGCAGCGTAACATTGCCGAAATGAGTTTTGGTGCTGACTATAAAGATGAACTGACCAAACCTGGCCCCTGGACAATGGGATTGGGTGGATTTGGTGAAACATTGCCTTATCACGAAAACCGCATGTATCTCGACAAAAACGAAAAAGACAAGTGGGGCATGCCGCTTGTTGTATTCGACGCCGAGTTGAAGGAGAACGAGAAAAAGATGCGTGTAGATATGATGAACGATGCCAAAGAAATGCTGGAAGCGTCGGGCCTGAAAAACGTCAAGTCGTACGATAATGGCTCTTATCTAGGTATGGCGATTCACGAAATGGGAACAGCTCGTATGGGACGCGATCCAAAAACGTCGGTCCTCAATGCCAATAATCAGGTTCATGGCGTTAAGAACGTCTTCGTAACTGATGGAGCCTGTATGGTTTCGGCTTCCTGCGTAAACCCTTCGCTAACCTACATGGCTCTGACGGCTCGTGCGGCAGACTTTGCCGTCAAGGAAATGAAGCGGCAGAACATCTAGATGCGTAAAAACGATGCTCCCCCGTCATACTGAGAAATCAGACATGGCGGGGGAGCATCGTTTTTGTATATATCGTACGTATTAATGCAAGCTGGGTCAGGCATGTTGAATTGAATACTGTTGTAAGCAAAATTGATGCATTCGCTCACGACCACGCTTCAATCGCATTTTTACGGCGCTGATTGTAAGGTTGTGTAGTTTAGCAATTTCCTCAATACTCATTTCATCTTCGTATTTGAGTTGAAGTACCACCCGCTCGTTCGTAGAAAGTGCATTAAGTGACTGCTTGAGCAATTGGAGCGTTTCCTCATGTAAGCGGGCTTCCTGCGATTCGGTAATCGACTGCTCCAGATTGGCATTAATGGCAACTGTATTTAACCGTTTCGACAATCGAAGTTGATCCAGGCAGTAGTTGTAGGCGATAGCGTATAGCCAGGTTGAAAAGCTAGACTTTTCCTGAAATCCATCCAACTTATCGAAAGCTTTGAGAAATATATCGTGGGTAAAGTCTTCTGCCTTGTCGGAATCTTTTGTCATTGACAAACAACGCTGATAGACTTTATTAACATAACGCGTGTAAAGTGTCTCGAAACATTGATTTGGTTTACTGGAAAGATATTGACGAATTGTTTCTTCATCGGTTAAGACAGTATTCATGGTGGATTCGACAAGTTAAGATGTAGTGTTGTCTACGAAAACGATTTATTGATTTTAAATTGTTTTCGTAACCCCTAAAATAGTTAATAAAAATTATTGAAAATATACTCGGTGGTGCTTTCTATTAGGAAATAGGCGTTTATATAGATGAATAAGCGATTTAAGTAGTTGAATAGCGTATATTTTAAAGATAGATTATATGATGGTATACTTATTTAGCTAAATCCTGACTCATATGTTTAGCAATAATTTGTAATGACCGGGCTTGTTTGTCGGGTGTTCGGGCATCAAAAGCGAGTCTTTCAATTGCAGTAAGTGGAAATATCCACCCCTGCTTTTTCGTGTCCCATTCGTTGGAGCAACGGACAACTTCCTCAAATTCTGCTTCAGTCCACTTGTCAAGCGAGTCTAATTCACGTAGTCGCTTTTTTTGTCGGAGTAGAATTAAGGCGACTTCTTTAGGTATTGCCTGTTTCGTTTTCATAAAAGCTTGCCTCTGGCCTTTTTCTGGCAAACGCTAGCAAAACCAGAGCCAAACTGCTACTGATTGATCTGCTTAATTATCAAGTATTTATTTGTTCGTCCTGGAGTATAGACTAGTTTGGAACAGGTTACCTCACGAACCATAATAACTCCGTTAGACTAAGGGAAAAGAAAAAGTAACAGGCAACTAGAAGAAGAACAAGGCAAGTAAGTTATATCCGTAAACAGTTCGCTTAGGCCGATTATAGACTAATTCACTCCGTTTTTAAAGTTAAACCCTCTGATGATATAGTCTCACATTTAAGACTTTATGGTTGCTATAGATTTGATAAAAGACTGAATGCTATTCAGCACAGCACTTGCTACGTATGCCGATTAGTTACTTATCTGTCTGTAATTTAGCCTTAAGAAGTTCTTCTATTAATCGAAAAATTCTATAAATTATTTCCATAATCATACATTATTGTTTTCGATAATATGATTGAGTTAATTGATTAGGTGCAAAGGACAGAACGAAAATAAAATGATGTATAGCTGGTATGACTCTTGCCATACCGGTGTTGAGCGGAATGCTGATAGAATAAATAGCAGTATGAACGAACTATATAAAACCCTTGAGCAATGGTATCGGGAAGAATAAACAGGGTTTGCCTTTCTCTACTGGTTATTGCCAGTTTTTTAGTAGGCTTTACAATGTACTGCGCAGTTCTAATTCATTGGGTAAAAACGATTTCGAATTGGAGCTTCGCTGATTATCCCATCCAGATTATTGGGGAAACAGCTTTCTTGTTGATTTATACATTTTTAGGTGTTCGTTTCTGCCGTAAAAAAATTAATTTCCTTTAGGCTCGATAGTCTACTTGGTAAGAGTAAAAAGTCGACTAAAAGGCTCCACCGAATTGATCTTCAATATCCCGAACTGCCTGAATGGCATCGACGACATGAAGTTTCTGATTCTGTGCGACCCACAGGACCGTATCAACAATAGTATAAACATCTGGGTCCTGACGATATTCCAGCCAGACGGTATAAGCATCTGCATAATGGCGCCCTGTTTGGCTAGCAATTTGGGTCAGCAATTCAACATTCACTGGCAACATAGTGGAATCTAAAAATGGCTTCTATTTTTTGTGGATGATCCTCTATTGGTAACAATCTGGGATTTGCATACACAAAAGAGATACCAATTGTGCTACTATTAGGCATAATACTCGCTAAAGGAACGAATTGAGTACATACCAACAAAATTAGCTGGGTAAACCTGTTTACAAAGGAAGTCTAATTAGTAAGCAGAAAGACCATTTAATATATTTTTAGTATCTTATTGAAGAGGTGTCCGTCTTAGGCTCATTACTAACCAAACCTGGACCAAGTTCAGCCTTACACCTACACTATATGCGAGCTGGTAGTTTATCAATGGACACTTCATTAACAGACGAAGAAATGATTCGGCAATACTTAACCAGCCGGCCGAACCAGTGCTTCGAAACGCTTTATAATCGCTATGTGAATAAGGTTTATCGACGCTGCCTGTCGATGACCAAAGACTCTGATAAAGCGGAAGACTTTACGCAGGACATATTTCTGAAGGTATTCTCTAAGTTAGACGCCTTTCAGGAGAGGTCTACTTTCTCGACCTGGCTTTATTCGATTGCCTTCAACTATTGCTCGGATCAACTCCGGAAAGCGAAGCGATTTAGTTTTTTCTCTATTGAGGAAGGGGTACAATATGATATACCCGATATGGAAGATGGCCAACTTCATGAAGAAACGCTGCAATTGGTCAAACAGATTATGGCGTCGCTTACAGAGAGCGAGCAGGCGTTACTGCAGTTGAAATACGAAGATGAGCTAAGTATTGAAGAGATCGCGCAGATCTATCAAATCAATCCTAGTGCGGTAAAAATGCGGTTGAAACGAAGTCGTGATAAGATTAACCGGCTCTATCAGCAGCAGTATAATAGTTGAGAAATAAGATTAGCCAGCTATTCTCAATGAATTCGGGAGAGAATAGCTGGCTGAGAGTGCTCGCTGAACTGTGTCAGCAGGATTTATTCGAAGCGATGGGATTTAATTCGTTCTTCAAAGATAATACTGAATTGATTAATGATCTCTTTCCAATTGTAGGTCGTCGTCTCCCATTTGATCTGCAAATTCTGAATCGTCAGATAGACCAGCTTTTGTAAAGCCACATCCGAGGAAAAGGCCCCCTTCGTCTTGGTCACTTTGCGCAGCTGGCGGTGATAGCCTTCCACCGTATTAGTCGTGTACATCACTTTACGAATTGGGGTTGGATAGTCGAAAAACGGCGATAGCAATTCCCATTTCTCCAGCCACGATTGGACTGCTTTAGGATAAGTCGAGCCCCATTTCGCCTGTACCAGCAACAGGTTTTCCAGACCTTGTTCTCGGTTTGGTGCCTGATAAACGGTTTTCAGGTCATTAGCCAGCTCTTTCAATAACTTATCGGGCACAAACCGAAAACTATTGCGGAGTTGATGAACAATGCAGAGCTGCACGGTAGCGGCCGGGAAAACGCTGGCAATGGCGGTATCGAAACCTTTCAAACCGTCCACGCAAGTAATCAGCAGATCTTCTACACCCCGTTGTTTTAAATCAGTTAGCACCGATAGCCAGAACTTGGCCGACTCACTTTCCGCTGTATAGATGCCCAGCACCTGTTTTTTGCCCGATAAACTTAATCCGATCACGCTGTAGAGTACACGCGTGACCACTTTCCCATCCTGACGTACTTTGTAATAGATGCCGTCGAGCCAAACCAGTGTGTACAGACTTTCCAAAGGCCGATTCTGCCATTCTCGCATAGCCGGAATGACCTTGTCGGTAATCGCGGTTAACTCGCTGTCAGACAGCGAATAGCCGTACATCTCTAACAGGTGATGACTAATATCCGAGTAACTATTGCCTACACTATAGAGTGATAGTACTTTTTGTTCGAGCTGAGGAGTTAGTACCACCTGTCGCTTGGGTACGATCTGAGGCTGGTAGCTGCCCGTACGATCACGCGGTGTTTGTAGCTCTAAGGGGCCAGCACTGCTCTTGACCCGCTTGGTGGTTTTACCATTCCGTCGGTTCTGTTCGGAGAGTCGGGTTTGGTCTAAATGCCCATCCATTTCCCCTTCTAAAGCTGACTCCAGAAAGTGTTTGAGCAAGGGAGCGAACAGGCCGTTTTCGCCTGTTAGGGGCTTACCTTCGTAAAGGCCTTTGATAGCGGCCTGTTTAAAGGCCTCAAAATCGAAGTCGTTGGTCATAGTGGTGAAAATAAGAGTTTTTATCCCTTTATTCACCTGTGACACAGTTTAGCGAGCACTCCCCTGGCTAGCTATGCAACTAGCTTAATGGGGAGCGCTCTGCTCTTCTACCTGTTGTTGACGCACCTGCTGACCAATGGGAACATATTCTATTTCGCACGGATACCCAAACAGGCAGTTTGCCTTTATCTGCTCAGCTACACGATCAGGCACCATGTTTTCCCAACCATCTTCACCTTGTTGAATCATTTCCAGCACATGATCAGTGGATATGTGCAGATTCTGTTCGTTATAATCGGTTATATCTTCGATTTTATCGTTCCGAACGAGGTACTGAAAGAGGGGTTCCAGCGTAGCCGGTAATTTGAATTCATTACAGGTATAGATGGCTCCTTCGCGAAGCGTTGGGTACACGAATAGTTTTACCTTTCTGCTGAATAAGGTGGCAAATGATTCCAGAATACCACCCGGTAAAAATTCATAGTGACCTTCTTCGAAGATGTATTCCAGGTTCGGAATACCCACAATCAGGCCGATTTTGAGTCGCGTCAGACGAGCTAGGTAGGCCACCAGCTTATAGTATTCCAGATAGTTGGAAATCATTACCGTCTGACCCATAGAGCACAGAATATCTACCCGATCCAGAAAGTCTTTCTCGTCGATACCTTGCTCGTTGGCTTTCAAATTGTGCAATGTCAGCTCAGCCATCGAAATTACCCGATTAGCATCTACATCTGCTTCGTCTTTAAACTGCTTTAGGCCGTTTTCAATCATATCCATCTGGACATTCGTAACGGGTCGTAACCGACCGCGCATGACCAGGATATGTTTTTTATAAAGGGCTTCGGATGGTTGCAGTACCTGACCATCAGGGCCGAATAGAGCAGCATCTGTGAATCCGTTTTTAACCAGATGCAGACTCATCAGTCGGTTATCGACATCTGCAAAATCAGGCCCATTAAAGCGAATCATATCAATCTGAATCCGTTCTGGCGTCAGATCGTCCATAAGCGACAATACGAGTGTTTCAGGCGATTTTGCGTAGTAATAACAACCATAAATCAGGTTAACGCCAATAATACCGAGCGCCTGTTGCTGAAGAATGTTCTCATTATCAGCCATTCGGACGTGGATAATCACGTCGTTGTAGCCAGACTGCGGGTTTAACTGAAAGCGGCAGCCCAGCCAGCCATGCGCTTCGTTGGTTTTCTGGTAATTAAGGGCAACAACAGTATTGGCAAACGCAAAAAACGTGGTGTCGGGACCACGTTTTTCGGCTAATCGTTTCTCGAGAAGGCTATATTCCTTATTCAGCATTTTCACCAACCGGGACTCAACTACGTAGCGGCCACTTTCTTCAACGCCGTAAATAGAATCGCTGAAGGTCATGTCGTAAGCTGACATAGTTTTGGCGATAGTCCCCGATGAGCCACCTGCTTTGAAAAACATGGCAGCTGTTTCCTGACCAGCACCAATCTCCGCAAAGGAGCCATAAATACGTCGGTCCAGATTAATACGTAAAGCTTTCTGCTTCGTACCTATATTCTTTTCGTACATAGTGATGGGAACTTTTAAGGCTAAGTTACAATATAAAACACCAAAAGCAGCCTTTAGAGCTGCTTTTGTGTTAAAATAATACAATATTAATGTTGATTATCCAAGAAATTATTGGTAATAAACATATTTCCCCCACCAGCCTTCTGGTCGAGCGATGATCCAAGGATGGGTTGGGTAACTTCTGTAGAAGCAGCCCGGCGTGCCATTCGGGTACCTGAAATCTGGAAAATGGCTTCACTCAGCATTGGCTCTGTCACATCGCCAAATGGTTTCATGCCGTAAGATGGCTCGTGCACCTCAACAGACGGTGTAAATCCAGCCGCATAATCCGTAAATCCCACTGCATTGGCCGATTTGAACGTAATAGGCTGTATGCCCCATTTTATGCGGCCACTCTTATCGTAAATTGTAAGCGAACCCACATTTTTTCCAACGGTAGTTGTCCCAATAGTAGTTACCGTCATGAAAGGACGTAAGCCATTAATAACCAATTCACTGGCCGATGCTGTGCTGCCTGTCGTTAGCACAACTACGCGACTCAGGTTAGCGCCAATGTTCGTCGATTTCGTCAGGAAATTCTGTGTGTTCCAGCCCGCACCATATTCCTTGTCATTGGCGGCAGTTACAATGCTATTCCATTTCTGTGTGTAATAAATCTTAGAGGCATCAATATTTTTACCGATCAGGCTAGCCAGATTGGTCGAGGAACTTACATAACCACCCCGATTGTAGCGTAAGTCAAGAATCAACTCATTGACGCCCTGTTGCTTGAACTTGCCAAAAATATTGTCCAGCTTCAAATCATAGGTGTCATCTAACTTGGAGCTACCTGCTTTATACAAACCTGGAATAAACTGATTGTAGATAAGGTAGCCTATCGTTTTACCGCCAATAGTATAGGTTGTATCCAACAGAATAGGATCTTCCTGAAAGACAACAGCGGTAGCCTGCTTGGTTTGGGAAACATCCGTCAGAACATTATTGCTAATGGTTGCAAATCCGTACGTATAGGTATCGGTCGTGCTACCAGTGCCAGCCAGTAAAGCCTGATAATTAGCGAGGGTCAACAACTCGCCATTTACTTTCGTAATAATATCTCCGCGTTTAATGCCTGCTTTGGCGGCCGGAGACCCAGGCAGTACATAGATGATCGACGCAACGATATTGGCCCTGGTCTGATCTCGGTAATACAGATTATATTCGATACCCGTTGTCTTCGACTGCCCACTTAGCGATGCTTTCAGGTCGTCGGCACTTTCCTGAAGCCAGGAAAAACGATCCCGATCGGGGTTCGTCGTGTTGTTGTAATCGTAAAGTAAGGTCGGGAAAAAACTTTTGGGGGCCAGCGAAGTATCCGGGTTGGCGGGTAATTTATCGTTCCAGAAATAATAGTTTTTCATATTCTCCAGAACCCAATTGTTCACCTCACCATTTGATGTTATAGGACTAACATCGGTCTCCTTTTTGCAGGATGTCATCAGCAATGGGCCACCAATCGCCAAAAGCAGGGCCAATCTACTGGCAAAAAATAGTCTCATGTGTACTTGTTGATGTGAAAAGCTTTATCGCTATAAGAACGTAATAATCACCTAAATAATTTTCGGAGAATGCAACAAGGAGGATTAGCAAAAGGCATCTTCGATGTGCTTTATTCGTAGTTCGCTACCTGCTATAGTTACGGCGATAATATCAAATCGGATGTCATATAGCCAGTCGTTAGCGAAAATATACTGTTCTGCGGCTTTCATGACCAGTTTGGCTTTGGTGTAGGAAACAAACTCTTCGGGATTGCCATAACTGAGGTTCGTGCGGGTTTTTACCTCAACAAATACCAGAAGCTTCCCTTTTTTGGCGATCAGATCAATCTCTGCATGTTGGTAACGGTAGTTTCGGAACATGATCTCGTAACCTTGTTCGCGTAGATAGCGAGCAGCTTCCGCTTCACCCTGTTTGCCGGTTTCGTTATGTTGAGCCATTATAGTAGGATAAGGTTACAAATAACGATAAACCGAACGAAACTTAGCAAGCTCGTTGTTAGTGAACTAGCAGAAGACCTCTTCTTCCCGGAAACAATGAATAGTCGTATTAACAAACAAGTTGAAGTTCGGGCGTTAGGATTGATGGAGTACCAGGCTGCCTGGGATGAGCAGGAGCGCCTGTTTTCAACCATTGTCGATCAAAAACTTCAGAACCGAACAGTCTCCAGTGCGGAGCAGCAACCAACTCCCAATTATTTGCTGTTTTGTGAGCACCCGCCCGTGTATACACTCGGAACGAGCGGCCATGCCGAGAATTTATTGATCGACGAAGAACGGTTGTCAACTGAGTTTGGCGCAACTTTCTTTAAGATTCGGCGTGGAGGAGATATTACGTTTCATGGACCTGGTCAGCTAGTGGGTTATCCGATTCTGGATCTGGATAACTTTTTCACCGACATCCATCGCTACATGCGTCTGCTTGAGGAAAGTATCATTTTGACCTTAGCCGATTATGGTCTGGATGCCGGACGGATTGAGGGCTTAACGGGTGTTTGGCTTGATTATGGCACCGATGCCGAAAGGCCTCGTAAAATCTGTGCCATGGGTGTAAAAGCCAGCCGTTGGGTAACGATGCACGGATTTGCACTGAACGTGAATACGGATTTGCGTTATTTTGACCATATTGTCCCTTGCGGGATTACCGACAAAGCGGTTACGTCGCTGGCAACCGAGTTAGGTCATGAAGTGCCATTAAATGAAGTGGCGAATCATGTTCAGCGTCATATGGCTACTTTATTTGAGATGGAATTAGTCGAGGCTAGCTTGACAACTGAGTTGCCAGTGGAAAGCCGCAATTAAAACCTATGTTAGATTGAATGAAAAAAGACATTAATTTTTTGCCTGTTGAAGGCGTACATATAGCGATTGCCCGGAAAGATAATCTGATTGGTGGTTATGATTGGCAGGTTTTCCTGATTAACCAGAAAGATGTGCCGATCACAACAGTATTTGTCACGTCGAAAGGCTACGGACAGAAAGACAAGGAGGAACAGAAAACATCGACGCTACGCCACTTTTTTGTGGAAGTTCAGCCGGGAGCGCATGAAGTTGTCGAAACGATTATGCCCGATGTCTTTCATCTGAATAACGAGTATTGGGTAAGTTATTTTATTGGCAATCAGATTTTCGATAAGAAGTTTATCTTCGTGCCAGACAGCATTGTAGAAGAAAATCTGGTGCTCATACCCGCCCTGGGCCTGGAAGGAATTTTGCATGCGTAAGTAACGCGGACATCCTGTCCGCTGTATGTTTCCAAATGCGGACAGGATGTCCGCGCTACCCTAAATCGTATGCCTCAACCCGTCTCCTGGAAACGTCGGCTCAAAAACCTTCTATTCATTGATCTTAAAACGGTGGCGGGTGAGCCATCTCTCCTGTCTGTCGACCCACGTTTGCAACGTCAGTGGGAAGAAAAGAGCCGGTATTTCAAAAACGATGATGAGCTCTCTGCGGCTGGATGGTACGACCGCCGGGCTTCCTTTTTTGCGGAGTTTGGTAAAATTATCTGCATTAGTGTAGGTGGATTGTTTTTTGACGACGACGACCAACCGCATCTAAAGGTGAAATTGATCAGCAACGATGACGAACTGGCGTTGCTGGGAGAATTCCTGACGATCGTGAACCGATACCCACCCGGTGAACTGACGTTATGCGCCCATAACGGAAAGGAATTTGATTTCCCATATCTCTGTCGACGGTTGATGGTAAATGGCTTGCCGCTTCCGCCAGCCCTCCAGATTTCCGGTAAGAAACCCTGGGAAATTCCGCATCGGGATACGATGGAGCATTGGCAGTTTGGCGACAAACGTCATTTCGTTCCGCTTGATCTTTTGGCTGCTGTGTTGAATATCCCAACCCGACCACTCGAATGGACGGGCGACCGTACCAGCGAGGTGTATTATCGGGAACATGACTGGCCTCGTATTGAGCAATACGCCCGCGATTCGATGGTGATGCTGGTACAGGTTTATCTAAAAATGGTGGGTGCCCCGCTCGTGGCCGACGAGCATATTGTATTAAGTGATTGAGGAAGTTTCATTATTCATTACTTCTTCCACACTGTAGTTAAACATTTTAGCCTAACTCATTAGTTAGGCAAGTAACATGAGAGGAAAACCAAAACAAGATAAATACTCGAAGGCCGCATCTGGCCGACCTACTTCGGGGCAGTCGCCAACGACTCGCCCGCGCGAAAAGGGTTTCGAGAAATCAGCAAAAGCCAAGCCTATTCAACAGGCCGACTCTTTTCTGGATGAAATGAAAAACGACATCATGGCGTTTTTCCAGATTAATGACGATCACTCCTTTACCCAGGAACAGGTATTAGACCATTTCGGCACTGGCGATCGGCGAATGAAACTCATCATGCACGGCCTCATTGGCGAACTTACCGATGAAGGAACACTAGTTCGTCAGGCAGATGGTAGTTATCGGGCTGATGCTGATGCTAACCTGATTGAAGGTGTTGTTGAACATGTAAATTCGCGCTTTGCCTTTGTGGTGCCCACGACCGCCAGCGGTGTTCGGGGAGATCGAGATGAGGATATCTGGGTTTCGACGGATGACCTGGCCGGGGCCGTTGATGGCGATCGCGTACAGGTAATTCGTTTTACTGATTCACGCAGCAAAGGACGCCGGATCGAGGGCAAAGTTGCCCGCGTGATCGAACGGGGACGCACGGAGTTAGTGGGGCGTATTGAAGTATGGCCAACTTATGGGTTTGTTGTTCCTGACAGTAAAAAGATTTACGACGACATTTTTATCCCGGAAGAAAAACTGGGTGGCGCTACTGATGGCGAAAAGGTAATTGTTCGACTCACGAAATACCCTGATCCAGATAGTCGCAAGCAACGTTTCGAGGGTGAAGTAATTACCGTACTCGGGAAAGCAGGTCAGAACAATACCGAAATGCACGCTATTCTGGCGGAGTTCGGCTTGCCAATCGTTTTCCCCGAAGACGTTGAACAGGAAGCAGAAGCTATCCCGACCAAAATCGAAGAAAAGGATATCGCCAATCGGCGGGACATGCGTGAGATAACTACGTTCACGATTGACCCGGTTGATGCCAAAGATTTCGACGATGCGCTGTCGGTGCAGGTGTTGGACAATGGTAACTTCGAAATTGGGGTTCACATTGCCGATGTAACGCACTATGTGTTGCCGGGTTCTAAACTGGAAGCCGAAGCCTATAAACGGGCTACATCGGTTTATCTGGTTGATCGGGTTGTTCCAATGCTCCCCGAAAAGCTGTCGAATGGTCTTTGTTCATTGCGTCCGAACGAGGATAAACTCACGTTCTCGGCGGTTTTTGAGTTAACACCTAATGCACACATTGTAAAGGAATGGTTTGGCCGGACTATCATCCATTCGGACCGCCGGTTTGCCTACGAAGAAGCGCAGGATATCTTAAATGCCAACAGTGGCGATTATCTGGAAGAGCTTCGGCTGCTCAATGAGCTGGCCTACAAGCTCCGCGACGAGCGTTTTAAAAACGGGGCTATCAACTTCGAAACGGTTGAAGTACGGTTCCGATTAGATGAGAATGGCGTGCCCTTAGCTGTTTATCCGAAAATTCGGCAGGATACCAACAAACTCATCGAAGAGTTTATGCTGCTGGCCAATAAGCGGGTGGCGGAATTTGTGCATTCGCTGTCGAAACGCAATAAAAATGGCGAAGAGAATACGATGGTATACCGTGTTCACGAAGGCCCTGCTGAAGATAAGCTGCGTAGTTTCTCCGAGTTTGCTCGTAAGCTGGGTTACAAGCTCAATGTAGATGACGAGCATTTATCCAGTTCAATGAACCGCTTTATGGCGAGTATTGAAGGCAAGCCCGAAGCCGGCATGCTCCAGCAATTGGCTGTGCGAACTATGTCGAAAGCGCGCTATAGTACAGAAGACTTAGGGCACTTCGGGCTGGCGTTTAAGCGTTACTCGCATTTCACGTCGCCTATTCGCCGTTACCCTGATATGATGGCCCACCGATTGCTTCAGCATTACCTTGACAAAGGAAAACCTGCTGATCGGGAAGAATACGAAGAAAAGTGTCGACACTCGTCTGAGCGTGAACGTTTGGCTTCAGAGGCCGAACGGGCTAGCATCAAATACAAACAGGTTGAGTTTATGAGCCGAATGGCACCCAACCAGGTATTTGAAGGCGTGATTTCGGGCGTTACGGAGTTCGGTATTTTTGTTGAGATCACCGAAAATAGTTGCGAAGGGCTCGTCAGAATGCAGGATCTTAGCGACGACTATTACGAGTTCGACAAGGATAATTACCGAATTATTGGTCAACGCCATAAGAAAATGTACACTTTCGGCGATCCGGTTGTGGTTAAAGTAAAAGAAACCAATCTGGCACGCCGAAGTATGGATTTCACCCTGGTGAGCGACAAAGCAGGTCGTGCCACGGATGCGGACTCGAAACGGTTGAGTTCTGAAAGAGGCAAAGATAGTCGAGGTTCCCGTTCGGGTAGTTCCAAAGGAGGACAAGCCTCTGCCCGCCGATCCAGCAATCCTGGCAAAAAACAGGGGACAGCGCCTAAAGGTGAGAACAGGCGTGGTGGTCGTGGTCGGCGTTAAAAAGTAGAAGGTTGTTGGAGAGCCCTCTTGCGTTTTAGGCGGCAAATTCACTATATTTGCAGTCCCAAACGGAAATGCTCTCGTAGTTCAATGGATAGAATTATGGTTTCCGGTACCATCGATAGGGGTTCGAATCCCTTCGAGAGCACTTTGAAAAGTCAAAAAGCCGCTTAAACGATCTGTTTAAGCGGCTTTTTGACTTTTCGACACATTTTCTAGAACGAACAACACCGTGACAATTTTACTCCAGACCTATTTAACGGTTCCTTAAATATTCATGGTAAATTAGCTCATAAGTTTACCGTCACTGTACAACGTGGTAAGAACGGCCAACCATACATCGAAACACTGTCTTCAGCCCCTTCAAATGAAGCAATGTTGAAGGAGATGAATGAGGAAATGGATAGGGCTTATCGAGGAGAATGAGTAAATGAAAAAGAAGAGCATTCTAACTCTAGAATGCTCTTCTTTTTATTACCCTTAAAGTTTTGGTGAATACTAAAGCGTTGGTATTGAAATTGGGATTGCATTATTTATTTTATTTATAACTGGTGTGTAAAGGTCAATATTACTTGCTGGAGTTCTTAACGATATTAATACTGAATAACGAGCCGAAGAGTCATATTTTTTCAAATTATGTCTCTCTCTCCACCATCCAATCACAGGGAAAATAGCTAATAAGTTACAAGATGCGATTTCAGATGCTGTACCATACCAACGATCTGAACTAATAGATCCCAAATTTCGAGCTTTTTTACCTATTTGCCATCTGTTACTTCCACTATCAGAAGTTATAACTTCATCTTCATCTCGGGCTTCAGCATTTATCCTTTTTTTAAACTCATCTTCAGGCTCTAATGGTGCATTTAGATCAAACCTTAAGCCAAAAGATTGGTAACGATATTTATCTTTCCACCCAACTTGACCAGGTCCAGGTTCAATAAAATATGAAAGTGTTATTTGTAACTCAACGGATGTATTTTCCATTGCCAAAAGCTCATCTTTAGGCCAAGGTATTTCATAGAAGTGCATTTCATTTGACTTATAAGAGCTTCCTTCTTTAATAAATGGCTGAATATGCTGTTGGCTAATAAACGTGAGACTACTTTTAGTTGTAAATAAAGATTTATCTAAGCTAGGCATCCCATACCCAAATATTCTAAGTAAGTCTTTAACCTGTGCCTTTTTTGAAATATCAATATTAAACTGATTTAGCATCTGATCACTCCAACTAGCGGAATGAACAATTAAACCTCTTATTGTTTCAGGCCAAGCATTTGGGTATTGATACATTAATTTGGCTGCCATCCATGACGCTTGGGCAGTTGCTGCACTTGTGGCATTTATAGTATCAAAATGACTTTTTACTACAAAGAGTTTTGACACTGTTAATAGACCATACTCAGCATAGTTATAATAATACTCTCCTGAAGGTGAAAGCAAAATGTTTCCTCCTTCAAAAACAACATCAGGTTTATTTGGCCAAGCCTTTTCCCAAACAATTGATGTAGAACTGAAGGGAGATAAACATCCGGGAGGAGCTAAGGGGTTATGTCCTAAATAGGTTGAATCATTTATAACTACTTTTTCAGTATAAGCGCCTACTGTTAATGCATTCCAAGATTGTGCAGGATTAAGAATAGAATAGGTTAAGTTGCTGTCTGGATAACTTTCCCAATAAATCTGTTCAGCAACATTTCCAGCACTTATGATAATCAGCCGTTTTAGATCTTCAGTTCCAAATGAAATTTTGTCAACCGCTCCTGACCAAGAAGAAGGCCTGCCTTGGTCTACATCATCAAAAGCTGTTACTGCCATGCAGAAGACCATATTGTGGGTTGGAGATTGAATCTCCGCTCGACTTATGGCTTGTTCAGTAATATTTCCCCATAATTCCGTTTTAGTTTGAGGTAGATTTGAAGGAGGTAAAATTTTGACAGAGCATAATGTGTGAGTGATTTCGACAGGATCTGTTTGTTGAAGTACACTCTCAAGGCTACCATAGGCTACTACTCCACCCATTGGGGTGCCATGTCCGCTTCCTTTAGCATGATCACTTGTTCCCCATAAAGGATTGACAGTGAGACAATCATCATTGCCTAAAATAGGTGATAGTAGCGGATGCCCATTAGCTATTCCAGTATCAAGAATACATACTTTGACATTAGAATCAATTAAGTGCATTCTTGATAATAATTCAGAAACCCATTCTGCTTGATCAACGTTTTTCTCTTCAACCCAAAAAGCAGCCGTTTCTTGTCCAGCTCTAAACTCAGCAATATTATTACTTAGCTCGATTAATTCCTCTAGATCTTTTCTATTTACAAAGGCTAAAAGGATAACCCTTTCTGGAAAAGAAATAATATTTTGCTTATATTGTATTTGGTTTTGCTCTAATATGGAACGGAAATTATTTACAACATTTTCTTCACTCTGTTCTTCTGAATTTACTTCTGTTCTAAGCCAAATTTCGCACCAAGATTTATTGTTTTTAGGGAGGTATTTTAATGAATCAGTCCAAAGAGATTCTACTAAAGCAATCTTAATATCCTCAATACTATTTACTAGATTTTGATTTTTAGGATTCCCACTTTTTGTTTCTGACTCTTGATAATCAACAATTTTTTTTAATAAAATTGATTCCTTTCCTTTAGGGATAAAAACAGTGGCAATAACTGTTTTCGCTTGATCATCAGTATATTTTACATTTAACAATCTAACCCCACTTCTAATGTCTTCTAAGCTCTTTGTTACAAGCTCTTTACCTGCTTGGCTACTAAATTCAAGATAAGCACCATTTTTAGTTGGCAATGAAATAGCTGTACGAGCTTGTTCTTTTATTTTTATTTTACTCCAAATAGCTTTTAATTGATTGTTCAGCTTTTGGCTATGTGAGTTCCGATCTCTGTTAGGGATCAATAAATCTGCTCCTTTTTGTTTATTAGCTGTGTAGCTAATAGATACTGGTAGTTCATTTAAAAAAATATGACTATAAGTTTCATTCATCTGGTTTATACTTTTTTAGTGGATAGGCAGAGTTGCGCTCATTTATTGTTCTGATTAAGTCTGTTTTACTTACCTGTTGTTTGTCATGTAAGATTGCATCTTTGATTGCGTCAAGACAGGCTTGACTAATTTCTGAATGACTTAGGTTAGAAACATAGCTTACTAACGAATCTACTTTATAATTTCCTTTAAAACTCGCTAGTCTATTACTCAACAAATCAATAACTTCTTTTTTAGAAGGATATGTATAATGAAGTACATCATCAAATCTTCTAAACAAGGCTTGATCCAAAATATTTAAATTGTTTGTTGCGGCAATTATTAAACTTTGAGAATCATCCATTTCAATAAATTGTAGAAAAGAGCTTAAAACTCGGCGCATCTCTCCTACATCATTGTCTTTTCCTCTCTCAGAACCTATAGCGTCGAATTCATCAAATAGGTAAACACCTTGTCTTTCTGTGATAGTCTCAAAAACCTGTCTAAGTTTTGCACTAGTTTCTCCCATAAACTTAGTTACCATCTTGTCTATAAGTATTACATAAAATGGTAATCCTGTCTCCCGAGCAATCACAGAAGCAGTCATAGTTTTACCTGTGCCTGGAGGTCCCGCTAGCAAAAGCTTTCTACGATTGGTTAATCCATGCCTTTGTAACTTGTCTTTTTGGCGAAATTCTAACAATATTCGTTCAAGTCTTCCTTTTAATTCAGTAGAAAGGATTAAGTCGTTTAATCTACTGTCTGGCTCTCGTTCAGCTATTAACCCTTGTAAATCAGAAGAAAAAGCTTTTAGCCTTGGCAACGTAAGCTTATGCTTATCAACTAGCTTTTTAATATCATCCGCTAATGATGTATGCCCTTGCCGTGCTCTATGTGCCGCAATTTGAAGTGAGAGAGTAACAAATCTTTCTTTATCATCATCAAAATGCGATTTAATTAATGCTTTTATCTGTTCACCAGCTGCCATTTCTGGGCTATTCTTTGTTGAGCTATCCATTTTAATATCAAGATAAATACCGCTTACAGTAAAAAAAAACTATATACGCCTGTAAATCAGTGTATTGAGATTGTAACACAAACAAAGGAAAACTAGAAATAATTTAGTTTTCCCTATACAATATACTAACTAGGCACTATTTCTCCAAGCGATCTATTGTCTAATTTTATCTAGGTAATAGTCTGATTTTTAGGTATTTAACTGAGGGGAGCTAAGCGAATTAGTTACCTTTTTCGTGTATTTATGTATTACTATTGGTATTACAATTGTAAAACAACCTAAATTGCTACAATTATGCTACAAGTTGTATAACAATATTGTAAGTATCTGGAAACTAGCGTATTTCATTGAACTCTATGAGAGCACTTAGAAAAAATCAAAAAGCCGCTTAAACAGATCATTTAAGCGGCTTTTTTAGCTTAGTCTGAATATGTAGGAGCTGTTTAACTAAGCTGCTTTTTGTCATTTCGACGCAGGAGAAATCTCAAATTTCGCGATAGTCAAGCTTGAGATTTCTCCTGCGTCGAAATGACAAAAAAACTATCCAGTTGTAATGGAATTTGGAAAGTTTGAACAGCTTGGTTTAAACTTTCTAAAGCCAGCACCCTAAAACTTGTAATCTACAAATAAGGAGGCATTTCGATTTTTATAGCTGCTGACATAGAAAGGGAAATAGGTATCGCTCTGAGGGCGTATATCTCGGAAGCCTGCTTCATAGGTAAACCCGACAACAGTTTGACCAAAATCGACACCAATTCCAGTTCCTATACCCAAATCGAGCCGCTGAAGACCACGATTCCCAAACGTCTGCTCCTCAATAGTGCCGTGATCAATCATATCTCCATAGATAATGTCGCCCGTTAGTTTGGTTTTGCCGCCCAGGCCATAGGCAACATAGGGACCTGCACTAAGCACAAGCTTTGTCCCTGGTGTTAGCGCTAGTTTGTAGCCGAGATAAACCGGCGCTTGCAAGTACAATTGATTGCTTATAAGCTGGGCATCTTTACCCGCTACCAAGGCCCATCCTGGAAAGCCAATAGGCGCTTTGCCTTCTATTTTCGCTCCCTTCATGCTTAAGGAAAGGCCAGACTGTAAAAAGACGTTTTTACTGAAATTGGCCGTGGCTGTCAAACCAATATTGACTCCAAATTTAGCACTGGGAAGGTCGTTGTTTAAGGCCAAAGAGGATCGATTTAAGCCCGCTTTCAATCCGAATTCGAAAGGGCGATTTTGAGCCGATAGCGTAAAGGCTGTAGTAAGTAATAACGTTATTAATGCGAGTCCGAAAAAGTGTCTCATGCCTGTTCAGTTAACTTATTAGATAAGGGTTCTTATCCTGAAGAGCTGAAAAATTAGAGAAGCGTTGGAATGAGTTGGAATTTCTTTTTTGATTAGACAAGCTAGTTTATTTTTCCTGACAATACTGCGATTGGATAGGTCTGTGCCGCCATATTGGGGCGAATCGTTTAATTGGGTTAGCTTGTACATCTCATGTCTCATGGCCAGATAAGCCCAGAATTGCTTCGATTCACTAAAAGTACTCAGGCTCAGTAGTATACACTAAATTGAAGTATGTGTAATCTTGCTATTTTTTTGTATCTGGGAGGTTACATAAATCTGCCCAAGCCTGGTTGTTTTTAAAAATATTAATTATCTTGCAGACAGGGTGCCTGGAAATAAAAACGCCGGACTCATCATGGTTCCGGCGTTTCCGCATTCATTTCTTAACTTAAACGCTCTTGGGCGTCGAATTAATGACGCATTCTCTACGACAATGTTGCATAAAGTAGCCACTGTTTTATAAGTGGTCAAATACGTGTACAAGTGGTCAATAAAAAAAGCTAGGATTGATGGTCCTGGCTTTTTTGCGTTTGTGCTAGAAAGGGGTACAATTGTTTAAACTGGAATTGAACAATTTCCTTAATTTTGTTGTACAGATCAATGATTGTTGGCAATAATTCGATTGGTTCATTCGCTATTAGTATGGTAATAAATGCCGATAAGCCTTATTTGCTGTTGGGGGTTGTAAATTCGATTCCGCCGATAGTAATACTAACCGAACCGATCACCAATTGCCCATCTACCTAAGCACTAAAGCGAAGTACATTTGCTTTCAAACCAGCATCTCTACATGAATACGGATTCAACACTAGACCTATACCCCTGGCGACGCTTTTACCCTAAAGGTGTACCCTATGAAATTAACCCAGATGCTTATACGTCACTAGGGGCACTTTTGGAGGAAGGATGTCATCGGTTTGCCGATCGCCCTGCTTATGCCTGCCTGGGTAAGCAGATTACATTCGGCGAATTAGATAAGCTATCGGCCCAATTTGCCTCATTTTTGCAAAATGACTTAGGTCTCCAAAAGGGCGATCGGCTGGCTATTCAGATGCCAAACACATTGCAATATCCAGTCGCTATGTTCGGGGCTCTGCGGGCAGGTTTGGCGGTGGTCAATACCAATCCGCTGTACACCCCCCGCGAAATGCAGCACCAGTTCAAGGATTCGGGGGCGAAGGCGATTGTAATTCTGGCCAATTTTGCCAGCCATCTGGAAAAAATAATTGACCGGACCGACATTAAGCACGTGGTGGTTACGCAGCTTGGCGACTTATTGGGCTTCCCTAAAAAGCAAATTGTTAATGCTGTGGTGAAGTATGTCAAGAAACTGGTGCCAGCCTACAGCCTTCCCGACGCTATTTCGTTCAATGATGCACTAAGCCGGGGCAGCACGCAACCACTAAGACCTGTGTCGGTTCAGAATACCGATTTGGCTTTCGTTCAGTATACGGGGGGCACAACAGGGGTATCGAAAGGAGCCATGTTGACCCATCGGAATATTATTGCGAACGTGGAGGGGCAACACTGCTGGATGAAACCCGCAGGTGTAGCCGATGGCGAAGGTATTTATGTAGCGGCTCTTCCGCTTTACCACGTTTATGCGCTAACGACAAATGCATTGGCGGCTCTGAAGAGTGGTTCTATGAACTTGCTCATTACAAATCCCCGCGATATGAATGCGTTTATCGATGACTTGAAGAAGTATAAATTCACCGCATTTACGGGGGTTAATACGCTCTATAATGGGTTGCTCAATCATCCCCGTATTGGTGAGGTTGATTTTAGTCATTTAAAGGTCACATCAGCAGGGGGAATGGCTCTTCAAACCGCCGTGGCCGAACGCTGGACAAAACTAACTGGTAACACCCCCTGCGAGGGTTATGGCCTTACCGAAACATCTCCGGTTTTGTCGTCAAACCCCATTGATGGCACAGTTCGAGTCGGAACAATCGGTATTCCCTGGCCTAGTACAGAAATGAAACTGATTCGGGAAGACGGTACCGATGCTCCCATTGGCGAACCCGGTGAAATTGTCGCTCGCGGTCCTCAGGTTTTTAAAGGTTACTATAATCGCCCTGAGGAAACAGCTCAGGCTATGCTGGGCGACTGGTTTAAAACAGGTGATATTGGCGTGATGAATGAAGATGGTTTCTTCAAGATCGTTGACCGGAAGAAGGACATGATTCTGGTATCGGGCTTCAATGTGTATCCGAACGAGATCGAAGACGTTGTATCGCAGTGTCCAGGGGTGATGGAAGTTGCCTGTATTGGTATTCCCGACGAAAAATCGACGGAAGTCGTTAAAATCTTCGTGGTCAAGAAAGATCCGAATCTTACTGTCGATACCATCAAAGAATTTTGCCGGGAGAATCTCACCCCCTACAAGGTGCCTCGCGTAATCGAATTCCGTGACGAACTCCCTAAGTCGAACGTGGGGAAAATCCTGCGCAGGCCCCTGCGAGACGAAGAATTGGCGAAGTTGAAGAAATAAGGCGTATTGACCTTGTTTATTCAGTCAAAAGATGGTGTGTTTTTGTCATTCCGACGCCAGGAGGAATCTTAAAGTTGACTATAGTGGACTTTGAGATTCCTCCTGGCGTTGGAATGACAAAAAACTAGTTAATCAAAGCCATTTTAGAAGGTTTAAACAGACTCATTATCAATAGAAATAGGTCAGAAGATTATCACTAGTGCTTTGGCAAAATAGATTCTAGGGGATTCTATCGATTCTCGGGGCCGCCCGCGCGGTTGGTCCTATTGTGCTGATAGTCAAAGACGATAGAATCCAAAGAATCGATAGAAACTAAATTGGACGAGTACTAGCATACCTTCTGACTTATTTCTGTTTACTGTAACTGTTACGAAACAAGAATGGTATACCGTTCAAGGTCAATGATTTTCCTTAAACAAAGCTATGTATGGCTTACTCGTTCATAAAATCAGGGACAAATCCACAACACGTCATTCTTAGTGGCCACTTTGTTCAGTAAACTCTGATCAGCCAGGTTTTGCAAATACGTATCGACTTCCTGTCGATTCTGGCCCGACAGTTCCGCAAACTCTCGGGAGGTTAGCGTACGGAAATTAGAAAATAAATTCTCCCAGGCTGAATCGATGGCGGTTTTAGTAATGGATGGCAGTTGTTTCTTCAACGCGTTTTCATACTCAGCATAGGGTTTCAAACCGTATACTTTTTCCGACTGACCTTGACTATCGATAAAAAACATAGTGGGGAAACCGCGCACACCCAACTGTCTGCCCAGTGCTAAATCTTCCTGAAAAAGCAATTGCGCCTGACCGTTATAATCGGCTTTGAATCGACCTAAGTCCAGGCCTACCTTTTGCGCAGCAGTTTCCAGATGTTCCCATTTGGCAATATTCTTTTTATGAAGAAAGACCATTTCGCGGACTTCCCGCAGGAAAAGAAGGGCTTTGTAAGGCGCTTGTAATTGGGCTGCTTTGAAGGCTATGGAAGCTGGATAGGAGGAATCTAAAGGGTCTTCCAACCACACATCCCCATCAATAGGCATATCATAGCGGAGGCTTACTTCGTCCCAGTGATGGGCTACATCAGACGGTTTACTAATGCCGCCACTGTTGTAACTCCAGTCGGGCAGCAGGCCCCCCATCCGATAGTCGATCTCAATGGCGTGCCCGTACTCAAGTTTTAGCTTACGCAATTGGGGTTCAATCCCCCAACAGGTTGAACAGATCGGATCGGTAAAGTAAATGATTTTGACAGATTGGGTAGTTTGCGGAAAAGCCGCTTTGGGGGCTTCTGCGGCCAAAGTGGGTAGCTCACAGAGACCCGAATCGATATCGCACAGAAGTGGACTTGTTACTTGAGTTTCCATCTTATTGTGGTTTACTTGTATGTTCATACAAAGTTGCCACCTGATATAGGATAGGATCAATTAGTCAAAAAAAGTTGACTGGTATAAAAATGCAAAATTTAGAAAACAGGTGCCCGGCCGAAGAGCTACTCAAACGGCTTTCCGGAAAATGGAAACCCCAGATTTTTCGGAAGGCAATGGATGGCCCACTTCGATTAAATACACTGCTGCGCGAAATTGAAGGCACGAATAAGCAATCGCTCGCTAACTCGTTGAAAGAGTTGGTAGACGAGGGCTATCTTGACAAGATAACCATCAGGCAAAAACCTTTACATATCGAATATAGCCTATCCGCAAAGGGTAAACTGTTAATTCCTGTCTTGCTACAAATGGAGTCATTGTAGGAAAAATCCCTGCCTCAACACAACGCTATGTTTCAGCAGGGATTTTTGGCGAAAGCTTAAATGATGAAGCTGTTTAAACTTTCTTATTGCTATTGAATTTGAATCGTTTTTTGTCATCCCGACGCCAGGAGGGATCTTCGGTAAATAACCAGTTGCCGAAGATCCCTCCTGGCGTCGGGATGACAAAAACAGCCCAGATTCTTCTATAAAAGGAAAAGTTTAAACAGCTTCGATATTAAAACTTATTGGGCTGAACAACCTTTTATTAAGCAGCCAGCATAGAGGTTGTCGGTGTACTGTTGAGAACCAGTAGCTCTCGTTGAAAGCCTTTCACCTGTTTGATAAATCGGCTGGCTTTTCGGCGCGACACCTCAACCCGGTCGCCATTGACTAAGCTAACGATAAGCTGCTGATTGTCGGGATGTAGTGCTTCTAGATAAAGTAGATTGATAATGTTTTTTTTATGGGGCCGGGCAAATACTTTAGGCGATAGTCGGCTTTCCATTTTCTTGAGCGTTAGGGATACGATTAACTGACTACCATCGGCAAAATGAAATAAGGTGTAGTTGCCTTCGCCTTCTAAGCGCACAATCTGGTGCATGGGCATTTTCCTGCGACTTCCCCAAAAAGGAAGCGTCAAATCAGGCATGTCAAATTGATGGGCAATTTGTTCGACATGTACATTCGTGAGCGGTTTGGCCAATAGAGTTTTTTTCATTGACGAGTAAAGTATGGGGTGTGAATAAGGAAAACATAAACTATCTGGGTCAGTAAACTGAAGACGTTGAGCTTTCTAATTAGCAAGTTTACACAAAATTCATTATCAAGCAATTAGATGATTTAATTATTATTTTTACATAAAATATTACACTACGTTGGCTTCTGGAAGAGCAAATCGATGAGGGATATTGATGATATAAATAGACCTGCTGACGAACTTATTAAGCCGCTTTGGCCTTCACAACTGAAAAACCAGTCTCATACGAATTCGCATGGCAACCCTGCTTGATTTAGTCGGCAATACACCTTTAGTTGAGTTGAACCGGCTGAATCCTAATCCCAACGTTAAGTTATACGGCAAACTCGAAGGCAATAATCCGGGTGGTAGTGTAAAAGACCGCGCTGCGGTGAGCATGATTCAAGGGGCTCTGGCCAGGGGTGATTTGAAACCAGGTATGAAGCTGGTTGAAGCCACGAGCGGTAATACAGGCATTGCGTTAGCCATGATTGCACGGCTGTATAACATCGATATTGAGTTGGTCATGCCCGCCAGTTCAACCCGTGAGCGTGTCTTGACAATGGAAGCCTTTGGGGCAAAAGTTACGCTGACCGAAACGATGGAAAGCGCGCGCGACTATGCCGAAGAGCAGGTAACAAAAGGAGACTATCTGATGCTTAATCAGTTTAGTAATCCTGACAATTACTTAGCGCACTATCGCACCACAGGGCCTGAAATCTGGCGTGATACCGACGGGTATATTACCCACTTTGTATCGTCTATGGGCACTACGGGCACCATTATGGGCACGTCTCGTTATCTGAAAGAACAAAACCCTGACATACAGATTGTGGGCTGTCAACCGACCGACGGGTCTTCTATTCCGGGAATTCGTAAGTGGCCGGTGGAGTATTTGCCGAAAATTTTTGAGCCACAGCGGGTCGATCGGATTCTGGAAGTGTCGGCCGATGACGCCACGACCATGACCCGTAAACTAGCCAGCGTTGAGGGCGTTTTTGCAGGTATGAGTAGCGGGGGAGCCGTCTATGCCGCTATTCAACTGGCGCAGGAACTAGAGTCGGGTGTGATCGTCTGCATCATCTGCGATCGGGGAGATCGCTATTTATCGTCAGACTTATTTGGGTAAACCGATGAGGTTTTCAAAACCTTATAGGTTTCGCAGCGTATTTTTGCGTTTATGTACAAGCGCATTATTCTCCCGTTATTGTTTCGTATCGATGCCGAAACAATCCATCATACTGTTACAACCTTACTCAAATTTATCCTATCAATTCCGGGCGCATCGGCTATTTGCCGAAAAGTATACGTTCTGGAAGACAAGCGTTTAAACCGTACCGTTTTTGGCCTGACGTTCCCAAATCCAATTGGTATGGCGGCTGGTTTCGATAAAAACGCTGACCTGGTAAGCGAATTAAGCGATCTTGGATTTGGGTTTGTCGAGATCGGCACCGTAACTCCCCGGCCCCAGCCAGGTAATCCGCGCCCTCGTTTATTTCGTCTGAAAGCCGATGGTGGTCTGATCAACCGGATGGGATTTAATAACAAAGGCGTTGAACCAGCTGCTGAACGACTTCGGCATTTTGCCCGAAACAAGGGAAATCGGCAGGTGATTGTTGGGGGTAATATTGGAAAGAACAAGGACACCCCAAACGAAAGCGCCCTTACAGATTATCTGATTAGCTTCCGGGCGTTGTTCGATGCAGTCGATTATTTTGTGGTCAATGTTAGCTCGCCTAATACACCAGGCTTACGCGATTTGCAGGAGCGTGAACCCCTGACGAAGCTCCTGACGGCTCTGCAACAGGAAAATCACCAGCAGCCTACCCCAAAACCTATTTTACTGAAAATTGCCCCCGATTTGACTGATGGCCAGCTAGATGACATTATTGCCATTGTGGCCGAAACGGGCATTGCGGGTGTTATTGCAACAAATACAACCATTAGTCGGGCTGGGTTAAAAACCAGTTCAACCGATATTGAACAAATAGGCGCTGGCGGAGTAAGTGGCCGACCTCTACGCGACCGATCAACCGAAGTGATTCGCTATTTACACCAAAAATCGGGCGCTGCCTTTCCCATTATTGGTGTTGGGGGTATTTCGTCGCCTGAGGATGCGCAGGAGAAACTGAACGCCGGAGCTAGTTTGGTACAAGTGTACACCAGCTTTATTTATGAAGGACCGGCACTGGCCAAGCGTATCAATAAGGCCTTGCTCCGCTAACTTGTCTTTATGAGTTTGGATGGAGGTTCCAGGTGATTTCTATATAACTGATACCTATGGAGTCATCTAAATAGCCATTTGATAAGTAACCGCAATATTTTTCTATTGTACACGCTTTTTCGTTAAAAAGTAGGAAATTTACCCTGCTTCGACAGCTGCTAACCCAATATCATGGCACAACCAACTACGTCTCCCCGCCAGAATACAATCCGACGGCCTACTGATCGGAATGAACCTCGGCCGCGTATACCCAATGGTAAATCAGACAGTCGCCCTCAGCGGCCTTCTGTGAACTGGGGAGCTGCTCTTGATCGCTGGTTTACCGACCAACGTTCAACGCTTACGCTCGGTGTTTTGCTCATGGTTATGGCCCTGGGGTTGATGTTTGCGTTTATATCCTATTTACTCAATGGTTCAGCTGATCAAAGTGTAGTAGGTGCTGCTTTCTCGGAACCACTGGCCGAATCGGCTACCGAAACTCGTAACTGGGCCGGTTTAGTGGGTGCTTACATTGCCCACGCATTTGTGTTTCGTTGGTTTGGCGTAGGTGCCCTCACTATACCAGTCATTGTTTTCCTGGCGGGCTATAAGCTGACGTTCAAAATCGAGTTATTACCCTTGAGTCGCACGACTACGGCTCTACTGTTTGCTGCGGTTTGGTGTAGCCTGATGATTGGCTACATTGTACTGGTAACCGATTCGGCAGAGACTGCCAGTATTTGGTGCGGGGGGATCGGCTATGAGCTGAACGCTGCACTTTACGGTCTGTTCGGTTGGGGCAATCTGGCATTTATTGGCTTTCTGCTCTTCTTCTTTATTGTTTATTTCTTCGATGTAAAAGACATCAAGCTGCCCGATTTTTCGCGCCCGGTTCGTCCCCAGCCCCGGAAACGTTCTGATAACCCGTTGCAGACCTACGAGGAAAGCGAATTTGAACCGGAAGAAGAAAATGAGTTTGACGAGGACGAGCCGGCCGAAGAGTTTAACCGGAATCCAGAAGTGATGCCCGTTAATACCTTCATGACTCCGCCGGTTACCGATACGATTACGCCTACTGAACCATCAACACCCGAAGTTGTTGCGAAAACAACGGGGGTTACCCTGACAATCAAAAATCGGGAGGCTGTTTCAGAAGATCCGAGCGAAAGCCATGAGCTGGCTGCTACACCAGCACCTACCTTTGAACCCGATCCGTTCGAAGAAGATGATTTGGTGGCTGTTCATGGATTGTATGACTCTACACTCGACCTGCCGCAGTACCAATATCCAACGAATGATTTACTGACGGAATACCAGAACAGTCGCAAGGCGCAGGTTTCGGATGATGAATTGACGGCCAATAAAGAACGGATTGAAAACACACTCCGTAACTTCGGTATCGAGATCGACTCTATTCAGGCATCGATTGGGCCAACCGTCACGCTCTATGAAATTGTGCCCGCCAAAGGGGTCCGAATTTCCAAGATCAAGAGTCTGGAAGACGACATTGCCCTGAGTTTGTCGGCCCTGGGTATCCGGATCATTGCGCCAATGCCAGGGATGGGAACCATCGGGATTGAGGTACCGAATAAGAATCGCGAAATGGTCTCGATGCGATCGATGATCACCAGCGAAAGCTTTAATTCCACCAAGTTCGATTTACCAGTCGTGTTGGGTAAAACCATATCGAACGAAATTTATGTAGCCGATCTGGCCAAAATGCCTCACTTGCTGATGGCTGGGGCAACAGGACAGGGTAAATCGGTTGGTTTGAATGTGCTCCTGACATCGCTGATTTATAAGAAGCACCCGTCCCAATTAAAACTTGTACTGGTTGACCCTAAAAAGGTGGAACTGACGCTGTTTAATAAACTGGAACGTCATTTTCTGGCTAAACTTCCTGATTCGGATGAGCCGATCATCACCGATACTAAAAAGGTTGTCAATACGCTTAACTCGCTTTGTATCGAGATGGATAACCGTTACAACCTGCTCAAAGATGCGGGTTGCCGGAACCTGAAAGAATACAATGCCAAGTTTGTGAAACGCAAACTTAACCCCGAGAAAGGACACCGGTTCTTGCCATACATTGTCCTGATTGTGGATGAGTTAGCCGATTTAATGATGACCGCCGGTAAGGAAGTTGAACAGCCCATTGCCCGACTCGCTCAGTTAGCGCGGGCCATTGGTATTCACCTTGTGGTGGCCACACAACGACCTTCGGTAAACGTTATTACCGGCTTGATTAAGGCAAACTTCCCCGCTCGGTTATCGTTTAAAGTGACGTCCAAAATTGACTCACGAACGATTCTGGACACTGGTGGGGCAGAACAATTGGTCGGTATGGGCGACATGCTGCTCTCGTCGAATTCTGAGATTATCCGGCTACAGTGTCCGTTCGTTGATACAAATGAAATTGAAGAACTCTGCGAGTTTGTCGGTAATCAACGGGGGTATGACGATGCTTATGCCTTGCCAGAGTTCGTAGGTGATGAAGGCGGTCAGGGCGACGACAAAGATGTTGATCTCGATAATCGTGATCCTATGTTTGATGAAGCCGCTCGGCTCATCGTCATTCACCAGCAGGGCAGTACATCCTTGATTCAGCGTAAACTGAAACTGGGCTACAACCGCGCCGGACGTTTGATCGACCAGTTAGAAGCCGCTAAAATTGTTGGTGCGTTTGAAGGCAGTAAAGCTCGTGATGTACTGGTGCAGGACTTGCAGACATTGGAGGAAATTTTAAAGAGCCTTAAGGGTGAGTAGGGTGGGAGCAACCAGGAATGACGAGAAATATTAAACTTTTACCCCCGATTTCCCGTCTAAGAACCATACATAAACCTGGTTGAGAATACCATTCATAAAAATGAAAAAATTAGCATTAGCGCTGGGACTGGCTTTTGTACTAACCTGGCCAGCCTTAGCCCAGAAAGATAAACGGGCGCAGGAGATTTTAGACGCGATGAGTAAGAGCTATAAGGCACTGAAGTCGTATCAGGCATCATTTACATACACAAGCACAGGTGCTGGTGCCAAAGATGCTTATAAAGGCGATTTGGCCATAAAAAACGAGAAGTTTCGATTGCTACTGGGTGGGCAGGAAGTCTTTACAGATGGTAAAGTGATGTATACGTATGTCAAAGAAACCAACGAAGTAAACGTACAGGACTACGATGCCAGTGGCAATGGTGAATTAAATCCTACCCAGATTTATACGATTTACAAACGAGGCTTTGATTATAAATTCGTAAAAGAACAAAAGCAGGGTGGGCGAACGCTCGAGGTGATCGAGTTGACGTCTAATCGCCCGAAGAGTCCAGTGGCAACGGTTCAACTTTCTGTTGATAAAGCCGATAAGTCGATCCGTAACTGGTTGATTGTTAATAAAGATGGTAAGCGTGAGACATATACCATCACGAAATTTACGCCAAATGTAAATCTGCCGGATTCCTATTTCGTTTTCGACAAATCGAAATACCCTGGCGTTGAAGTTGTTGATTTACGGTAAGATTTGTGATATAGGATGTATGGTACATGATATACAGGTTTCGCGCCAGCTACATCCTACATCCTATATCACATATACATTTTCTCACACTTTCGCGCCAAAAGACAGATCGCCTGAGTCGCCCAGACCGGGAACAATGTAAAAATGCTCGTTAAGACAGTCGTCGATAGCACCCAGCCAAAGATGACATTGAGGAAGTTGCTGCTGTACATAACGAACTCCTTCTGGACTGGCAATAACAGCGGCAATATGGGTTTGCGCCGGAATCCCATAACGCAATAAAGCGTGATATACTTTTTCGAGCGAACGGCCCGTGGCCAGCATAGGGTCACAAAGAATGAGGGCTTTCCCGCTTAGATCAGGGCTGACAATATAGTCCATCGCGATCTCAAATTCGTCACTTCCCGATGGCGCACTACCTCGATAAGCGCCTGCAAAAGCGTTCTCTGCCTGGTCGAAGTAATTCGCAAAGCCCTGATGAAACGGTAGGCCCGCCCGCAGGATAGTTGCTAAAACGGGCTGATTTCGAAGTACTTGTGTATTCGAAATGCCAAGAGGTGTCTGCACATCAACATAGTGATAAGGCAGTTTCTTGGAAATTTCATAGGCCATTAATTCCCCGAGTCGTTCAAGGTTCCGGCGAAATCGAAGCCGATCTTGTTGAATAGAAACATCCCGAAGTTCGGCAATGAATTGATTGGCTAGTGAGGGCTGCTGAGCAAAAACAAACATGGTTTGTGGGCTTCTTCGCCGTAAATTAGCCCCAAGGTTGGCGTATATCCAAACCAATTGTCTAATTTAAGCGGCTCATTAGGTCTAATCGGTTATATAAAATAACCCAAATAAGCCAACAGCCAGTAAGTTACATGCGCAGCAACGTTTACGTTATCTGTTTTCTTTTCTTTTCGTTAAGTGTTCGGGCACAAAGCCCATTTGTGCCATTGAATGCCGATTATTATCATTTAATTGACCGACTTGAGATTCGGCAGAACCGTTGGGCGGAAGGATTTCATAGCTCCGTAAAACCGTATAATCGCCAGAGTATTATTCAGTTAACGGATAGCCTGATTGCTCATCCTACACGTAGTTTATCTAATACAGATTATTTTAATATTGACTATCTCCGTAACGATAGCTGGGAATGGGTAACGCCTTACGATACCATCCATAAAGACCCTTTTACCCGGAATCAGACTACGTCCATGTCAGTGGGCGATAGCCGTAAGCCTTTCTTAAACCATTTTTATCGGAAGAAGGCTGATTTCTATAGTTTACAAACCCCAGACCTTGATCTGCATGTCAATCCCGTTGTGTACGTTGGTTTGGGAGCTGATATTACATCCAGCTCAACGAACACATCGACGAATAATAATCAATCTTTATTTGTCAATACAAGGGGTTTAGAAGTCCGGGGAACGATTGGAAAAAAACTCGGCTTTTATACGTTCTTTTCTGATAATCAGGCTATTTACCCTGAGTATATACGGCAGTATGGCCAAACGTACGGCCAAACATACAGTGCGACAGGAGATCCTTCAACTACAGCACCAGGCGAAGGTTTTGTAAAGCCATTCCATACAAATGGCGCCGATTTCCTATCAGCACGTGGCTATTTCACACTCAATGCCCTTAAAATCATCAATATTCAGTTTGGCCACGACCGTAATTTCTTTGGTAATGGTTTCCGGTCACTATTCCTTTCGGATAATAGCCCGTCCTATTTGTTCCTGAAATTAACGACACGATTAGGCAGTAAGATTCAGTATACGAACCTGTTTACGAACCTCCAAAATACGCAGGCTCCCCGACCTCAGGACGATAAGCTAATTCCGCCAAAGTTTGCGGCTATGCACCATCTTAGCATTAACCTTAGCGATCATATCAATCTGGGCGTATTCGAAGCGGAAGTATTTAGCCGGGATCGGCTGGATTTGAGCTACCTGAATCCAATCATTCTCTACCGATATGTTGAATCGAGTTTGGGTAGTAGTGATAATGCGTTTATTGGTATCGACCTAAAAGCCAACTTCTTGTCTCATTTTCTGGTGTACACTCAGGTTATGTTAGATGAGTTTCGGCTTAAGCCTTTATTGGCGGGTAAAGGCGATTGGACAAACAAGTTCGCTATACAACTTGGTGGTAAGTACATCGATGCTTTCAACGTACCTAATCTGGATTTACAGGCCGAATTTAACCTGGCTCGTCCGTATACCTATTCGCACGAATCGTCGCCCACCGTTACCTCAGGGCAAACCAATTACGCGCACTACAGCCAGCCATTAGCCCATCCGCTAGGAGGTAATTTTATGGAAGGGCTGGGTATTGTTCGGTATCAGCAAAAGAAATTGTCGTTTAATGCTATTGCGGGCGTAATGATGTATGGAGCTGATCCTGCTGCTGATATTAATTATGGCGGAAATATCCTGAAAGACTACACATCCCGGATTCGGGATGAGGGTAATTTCATTGGTCAGGGGCGTAAAACCGTGATTACATATGCCGATTTGCGGGCATCCTACATGATTCGCCATAACGTATTTCTGGAAGGTCGTTTTCTGTACCGATTCCAGGATAGCCAGTACCGGCCTGATAGTTATTCCGAGCAGGTGGGTAGTTTTGCACTTCGTTGGAACTTGCCGTACCGAAACTGGGTGTTTTAAGAGCAGCTTGCAAACCATAGAGTTATAACGGCAATCTGCGGTAACTCCCTAACTTTACAGCTTTACAACTCTATAATTTTATCAATGCTTGACCTCATTCGTCAGGAACTGACAGAAGCTCAGTCGGTTCTGGATAAATTTCTTGGTAATCCGGATCATCTTTCTGCTATCGAACAGGCTGCTATTCTGATGGCCAATGCCCTTAAAAGTGGTCATAAAATTATCTCTTGCGGCAATGGTGGATCACACTGTGACGCCATGCATTTTGCCGAAGAACTTTCGGGCCGTTATCGCGATAATCGCCGTTCCTTAGCCGCTATAGCTATTTCAGATGTGAGCCACCTTTCCTGCGTAGGGAATGATTATGGCTACGAATTTGTGTTTTCGCGTTTTATCGAAGGCTTGGGCAATGAAGGCGATGTGTTGCTTGGCCTAAGTACAAGTGGTAATTCGGGTAACGTGGTTCGTGCTGTTGAGGCTGCCCGAGAAAAGGGGATGAAGGTTATTTTGTTAACCGGAAAAGACGGTGGCAAACTTGCCGGAAAAGCCGATGTCGAAATCAGAGTTCCCCACTTCGGTTATGCTGATCGAATTCAGGAGATACACATTAAAGTGATCCACCTGTTTATTTTGCTGATTGAAAAACAGGTTATTTGAACCGCGCGGGCGGCCCCGCCGGGATTTTTTTGATTTGACTGACTGACTTTGATTTTTTATGATTTAGCTTTCAAAGAAAGCCGAAGGCTAAAATCAAAGTCAGTCAGTCAAATCACATAAATCCGGGTTCAGAACTGCTTCAAATACGACAATTTACCGATAATGTGTTGCTCCTGCTGGCGATCGGTAGTTCGTAAAGAGCCCGCGTAAGTCCCGTTGTTGTAGACGATATACAGGAAGGATAGCGGTTGGAATTCCCACGATAATCGAATATTCCAGACGTTTTTATCGGTATAGGTGTTGCGCTGAAAGAAGCTGATTAGCTGTAAACGTGGGTTAACAGCCATCCGACTCTCAATGCTGTGTAAGCCAATCGTACCTGAATAGCCACCTACATTTTTAAAATTATTTAACTCACTACTCAGCGTAAAGGCCATGTGTGGAATGGGAGCCAGCACAAATGAACCCCGGCCATAATTTAGGTCTCCATCGTAATATCGGCCTGTCTCACCTGTTAACTGGAAGGATATCTTCTTGGATGGATCGGTACTGAATATAAGCTGGTAACGGGTGTAATGGTACTTGCCAGACGCGATCTTCAACGATAACGGGCGATAGTCCTCATCATCTAAGCGCTGAAAGGTAGGGTTAACAAACAGGCCAAGATTACCGCCGTTCTGAAAGGTTAACCAAACTGGGTTGAAATTATATTGGGCTTCCTGTAAGTAGCCTGTCGATGCCTTATGATATAACTCCATAAAGGCACCGGGTTCAAAATTACGTACCCATTTTGGGAGCCATTTCCCTCTGTTAACCAAATACATACCTGGAGTAGTGGCAATGACATCATTACGGGAGACAAATCCCATTTCTGGATTGAAACTCTTGGTCACTACCGACTGAGTCCACCAGGCTACTATCTGGTTCGTCCGGTAAAAAAGCTGGCTATAAGCCGACATTCCCTGATCGATGCTAGTCGATCCAAAGGTCCCCATGACCATAGCATTGTAAGCTAAGGTCTGGCTCAGCCGAAAGAAGCCGTCAAGTGCGATTGTGCCATTTTGGCGACCGTTTGAGCTATCGGTTGCATGTACGTTTTTAAGTGTTACTAGTCCGCCAATCCGATTCTGACGCCCCACATTTTCGCTGTAACGCCCCACAATAAAATCGGTGGTTGGGCTTCCGGGAATACCCCGTTGTCTGACGAACATACCACCGTAATTTCGGTTTAGCGAGCGATAAACAATGCGGGCTCCCGCATCAATCGGTACAGGGGCGCTGGTACCATCGGGGAGCGTGGCGAGGCCAATGGTTCGGCTGAAGAAAGGTTGAATAATCATGCTTCCTCCTTCGCCCGTGTCTTTATTGCCCGGTAAGCCTGCACCAAACAGGCTGGCATTTTCCAGGAAAAACGCTCGTCGTTCGGGAAAGAGCACCGAAAAGCGCGTTATGTTATTAACCTGACGATCGACATCGGCTTGTGCAAAATCAGTATTCAGGGTCAAGTCAAGAACAGTATTAGGATTGATCGCCCATTTTAAATCGCCCCCGAGTTTAATGCCTGCCTTTTGACTATACCCGACTTCAGTTCCATTAAAGCGATCGTCGCTGATTAGTAAATAAGGCTGGATACGGATATTGGGCGAGGGTGGAGGAGGTTTTAAACCGGTGATTAACCCGGCATAGGCTACCCGACTGGATGTAAACGCTCTTGGATAAGGAGACCAGGCCGATAACTCATTCGAATAGCGCCGTCGGCGAAAAAAATTTATGCCCCACGATTGGGTAGAATCGGCTGAACGAGCATACCGGAGCGTCTGCCAGGGAATCTGCATCTCTGCTACCCAACCCGAATCGGTACGACTGGTGCGCACTTTCCAGAAACCGTCCCAGTCGATATCGCTCAATAAATCATCGAATGAAAGCAAATCCCGCTGGGTGCCGTAGGGATTTGTGGAAAATGTCATGGCATTCCGCTTGTCGTTGAAGCCATCAATAACTACCCCGAACAGATCATGTGCCGTTGCCGAAAAATCGCGCTTGAAATTCGGTGCCCGAAGCCCTTTGCGGCCTAACGAATCATAATTAATAGCGGCAATGTAGAGAAAATGGCGATTGTAAAGAACTCGTATATCAGTATCGAAGTTGGCGCGCTTGCCCTGAGCAGGATCGACCTGTATAAAGCGATTTACGGGCTTTGCTCGTTGCCAATCTGCTTCATTCAGGTATCCGTCAATTCTGAGCTTATCGCTTATCTCAACGGCTTTAATGATCTTTCGTTTTGGAGAAGGAGCAAAAATAATGGCCTGCCCTGATGATGACTGCTGGTTCTGACCATCCTGTTCAGCTGTACTATTTCGAATGGTGTCTGGTACTGCAACGTCCGATTGTGCGGTCGTTGGAACAACTGGATTGGTTTGCGCGAAGGAGAGAACTGGAAGAAAGACTAGAAATAGACTCTGGCGGATAAAAATAGGCAACATAAAAAAGCATAGCTTACTCTACCAAAGTAAGCTATGCCGCATGAAAACAACAGTATTTTTTCGTTGAACGGCCTGTTAAGTCTGTTTACCGGCTATTAGTGAGGTACATACAGGCGAAGTTAATAGTCTCCACCAGCACCACCGCCCCCAAAACTACCGCCCCCAAATCCGCCAAATCCACCGCCACTATCGCCACCACCACTGCCCCAGCCACTACCGCCCGAGCTTCCCCAGCCTGGTGTTGGTAAGAAAATAGGGCCACCCCAGCCACCTCCACGATTGCGATTATTGCCACCGCCCCGGTTTCGACGTATGATGATGAAAATGATGATAAGAAAGATAATCAGGGCAACGAAAATGCCACTTCCCCCGTCGTCATCGCCAGTGTTAGCCGCAGGATCGCCTTTATATTCGCCTTTGGCTCGTTGAATGATCTCGGTTGTCGCATCATCCAGACCTCGGTAATACTGTTCCTGCTTGAAGGCCGGAACGATGACATTCGTGATAATTCGTTTGGCAATAGCGTCAGGAATGGCTCCTTCTAAACCATAACCGGGTGCAATAAAGATTTTGCGTGTTTGGGTAGCCCAGGCAAGCACTAACCCATTGTTTTTATCTTTTTGGCCAACTCCCCATTTTCGGCCCACCTGAAAGGCGAAATCGCCAATGGGATAGGGTTCCGTGGTTTTCACAATAACAATGGTAATCTGGGTAGATGTCGAGTCGTTGTAAGCCCGTAATTTCTGCTCTAATTGCGAACGCTCCGTACTGCTCAAAATGCCTACGAAGTCATTGACCAAACGAGGTGGATTGGGCTTATCGGGAATAGCCGTATTGGCACCATTATCGGTTGCCGTGTCTTGCGCCTGTAAATAGGCAGGCATACTCAATAAGGCAGCGAGTAGGCCAAACCGAACAAATCGTGTAATTGAATTAACAAAAGGGAGTACATTCACGGCAGTATCAGTCAAACGAAATATCGTCGGCGAGTTCGTTAGTATCGTCGCTGGCGTAAGGAAAATACTGTTTTAACTGTTGCCCGGCCCGTTCAATGCCACGGCTTAACCCTTCGGCATAGGCTCCAGCTGCAAAATGGGTACGGAGCAGGTTCTTCGTGCTTTCCCAGAAGTCGGAGGGCACTTTGGCATCGATTCCAGTATCGCCTACCACTGCAAATTTGCGGTCGGTATAGGCAAGATAAAAAAGTACGCCGTTCTGGTCCTTAGTCTGATGCATACCTAACTGAGCAAAAACCTCAATGGCTCGTTCTACAGGATCGGCTTTAGTACAGTGCGCTTCAACATGCACCCGAATTTCACCCGATGTCGCCTTTTCGGCCTGTCGGATGGATTCCACAATGCGCTGTTGCTCGTCGGAGGTGAAAGGGTTCTTTTGCATGGAGCAAGGTGCATGGAGCGAAGTGCAAAAAACAGAAAATCTCTGCTCCCTGCACCTTGCTCCGTGCCATTAAAACTGGACCGTTGGGGCGCTCTGTGCTGCCTGCGAAGCTTCGAAGAAACCTTTCACGGGGAAGCCAAAAATACCTGCGAAGATATTGTTTGGGAAGGAACGCACCGATTGGTTGTACTCTTTAACCGCTCCGTTGAAGTCATTCCGGGCTACAGAAATGCGGTTTTCAGTACCTTCCAATTGGGCTTGTAACTCCGAGAAGTTTTGCGTGGCTTTCAATTGGGGATAGCTTTCAGCTACGGCCAGCAATTTTGATAAGGAGCCACTTAGCTGATCCTGGGCTGCCTGGAATTTCTGAATATTTTCAGGCGTTAACTGATCGGCTTTCAGATTGATGCTTGTGGCATTGGCCCGCGCCTGAATAACAGCCGTTAACGTGCTTTTTTCAAAATTAGCTGCCCCCTGTACTGTCCGAACGAGGTTAGGAATCAGATCGGATCGACGTTGATACTGCGTCTGAACTTGCGCCCATTTTTCCTGTACGTTGGTATCATTCTGAACCAGGCCGTTGTAAGAGCTACAGCCATACATGCCCAAAATGAGGGCGATAACCACCACGATAATTAACGATTTTGACATGGTATGTTGAAATGCAAAGGTTATTATTGGATTCAAAGTTGGCCAAAACTACTAATTTGTTGATGTAAAACTACGTTAGCGGTGTTTTTACCTTCTTTACTCCCTGTTTGTATTGATGACTGGTAGTTTACTATGTTTGTTTCGGCCCAGCCGAAACAAATTAACCCTTTATTGCTCATGAATCTTGATTTGACTGGTAAAACGGCCTTAGTGGGCGGCAGTACGCAAGGAATTGGCCGTGCTACAGCCATAGAACTAGCGCTACTCGGAGCTAATGTTGTCCTGATGGCTCGGAACGAGCAAACCTTACAAAGTACCCTGACAGAGCTATCGACGGAAAAGGGTCAGATGCATCGTTACATTGTGGCTGATTTTAGTCTCCCAGGCGTAGTGGCACAAGCTATTGAACAACATCTGTCGGAATTTCCCGATCTACATATTCTGATTAATAATACGGGTGGTCCGGCCGGTGGCCCCTTGATTGAAGCCAAGGCCGATGAATTCGTACAAACCTTTCATAACCATCTGCTCAATAATCAGGTACTGGTGCAGGCGGTTGTACCAGCCATGAAGCGGGCGGGTTACGGCCGTATCGTCAATATTATTTCGACCTCAGTAAAGCAGCCTATTGTTGGGTTAGGTGTTTCGAACACCATTCGGGGCGCGGTGGCGCAATGGGCCAAAACGTTGTCGCTGGAAATTGCTCGCTTTGGTATTACGGTCAATAATGTACTACCAGGTTATACACAAACCGCACGCTTAGAGGCCGTATTGGCGATGCGCGCTAAAGCATCCGGTAAGCCTGAGGAGGAAATAGCGACGCAGATGGAAAGCGAAATTCCGACAGGACGTTTTGCCACTCCCGAGGAAGTTGCGGCAGCAGTAGCTTTTCTGTGTACACCCGCAGCCGCGTCAATTAATGGCATAAATGTTCCGGTAGACGGCGGAAAAACGGGAAGCCTTTAGAAAGGAGTTATATAGTTGGAAAGTTATAGGGTTATAGAGTTTTTGTGCACTAGCTTACAACTCTACAACCTTATAACTTTTCAACTGTATAACTCATACCAGATTATTCTTGAATGCGTAAGCGACCATTCCGGCGGTGTTTTTCGTGCCGGTTTTTTCGAGAATTCGTAGGCGGTGGCCCTCAACGGTACGGGGGCTAAGGAATATTTTTTCGCTTATTTCATTGGTTGAAAGGCCTTCGCAGATCAGGGTCAGTACTTCTTTTTCCCGCTCCGATAGTAAAATTTTGCTGTTGTAAAACGCATTGACGGGTTTGACAACATTTGGTTTGTTCGTCATCTTACGAAGCATGGCCTTCGAGACAAACTCATTCAGGTAAACGCCTTCATCAATTACTTTCCGAATGGCTTTCTCCACTTCGCCCGCTTCGGCATCTTTAAGTAGGTAGCCACTGACGCCTTTTTCCAGCAGATGAAGCACCATCCGATCTTCGTCGTGCATCGTCAGCACAACGATCTTAACGAGTGGATAATTATCGCGCAGATAGTCGGCGGTGGCAGTACCATCCATAACTGGCATTT
>NZ_BAAHBI010000014.1:0-40317 GCF_054776755.1 Spirosoma litoris | reverse complement strand
GGCTTCCAGAATCAATTCGAAATCATGAATCTGACCAAGAATGGTTGCCATTCCGACGCGGAACAGGGTATGGTCGTCGCAAAGAGCCAGTTTAATTTTTCGCATAGAGGAAGAAGAGTTAGTATCTGATACTGAATGAGTCGGAGAAAACGGCTTCCAGCAAACAAATTAACTCATTAAATCAACAGGCTGTGCATCATGCAGATGAACCTGTATATGAATCTGCGAACCTCGGCCAGGGGCTACATCAAAGGTTACATGCCCATTGACTACATTCAAGCGGCTTTCAATATTACGAAGACCTAAGCCGCCTTGTTTATTTTCCATAACGGCATCGAAATCAAAGCCAACCCCGTCGTCCAGAACCGACAATCGAATCTCTTTTTCGAAGTTAAATAACTGAATAACAATGTGCCGTGCACGAGCATGTTTAATAGCGTTATTGACTAACTCCTGAGCGATTCGATATAACATCAGCTCGAAAGCTGGCGGAAAATGCGTTTCTTGTTCTGGGTAAATTAACTGAACGTCGGTATCGTTATCGGTAGCTCGGTCGGCGAGTTCTTCGAGGGCAGCTAGCAGGCCAAATCGCTCTAGTGTAGTAGGAACCAGATTCCGACTAATCCGCCGAACGTTGGTCATCGTTTCATCAATCATAGAGCGCGTTTTCTGGAACTGAAAGCCCACTTGTACTTCACCACCTAGCTGTTGCTCTAGCTGGTTTAGGCTCATTTTGGTAATCGACAGCATTGTGCCAATTCCATCGTGCATATCTTCGGCGAGTCGTTTGCGTTCTTCTTCCTGTCCTCGAAACGTAGCTTCCATCAGGTCCCGGCGGTGGCGGGACTGTAATTCCTTAAATGCCAATTGTTGTTTCGCCTGTTTCTGCTGATAATAGGCCACAAAAATGATGATGAACACTGCCATCATCAGGAGTACAGCCGTACCAATAGCAATTACAAAACCAGCGTCCATCGACATACTATTTGTTCACGCGCAAGCTGAATGAGGTAAAGTTGACTAATCTCTGTCTGAATGTCAACGGCTTATACGAAGGATTGAGTGAGTGGTAACGTTAAGTAGGTTTTTTTTAACTTTCAGCGCCTAAGCTTTAGGCACTTAGCTAAGCTAAATAAAATTTTCCTGATCGTATTTACTTACCCATAAACCATAAGCAGACAATATGGAGAAAAAAATGAACAGGATTTGAGTTGCGTTCCAATATTTATCAAATACTTCGGCAGGAACCTTATTTATATCTTTATACCAATATTCACTAAATAGCATAATAAAAAATGTGCCTGAAGCATAAAGAAGTAGCCCCGCACTAAACCAAAACATAGTATGTAACAATACATTACTAATGCGCATATCAACTAAAATTTTGTTGAAATACGCTAACGATAAACTGATAGATAGTAAACGAAATGTGGATAGAGCTATAATGGACACTTCTGTAGTATTATAAGCATAGACTATAATACAAAGGGATAATAAGCTTAAACCAATCGTAATTCGTTTTGATAAACGAGTATCAAAGCAATAGTAATAAACTAAACCTATTAAAACCGTTTGAAAAACGGTTTCTAAGTTCTGAATATAAAATGTATTAAGGGCATATAAGGCATGCCAAAGGGCGTAGGTATCTTTAGAAAAACAAAAAACAAAAAACAGCCATATATAAATGGCATTTTTATTTAAGCTCCTACGCCTAATTGCACCAAAGAGAATAGGGAGACAGCTACTCAGATGAGAAAATAAATCAATAGGATACTTTACCCATAAATCTAGCAACCGCTCCCACATAGTCTAATTACTATCTCCACAATGTTGTGGGCAAGTATAGCCATCGCCTACCGTCCCACCATTAGTACCATCTCCACCGTCATCTTTAAGACCTCCTGTACCAGTATAAGCAGGTAAGTCTCTGCCACGGGCATCTACTCCCGTTAATAAAACACGTGGGTTTAGCTTGCCTTTTCCATGTTCGGTAGGTTTGCCATTTTCATCCTCCCAACGATTAGCGTAATGAACACGGATACCTACACAACCGGGTTGTTTAAGTAGTTCGCTGATGCGATTAATGCCGAAGAACTCCGAGCGAGTATAGTCGTTTTCTTTGTGACCACAGGCTAATTTACTGGCCCGATAAGCCTCTTTCATTGGGTGGGTTTCTTTCGTGCTCAGAAACCGCCCGGCATTTTCATGGAAAATAGAATCACTCATTGGAGAAAAAGGAATGAAATTTAGAGAGTACAAGCTAGTATGGAATGGACATCGTCGGAAAGCAACGCTAAAATACGGTAACTTGATTGGTAGTCAATACGTATATAAGCCTGGTTTTATTTTGTAAGTTGCTGTATTTTAATTAGTTGTGCCGAATAGTTTACTTGCCAATACGTAGTTCTACGTAGTAAAGTGCGGACTTTTGCCTATTTAAACTTAAGTGCCCAAAATCGGTGTTTCTTCGCTCAAATGACTCCTGACTCATCAATTACCTTTGTGGCATGCTGATGGTTTCCTTTCGTAAGTCCGTCATTAGCAATGATATTTCTCATAGGTTAGGTTAAGATAAAAACGCCGGAGCAATGCCCCGGCGTTTTTTATTGCTTTTATACAAATGAACTGTGCTTCTTGCTTTCCTTTATTTCAGCAAGTTCAACAAATAAGCACCGTAGCCACTTTTGACCAAAGGTTGCGCTATTGTAGCCAGTTGATCAGCTGTAATGAACTTCATTCGATAGGCAATCTCTTCAGGACAGCCGATTTTTAATCCCTGCCGTTCTTCAATAACATGAACGAATTGCCCTGCCTGTATCAACGATTCGAATGTGCCGGTGTCAAGCCAGGCAGTACCACGGTCCAGAACGCCAACTTTCAACTTGCCTCGCTCCAGATACACTCGGTTTATATCAGTAATTTCTAACTCACCGCGAGGGGATGGTTTAATGTTTTTGGCAATCTCAACAACTTCGTTGTCATAGAAATACAGCCCAGGTACGGCATAGTTCGATTTGGGCTTCTCAGGCTTTTCTTCGATGGATAACACGTTAAAATGCTCATCGAACTCAACTACCCCATAGCGTTCTGGATCGTGTACCTGATACGCGTAAACGACGCCCCCGTCGGGATCATTATTCGACTGAAGCAGCTTCGATAAACCTGATCCATAGAATATGTTATCGCCCAATACGAGCGCAACTTTGTCCTCGCCAATAAATTCTTCGCCAATAATGAAAGCCTGTGCTAATCCATCAGGACTCGGCTGAACGGCATACGTAAACTGACAACCCAGACGCGTACCATCGCCAAGTAGTTTTTCGAAATGGGGTAGATCATGGGGAGTCGAGATAATCAGAATCTCATTGATGCCCGCCAGCATCAGAATCGAGAGCGGGTAATAAATCATCGGCTTGTCATAGACCGGCATCAACTGTTTCGAGACAGCGAGCGTAAGCGGATGAAGACGTGTGCCAGAGCCTCCGGCAAGAATAATTCCTTTCATGGTTTGTGAATGAGCGAATGAGTGAATGAGTGAATGAGCGAATAACATCTGGCCGCATAGTTTTGCGTCAGCGATTCGCACATTCACTCATTCACTCATTCACTCATTAATTTATTCATTCACAATTTATCTATTCGCGTACATTCCCTGGTAATAGCTCTGGTAATTTCCCGACGTGACGTTGTCAAGCCACTCCTGATTCGCCAGGAACCAATCAACCGTTTTCTCAAGACCCTCTTCGAACTGAAGCGAAGGCTGCCAGCCCAGCTCCTTCATGATTTTGTTCGCGTCGATGGCATAGCGGAGGTCATGGCCAGCGCGATCTGTCACGTAAGTAATAAGTTGCGCCGAAGTGCCTTCTGGACGACCTAGTTTACGATCCATAATCTGGCACAGCAAATGGACCAGATCAATGTTTTTCCATTCGTTGAAGCCGCCGATGTTGTACGTTTCACCTAGTTTCCCAGTATGGAAAACGGCATCAATCGCACGAGCATGATCAACGACAAATAACCAGTCCCGTACATTTTCGCCTTTACCATATACGGGTAATGGCTTGTTGGTCTGGATATTATGAATCATCAACGGAATGAGCTTTTCCGGAAAGTGATTCGGACCGTAGTTGTTCGAGCAGTTCGATAATACAACGGGTAGTTTGTAGGTATTGCCGTAAGCCCGGACAAAATGATCAGACGCTGCTTTTGACGCTGAATACGGGGATTGTGGATCATAAGGCGTTTCTTCAGTGAAGAAATCTTCGGGATTATGCAACGAGCCATACACTTCGTCGGTCGAGACATGGTAGAAGCGTTTTCCTTCGTAGGCACCTTTCCAGCTATTTTTAGCCGCATTGAGCAGGTTTACTGTTCCAACCACATTCGTCATCACAAACGACATTGGATCAGTAATCGAGCGATCTACGTGCGACTCTGCCGCCAGGTGAATGACTCCATCGAATGACATTTCGGCGAACATATCCTCCAGGAATTTGGCATCGGTAATGTCGCCTTTAATAAACGTATAATTCGGTGCCTGTTCGATATCTGACAGATTGGCCAGATTCCCCGCATAGGTCAACGCATCGAGATTGTAAATCTGATATTCCGGATATTTTGTAACGAATAACCGAACAACATGCGATCCGATGAAGCCAGCACCGCCAGTGATAAGAAGTTTCATTTTAGATAAATTGAAGTTTGTGCTTTGTGCTTTGTAGTTCAAACTATGAGCTTACAATTAAACTCATAAGTGGACTGATAAACAGCGTCAAATTTTTGGCTACAAATTACAAACTAATTTTCTGCTGCCACTGCCATGCATCCCGCAATGACTCGGCTAAGGTACGACGAGCTGTCCAGCCTAACACATTATTTGCCTTAGAGACATCGGCGTAAACTTGCTCAACGTCACCAGGTCGGCGGGGGCCGATAGCATAGTTTACGTTGACGCCGGTTGCCTGTTCAAACGTCTTGATAACGTTCAAAACGGTTTCACCACGTCCTGTGCCAATATTAATAACATCGTAGCTGGCGTCGGCAGTAGCCTCATTTAATTTTCGTAAGGCCTGCACATGGGCATCGGCAAGGTCCATCACATCGATATAGTCGCGAATACACGTGCCATCTGGCGTATTGTAATCATCACCGTACACCGTTAGGCTAGAGCGGATGCCAGCGGCTGTTTGTGTGATAAACGGCACCAAATTAGCAGGAACACCTAAGGGTAATTCACCAATTTGAGCAGAAGGGTGGGCACCAATTGGATTGAAGTAACGGAGAGCCAGCACCCTAACCGGTATTTGAGCCTGTATAGCATCCCGGAGTATATCTTCACCAATCGCTTTGGTGTTACCGTAGGGCGACTGCGCCGGAAGTCGGGGTGTTTCTTCGGTTACAGGTAGCTCTTCGGGCTGGCCATAAACCGTACAGGACGACGAAAATACGAGGTTTTTTATGTTGTGCTTCGGCATTAACTCCAGAAGCAGCATTAACGGATCAAGGTTATTTCGATAATATTTCAGTGGTTTCGCGACCGACTCACCAACCGCTTTGAAAGCCGCAAAGTGAATAACACCAATTGGCGTTTCTTTCTGGAAGATATCGTCCATAGCAACGGGATCGTTACAATCGACGGAGTAGCACGTTACATCTCGTCCCAGAATGGCCCGCAGTCCATCAAGTGCTGAGCGTTCGGAGTTGGAAAAGTTATCGACAATGACCGGTTCAAAACCGGCTTCGACTAATGACACAACGGTATGGGAACCAATGAAACCGGCCCCGCCAGTCACCAGAATTTTGGGAGTATTGCCTGTGGAAGTCAAACCGTTTTTTATAAAAATTTTGTTATTACTTTAGTATAGCGACTCGTATAACCAGACAAAAGTAGTATATTCAAAAGGTTTACGAAAGCAGTATTTATTCAAGGGCTATCCCAAAAAGCGGCACAAACAAATGAACGACAATGAATTGAAGGCTCTTATTTCGCTGTTGGACGACGAGGATCAGGAAGTTGTAGAGCATGTTGAACAGCGCATTCGGGAAATAGGCGGACAAATGATTCCGTTTTTAGAAACCGAATGGGAGGGAAGTTTCAATTCGGCCCTTCAAAAACGCATTGAAGAGATTATCCATGACCTGCAATATGAATCGGTTCTGGATCGTATGCGCGACTGGAAAAATGGCGGAGCTATGGATGTGCTCGAGGGGCTTTGGATCGTAGCAACCTATCAATACCCTGACCTTTCGCTCAAAAAACTTAAACAGGATGTTGAGCAGTTGTTCTACGACGTTTGGGTAGATTTTAAACCCGATATGCATCCCGACGAGCAGATTAAGGCAATGAATACTGCCTTTTTTACTAAGCTAAAGTTTGCGCCTAATACAAAGCATTTCCACTCGCCTGCCAACTCCATGATCAATCAGGTACTGGAGTCACGCCGGGGGAATCCTATTACACTTTGTGTACTCTATATGCTGGTTGCCAAACGATTGAATCTACCCGTTTATGGCGTTAATCTGCCTAATTTGTTTGTGCTCACGTATAAAAACAATAGTGGCGTTCAGTTTTATATCAATGTTTTTAACCGAGGATTAGTCTTTACGACCAAAGATATTGACCAATACATTGATCAATTAAATATCAAACGATTAGATACGTTTTATCAGCCTTGCACCAACGCTGATATTGTTCGGCGAGTGCTGCGAAATTTGATGTTGGCGTTTGAAAAAAATGGAGATACTGAACGTGTACGTGAGGTTGAACAGATTCTTAATGCCGTTCGAGACGATGGCGATGGTTTGCCGCTATCCGATTACACGCAACGGTGATGAAAGTTATAAAGTGTTAGCGTTGTAAGGTTATAAAGTTAATGCATGCGGTAGCCAACTTTATAACCTTACAACGCTAACACTTTATAACTTAATAGGCCACAGCCAGCAATCCCGGTCCAGCCTGAAAACACTTGATTGTCAACTGTTCTTCATGATCGGGCAATCGTACGTGACCAATGAGTTGTTCGGCGTTATCGGCGAAGGGTTCAACGTGTAAGTGTTCGCGGAAAGTAAGCTGCCGTTTTCCATAGAGTTTATACAGAGCTTCTTTGGCGCACCAATACACTGCTAATCGATTCGGATTATTATCGGCGTGAGCAATCTCATCGGCCGATAAAACACGAGGTACAACTCGCCTGAACTGCTCTCTAATAGGTTCAATATCAATTCCGATGGGTCTGGATCTGTGTAAGGCAGCAGCTGCCCAACCGCTGGTATGTGATAGCGAAATATGCCAGGGCGTGCCAATGAGAGATGGTTTCCCAAACTCGTCCTTTTGTAAGCCCTGATAAGTCTGTCCTTGTGCTTCGATCAATTGCTGAATGGCTACTCGGCAGGCCAACCATTCAACCCGTTGAGCCGGGTGGGTGATACGCTCTAATTCTTCGCGCTCTACACTAGTTAATGGCAAACCGATCCGAAGTGTTGGTTCATCTTCGGTAATGGCCTGGAGTACCGCTACACAGTCGGTGTTTATGGTTAGTTGTAAAGTCACAAACCAAAAGTCGGAAGACGTTCGGGAAAAAGAAAGGATTAACTGTGAATGGCCCTGACATATTTACAGTAGTGGTTCCCCTAACCACTTGATCTATTGCTTACATAATGTAGCGTAGAAGCAAACCCACTACGGCCGCTGCTCCAATGATGCTTAGTTCAGGCAATTTCTTAAAACGATAAAGTAGCCCAACAGTTACCAAAGCAATTACAAGGGCTGGTATGTCAATTAATTGACGGCGAGCGAGTATAATCACCGCCCCTGCTATGGCTCCGACAGCTGCAATGGTGATTCCGTCCACGAATGCTTTAATATTTGGATTTTTACCCCAGCGTTTGAAATAAGGTGCAGGCAGAATCGTCAATAAGTAACAAGGTAGGAACGTGGCTAAAGCTGCGACACAAGCCCCCGGAAAACCAGCCACCAAATAGCCAATAAAAGCAACAGTAATAACCACAGGGCCGGGTGTAATCATGGCCACAGCCACCGCGTCCAAAAATTGTTGCTCTGTCAACCAGCCGTATTCTTTGACCACCCCACCATACAGAAACGGGACTATGGCTAGCCCACTCCCAAAAACAAAGGTCCCTGCTTTGACAAAGAAAATAGCTAACTTCCAAAGGGTAGAATCAGTAGGGATATCTTGAAGTTGCGGTAAAAATGGAATGATACTATTTCCCGCACCGAACCGCCTAAATTGGGGTTTTGCTTTCACCAGCCAATAAATTACCCCGGACACCAAAACAAGCCACAACAATTCTGATTCTGTGATAGCGGTGGCAATGGTGGATATCAGAAATAACACCCAGCTAAGTTGATCTTTTCCTACAGTTTTGGTCGTCAGTTTATAGGCGCCAATAGTAATAATGCCAATTACGGCAGCTCCAATACCATAGAATAGGGCTTGTATCCAGGGCAAGCCCCCAAATTGTTGATAGGCCCAACCCAATGCTACCACCATAATAAACGAAGGCAGTACGAAGGCCACACCTACCAGCGTAGCCCCTAAAACACCATAATGTACATAACCAAGATAGATGGCTAGCTGAGCCGCTAGGGGGCCGGGGGCTAATTGCGCCAATGCCATACCTTCCCGGTATTCGTCCTCTGTGATCCACTTTCGTTCAACCACTAAATCGCGATGCATGGCACTGACTAGAGCGGGTGGCCCACCAAATCCCAGCGTACCCAAACGGGCAAAGTAGCGCACTAAGTCATTTCGTGAGTAAGAAGCCTGTAGTTTCATCGGTTGAAATGGCGTTAAGGGCTAATGTTTCATGCTACTCGGTTTTCCTAACTGGTCGAGTGCAGCTCGAAATCCTTTGGCTAATTCGAGTGCAGGACCACGCCCGTAGTAATGTAGAAAAACAGTCCGTGGCTTTTCGCCCAGCATGTGATGGTGAATGGCTACGACTTCAAGTTTGTGGCTTCGTAAAACCTTGATTACGTTGTTCACTTCTCCCTCTAGCATGGCAATATCTCCCGCAATGTGCGCGGCATCCTGTTTGCCAGTCAATGATGCCCAAGAGTTTAGGCCAATGGCGGCTGTCATCTCAGCGCCCATAGCCACAATTTGTACGTCCTCCCTTCCAACCGTGTATTTGTAGGTGGGGCCATTTACGACACCTTTGTATTGTACTAACGTGTCGAGAGCGGGGAGGTCGAACAACTCTTTGCCTGTCTGTGCCGTTGTTAAAGCAGAGATGGCTGTTTGGGGCTGATTGGCCGGAAATAGCTTCGTATTTTTAATAGCCTCCGCATATTTTTTTGCTAGCTCCGCTGTGTTGCCCATACCGTGTATGTGCATGTAAAAAATGCGTGGTTGCTCGTAAAAAAAATGGTTATGGATAGCTCCCACTTCCAAACCAGCTGCATGAGTGGCGTCGATTAATGGATTTACTTCTTCTTCCAATAGTACTGTATCACTCATCATGACGGTTTGTTTGCCGTCCAGCGTTTTCTTAAACGAAACCCAGCCACCAAAGCCGAACGGAGTCGGTACCGAATCACCTTTGATCGTCACCTTCAGATCATTACGGGGCAATGGCACGGTGTAGGTTGCCTGAGCTTCAATGTAGACGCCTTTCTTTCCTAAAGCACTTACAATACTGCCTTGATCTTCAACCGATAAGTCCGGTGTTTTTAGAAAGAATTCGCCACGATCTGATGGCCCTCCACAGAGAGGAATAGCCCCAATTGCCGTTGCGGTTTGCAAGAAATTTCTTCGTTTCATTGGGCTGTTATAGTTTAAATTAAGTTGTTCAAAGCTTACCAAGTAACGGGCTAGAAAACGATGCCAAACTGAAAACTAACTGTTGCTGAGATAGGCCGATCGTTACCAAAACGCACCGGTAAAGGTATGGCTACAAAGTAGTTGAACGTCTGACCATGCCGAACAATTTTATTGAGTACTGGAGTCACGCCGTACCGGCCTGATGTTTCAAACGCCAGCCGCCCGGCAAACGTAAAATCATGCCCCAGATTGACCAGAACACCGGGGTGAAACAGCACATTGGCTACACGACTGGTGCCATCCTGTGCTCGAATAAGGGGTACTACTTCGACTGAAAAGCCAATCTGTTTGCTTTTCCACAGGTTCAAGCCGATTGGGAAACCGACTACATAATGATCCTTAAAGTTGAATTCAGAACCACTCTCATCAATTGTCAACAGTGGATGGACAATGCCGAGATAGCCAACTACACGGGGATAGGTTGGCGGGGGGAGTGTCTGGGCAAAAGAGATGGTTATACTCAGATACCAAAGTAGCATTCCGAAGATGAATGCAGTACGATGGGTAAATAGATAATCCTTACTTAGTTTGGTCAGGTTGGGGCTGTAGGCAATCCGATTCATAATTGACGTATCAGTTTTGGCACAAGGATACGCCGATGGTCAGACCTGAAATAGAACGAATTTAACCTTTTGTATCTGCTTTACCTTTTAGTCTATTTTTTCGATATTGAGAAGGATTCTGCCCAATCTGTTTTTTGAAAATACGGGTAAAATGGCTCTGGTCTGAGAAACCAGTTAGGTAAGCGATTTCAGTTAGATTGTAGGTAGTTGTTTCTAGCAATTGCAGTGCTTTCTCGATCCTTAACTTGCGAATATATTCGCCAAAGGAAAGATTATCGAAATAGCGGGCAAAGGTTCGGGATACATAGGTCGGATTGATCGCTAAATTTTCCGATAATTCGGTTAGACTCAACGTTAGATTGGTATCTATCTGATCCTGAATTAATTCCTTTAAGTCATTTACCCAGACGGGTGATTTTCGTTTGTCTTCACGGTTGAGATAGGCATGTAATACTTCCAACAACAGTCGTTCAGTAGGGCTTTGGGTGTGCTTGACAGTTTGCAAATGTTTAGCCCAACTATAGAGTGCATCATAAATGACCATCCCCTGAGCTAATAATTGCTGGTCATCCTGGATATTGAATGATAAACCCGCCGAAATAGCCCACAGACCAGCAGATTGTGCTGACAAGGCATGATCATCGGTATCGGCCCCGCGAACAATGGGAGCCATTGCGTGCAAAGTCGAGTCTGTAAGGGCATGTTTTTGGAGGAAATAATCGAATGTGCAGCGATCTTCGTAATGGGTGTATTCAACATTGGGTACATCGAAGGGAATAGCCTTTAGCTCCTGGGCCTGTTGAATTACCTGATCTTCTGGTACATAAATAATGTCCGCTTCTGGGTCAATAAATCGCTTGATGAGCCACGGGCAAGCCAGACGGTCAATTTTGGGCCGTTCTCGTGTGATCCACTTCATAAACAGTACAGTTTGCTTTATGTCATAAATGATGGTAGCAACAGGTAACAAAACTACGACTTACCATGTCTCGAAAATAGCCTGAGGATATGATCGTTAAATACGATACTCGACCAGCATTTCACGCAACTGTCTTTTTATTTTCGAGCGGGTATTTACGATTGAATAGATTAGCGTTTACTGCTTGATTTGACCTGTAATCCGTGTGATTTTTCTTAACATTTCGTCATCATTGAAATCGGCCAAAGGTTTAACGACCTTTGACGTTCAATGTTGATTGTTTAGGCCGTTCGTTATACATAACAAATAGTTCTCGCAGGACTATCAAAAAGGTGGTTGTAGAGAAAATAGATACATTTGGAGGGCATCGTGAACCCATTTATGCACTCGAAGGCAGTGCATCTCCAGAGCGTTTTTTTTCGACAGGTGGCGATGGGAACGTAGTGCGGTGGCGACTCGATCGCCCTGACCTTGGCGAATTAATTGCAACTGTACCGGCATCGGTTTATGCTTTAGCCTTAAATCCAGCTAGCGGTTTGTTGTGGGTTGGTCAGAATTACGAAGGCATTCATGTGATTGATCCGGTCGAAAAAAAGGAAGTGGCCTCATTGAAATTAACGTCGTCGGCTATTTTCGATGTTAAATTCTATAAAAATGATGCTTTTATTGCCCTTTCGGATGGTGTTGTGGCCGTTGTCGATACAGATCAACTAGTCAATAGAAAACACCTGAAAGCATCCGAGCAATCGGCGCGGTCAATCGCTATAAATCCTGTTGAGCGAGAATTTGCGGTTGGTTATAGCGACAATGTGGTTCGTATTTTTGACTTGCTAAGTCACAGCCTCAAAAAAGTTATACCAGCCCATGCGAACTCGGTATTCACTATTACCTATTCACCCGATTTCCGCTACTTACTTACGGCAGGCCGTGATGCCCATTTGAAAATATGGGATGTAGAAAAGGGGTATACATTACACAGCGATATTGTGGCCCATATGTTTGCGATCAATCATCTGGCATTCAGCCCTGATAATCGTTTGTTAGCAACGGCTAGTATGGACAAATCCATTAAAATCTGGGATGCCGAGACCTATCAATTATTAAAAGTTGTTGATCGGGCACGCCATGCTGGGCATGGAACATCAGTCAATAAGTTACTTTGGGTAGATTCTCAACAACTTCTTTCGGGCAGCGATGATCGAACAATTTCGGTATGGAAATTGAGCTAATCAATTGTGACTAAATAGGAATCGGCTATTTTTCTGCCTATTTTTTGTAAAATCCGTAGAATGGCTGTTATTTCACCTTTATCTGATAATCAGTAACTCATTAAAACAAGAAGCGCACCAATGAAAATCACGCCCATCGAAATCCGGCAGCACACATTTGAGAAGGGCTTGCGCGGTTATAGAACCGAAGATGTTGACGCATTTCTGGTTTCGCTCTCTCAAGAATGGGAGCGTGTCACTGGCGAATATAAAATGTTAAAAATGCAGCTTGAACTGGCCGAAAAAGAGCTAGGCAAGTTGAAAGAAATAGAAATGACCCTGTTCCGCACACTGAAATCGGCAGAAGAGAATAGTGCGCAGATTACTGAACAGGCGAATAATGCGGGCGAAAAATATGTCAATGAAGCCAAGCAAAAGGCGGAAGATATTTTGGCCGATGCTCGTAAAAAAACAGCGCTAATGGTGCAGGATGCTGAGAATCAGGCCCGCTATCTGAAAGATAATATTTTGAATGACCTGAAATCACTGGAACATGATTTTAAGGCGTTAGAAGGTTATAAAGAAAACCTGGCGGCCCAGATACGTACCCTGGCTCATAACGCGGTTGATAGTGTTGAGCGGTTTGAGAAGAAGTTCAATAAACAGAATCTGAAAGGGAAGATTGACGAAGTCTCTACGCAGATTAAAGAGGAACTGAAACAGGAGGAAGCACATAAGGCCGAAACAGCTAATGAAGCGCCTGCAGCGCCTGTTGCCAGCGACGCTACGGAGCTACCTCATCTCATCGAACGGGATCAATTTGTGCCTGAGGCAATTCCGGAAGATCAAACTATTGCTGAGAAATTAGACGAGGCTGTTGAGGCAACTCAATCGGAAACGAGTGAAGCCGTTGCAGAGGTAAAATCGACCCTTGATCAAAGCTCGCCCGAATCTGTTCTGGCTGAAGTGAATACGCCTGAGCCAGAGGTCGCTTTGAATGAAGCTACAGAGGAGGCACAGGATAAAAAAAGCGGCTCATTTTTCGACCAGATTTAATGTATGGCGGGTAGAAACCCGCCTTACCTATGGGAACAATTGCTTTAGAAGGCCTTGAATTTTTCTCCTACCACGGTTTTTACGATGAGGAGCAGAAAATTGGCAATAAGTATTCTGTAGATATCATCGTGACTGCCGACTTCTCAGAAGCCGCCGAGCGTGATCGGCTAAGCGCTACTGTGAATTACATGGATCTATATCAGATTACTGTGGCCGTTATGCAGCAACCTGCACGGCTTCTTGAGCATATTGCCCATCAGATTATTCGGAATATCAAGGCGAAATACGCTGACTTAGAAGCTATTGAGGTCAGTGTATCAAAATTTAACCCGCCGATTGGTGGAGTTTGCCATCGGGCAAAAATTACATTGAAAGAATAAAGTAGCGAGGAGTTAGAAGAGAGGAGGGCTGATGCATCTATATTTTTGCGTCAGCCCTCCTCTCTTCTAACTCCTCGCTACCAATACTTGGATCATACTGCCTGCTGTAAACCAGCAAACGAGATGGCCATGTGAGAAGCATCATAAACGCACTCACCATTGCGAATCAGTAGTACTTGTGGCGATTCGTGCTCAACCCCAAATACATTCTCGATCTCCTTAGATATGGGTCTGTTGGCCAGCAGATCCAGATAATACGGTTTAACGCCAAGTTGATCGTTCCAATTGCGCTCCATACGGCTAAGTGCCATGTGGCTTATCGAGCAGCTCGTGCTATGTTTGAAAATCAGAATTGGATGCTTCGCCGACTCTGCTTTTATAGTATCAAGTTGAGCTTCACTCGTTAGTTTGTTCCAGTTCATTGTATCAACATACATTCTGTTGACGTAAAAGCGTATTTGACGCTAAAAAGTTCGCTAATTCTCAGGGGTGTAACGGAGTTTTTCCGCCATTTCGGTTGAAATAGATTCTGAATAAGCACCATACGCATCAACTAATGTTCCTTTGTTCCCGTTTTTTGCTTCAACCGCATACAAAACCGTTTCGTCGCCAGGATCGGTCATGCCTTCGAAGCGATAAACGCTAACGATGTCAAAATCGGCAGGACGTAAAATGATGTCGTCGGGTTGGCAATGCAGGTGGTCAGACTTAAGGTTATAGTCCTTTGTAAAACCTTGATTGCGTAGATCGTCGATAGCTTCTGTCAGCGTGTCGTAGGTTTTCATAAATCAGGTGGTTTGATTGAGAGTGTGTAGTTTTGTTACTATAACCAACCGCATAATAGCTTGTTTTTGGGATTCTATAATACAGGTATTTTTGTTTTTCAGCAATTGCTAAGCCTGATTGCCCCTTTTAACCCCAAAGCCCGGAAGTGGGTCGAGGGTCGGCGCGATTGGGCTACCAAAGTAAAGGATCAATTGGCTGGAAACAAAAAGCCGATTGCCTGGTTTCATGCGGCCTCGCTTGGCGAGTTCGAACAGGGGCGGCCCGTTATAGAAGCTTTTCGAAAACAATATCCAGGTCATAACATTCTCCTTACCTTTTTTTCGCCATCGGGTTATGAAGTTCGTAAGGATTATGACGGAGCTGATTATGTCCTATATCTGCCTGCCGATACGCCTGCCAACGCGCGCCAATTCGTTGATCTGGTGAAACCATATATTGCGTTTTTTATCAAGTATGAATTCTGGCACAATTACCTCTACGAGTTAAAACAGGCCAATGTTCCGGTTATTTCGTTCTCGGCTATTTTCCGCCCCAGTCAGCTGTTCTTCAAACCTTATGGTGGCTTCTATCGACGGATGTTAGCGTATTTCGACCACATTCTGGTGCAAAATCAGGAGTCGGTCGACTTACTAAAAACGATTGGTATCACCAACGTAACCCTCGCAGGCGATACCCGCTTTGATCGGGTGGCTGAAGTTGCAGCTGCGAAAAAAGAAATTGCAATCGCACGGGCATTTAAAGCCGATAAACCATTGATTGTGGTTGGGAGTGCCTGGCCGGAAGACATGAATGTACTGATTCCATTTCTGAATACGTTCGATAAACCTTTAAAAGCGATTATCGCTCCGCACGAAATTCACGATGATGAAATCGAACGCTGGCGGACACAACTGACAAAAGCCTCGGTCCGCTTTTCACAAACTGACGAAACGAGTGTTATTCAGGCCGATGTTCTTTTCATCGACAATGTTGGTATGTTATCCTCTTTGTATCAATACGGTGAGTTTGCCTACATTGGCGGGGCGTTCAAGCAAGGATTGCACAATAGTCTGGAGGCCGCCACCTTTGGTGTTTCCTTGTTTTGGGGGCCTGATTATGCCAAGTATCAGGAGGCCGTCGATTTGGCTGCGGAAGGGGCCGCTTTCCCTATCAGTAGTACAACGGAATTGATGACTGCTTTTGAAAAGCAATATGCTAACCCATCAGAAGCCGCTCAAGTGAGCCGCAATTATGTGCTAAGGAACGTTGGGGCAACGGCTAAGGTTATGCAGGTTGTAAATACATTAAAGAGCAAAAGAGCGAAAGAGTAAAAGAGTGTCAAGTGGGTACATGCCAATTTTCACTCTTTCACTCCGTACCGGCGACCCGGTTTCACTCTTTCGCTTTGTTTCACTCTTTCACTCTTTAAGCATTGCAAAAAGGCTTAGTCATACGCTCAACTGGTTCCTGGTACGATGTTCGTAACGCAGATGGTCATATCTATCAGGGTCGGTTAAAGGGTAAATTCAAAATTAAGGGGCTTAAGGTCACTAACCCTATTGCGGTAGGTGACCGGGTAGCATTTGAGGTCGAGGATGAGGCTGAAAATACGGTGGTCATTACGGATATTGATACCCGGGAGAATTACATTATTCGGCAGTCGGTGCACAAAACGGCACATGGGCATATTCTGGCAGCCAATCTCGATCAGGCTGTGTTGCTGGCGACCCTGGCTATGCCGCGTACCTCATTGGGATTTATCGACCGTTTTCTGGTGTCGGCAGAGTCGTTTCGTATCCCGACCACCATCGTTTTTAATAAATCGGACATACTGAGTGAGGAAGGGCTCGCGACTCAGCAGGAAATTATGGATTTATACGAGCAAATTGGCTACAACTGTCTGGCTACCTCGGCAACGGAAGGTGAAGGTGTTGATACATTTCGGCAATTACTCGATCATAAAGTCACCTTGTTATCTGGCCATTCGGGAGTAGGGAAATCATCGCTCGTCAATGCAATTGCGCCCGAGTTAAACCTGCGTACCAGCGAAGTTTCGTCTTTTGCCAATAAAGGTGTTCACACAACGACTTTTGCCGAAATGTTCGAATTGAGTCCTGATACGTTCATTATTGATACACCGGGCATTAAAGAGCTAGGCTTGATGGATACCTCGAAAGAGGAAGTCAGCCATTATTTCCCCGAAATGCGCGACCGCCTGAATCAGTGCCGTTTTCACAATTGTCTGCACTTCAACGAACCCGGCTGCGCTATTAAAGAAGCTGTTGCCGAGGGCGAAATTGCCGAAAGCCGCTACATGAGTTATTTGAGTATGATTGAAGGAGGGGATAATCGGCGGTAGAATATATGTATGATATAGGATGTATGATTAGCTGGTGGTAAAACACATCCTATATCATACATCATACATTTTAAAGGACTCCTTCTTCGGTAAGAATAGCTGCTACATTGAGCGTTACAGCGTCCAGAACAGGTATGGTAGCGTCCCAATTAAGCGTAATCCAGGGTTCGTCTTTTGTGGCAACAAATACTTTTCTAGATTTAGTGGTAATCCAGATAACACGCTCTGTTCCGAAATTGAGCATTGCCTGTGTTTTTTCGTAGATGTAATCCTGCTCCATCGCTGGAAAGGCTTCGAGATCTACCTTGATATCGACTTCTACCACAACCTTGGGGGCTACATCGAAGAATTTGCCCTTTACGGTTACCTTTTCTTTCTCGTAAACAGCAATGTCATTGGATAAATTGTCGCCTAATTGAATGTGTAAACCTGGCTCATTGGTTACAACCCAATAAGCTTTTCGATTGGTATGATTGTAAATAAAGGCGTGTAAAGCTGATACAATAATAGCCTGTAGGTCACTGCAACCCATGATTTCGCCGGGAGTTTTACGTTTGGCCAATACCTCCTTATAACCCTTCCGATATAAAGGGCGTCCATTGAGCGTTTCGTAAATTAAGTAGGAAGGTATTTGCTGTGGGGCGGCAATCTCCGGAGTTACTGCGTCTGTTACCATAGCCTTATGATTTAGGGCAAGATACAAAAATCAATATTATAATGTATCCATTAATCAGTATTTATTTTACACTAGCTCGTCATGGCTGCCAGCAAATCGGCTTGGGTGATAATGTGAATTTGTTCTTTTTCGTCGCGAACGAGAAGGGCTTTGTTATCGCGGTCGATGAGCGATGAGAGCGCATCGATAGTATTGTCCAAGCCCACGAATTTGAACGGTTTGTCCATAACCTCACTAACCGGCAGGTCTTTTACTGATGGATCTTCAATGAGTCGATTTAAAACGGTTGAGTCCGTCAAACTGCCGACAATATGCCCCGTTTCATCCGTGACCGGAATCTGTGAAATGCTGTGCCGGTTCAACACCTGAATAGCCTGACTTACTGACACGGCTGAACCAATGGTCGTGAGTTGTGACTTACCATTTTTGTGATGAATAATGTCGCGGGCAGTTTTGAACGCACGATCTTCCAGAAAACCGTGATCTTTCATCCAAGTGTCATTGTAAATCTTGGCTAGGTAACGCGTGCCGTGGTCGGGAAGGAGAATGACCAGCACATCGTCGTCGGTCAGCTTTTCTTTTGCCCATTCCAACGCACCGTGGACAGCGGTTCCACACGACCAGCCTACAAACAAGCCCTCTTCGCGCGACAATCGGCGGGTCATAATGGCGGCATCTTTGTCCGTAACTTTCACAAAATGGTCGATCAAACTGAAGTCTACGTTTTGCGGCAGAATGTCTTCCCCAATTCCTTCTGTAAGATACGGATAGATCTCTCCTTCGTCGAAAATGCCTGTTTCCTTGTATTTCTTGAAGACTGAACCGTAGGTATCCATTCCAATCGATATTATATTCGGGTTCTGTTCTTTCAGGAATTTCGACGTACCACAAATAGTACCACCTGTACCTACGCCAGCTGCGAAATGGGTTATTTTACCATCGGTATCGCGCCAGATTTCGGGACCCGTGGTTGCGTAGTGAGCCGCCGAGTTGGCAGGGTTATCGTATTGATTGGGATAAAGTGAATTCGGAATATCGCGGTTAAGTTTCTTGGCTACTGAATAATAGGAGCGGGGATCATCGGGTGCCACATTCGTCGGGCAAACAACAACTTCGGCACCAACCGCTCGCAGAATATCGATCTTCTCCTTCGACTGCTTGTCGGCCATCGTAAAAATGCATTTATAGCCTTTCCCGATGGCTGCTAAGGCCAGGCCCATGCCTGTATTACCGCTAGTGCCCTCAATGATGGTTCCGCCCGGTTTTAGTACACCTCTGGCTTCGGCATCTTCAATCATGCGTATTGCAATCCGGTCTTTTACCGAATTGCCGGGGTTGAAATACTCAACTTTCGCCAATACCGTTCCTCGAATGCCTTTTGTGACCTTATTGAGTTTGACCAGGGGCGTATTGCCAATCGTGTCGATGATGGAATTATAGTAGTTCATGTTGATAAAGGTTCAGCTCTGTGGTTTCGTAGGTAAACGCAGGAAAGGGGCAGTTCGTTTGACTATTTTTTCCGTGAAGGCTCTCTAGCGTCAACGGCTCATCGTGGGTTTATAACCGTTCGTGATTCGTTTTTGCACTCTTATCACAACTCGTATTTAGGAGAAATTTAAAGACGCATACCTTTGATGCGTTCCTTCTGGACAGTAAACAACAACTACTAAATCGTATGAAAACCTTCGCTCAATCTTTGTTAACTGCCCTGCTTTTGAGCACGGCCACATTGGCAGCAACTGCCTCAATAATCCCAGCTCCATCGACAACCGCCCCTGTTACAACGGGTTCGTATAAAGTGGCAGTTTTCCCGTCCGCAACGCCTTCCAAACTGAATGTGTTTGTGGAGCGGACGCCCGGTAAAAAAATGACTGTTTCCCTAAAATCGGCCGACGGGACGCTATTAGACAAGCAATTTATTAACAAGAAGCAGGGGAATTTCCACTTTCAGTTTGATTTGACCGAACTAAGCGACGGTGCTTACCAAGTGGAGGTTGCCGCCGGAACTGACGTAACAACCTACCCTGTTTCGATAAGCACAAAACCCATTCAAACGCCTGTCCGCACCATTACATTGAACTAACTGAAGGGTAAATAATGCACTCAGCCACGGTCGTGAGGCCGTGGCTGAGTTTGTTTTACCTGATCCCGTGGGGATCGAATGTTTATAGAGAAGAATATTATCATTCATTAGCAAGCATGACGTAGGTATGCAACCAATCGCAAACGTTGCATACCTACGTCATGCCTGATCACATATAGGAGGCTGTTTTCTATAAACATGCCATACCTACGGCATAAAGTGGGCGAGATATTTTGAATACTGTCTTAGCTCATTGTTGCTGACTATACTGATCCAAAAAGGCTGTTACCTGTTTGTGGAAATGGGAAAAACTGCGGGATTGCTTGGCGAGTTCATTGAAGTCTGCTTTTTCGGCAATGTCTTGAGCGATTGACTGCATTTTTCGTCGATCATCTTTATCTCTATATAACAGTCGCTTAAGTTCTTTTTGGTGTAGTTTTTCCAGGACACCCTTTGTCGGCTTTTCATTTATCTTTAGGTGGTAAGCCTGATACGCCAACCAGTGTTCGATCGCTTGAATTGGAACGTAGACTATTATGTGTTCTTTATAGCGCTTGTAGGCAGTACCTAAAGCTTTATTTAGCTTCGTACACTCTAATGTATGCTCGTTTTGTTCGTCCGTCTGATCTGGGCCATCCAGATCAATACCAATAATACAGAAGTCCTGTTCTTCATCACGTAATGCTTTCAAACAAAGTTCTTCTGCTTCCTGCAATACCTTCGATTTACTGGGTTGCTTTTTCAGTAAATCCAGGCTACTCCGTTTAACTTGTAATCCTTTTTCAGTTGCAAGTCGCTTCACATAAACCGGAATGAACGAATACTCTGCAAAGCCTTCTGCGATAAGAGCGTATACAAGCGGTGATTTCATAAAGATTCTTCGGGAACACCGCCTAATAAACCATACATCCAGCTTTCACCTAAATTACTGGTGAAGTCAATCTCTTTCGTGCCCGTCTCGCGGCTGCGTTGATTGGAGGGCTCAATAATATCACGCTGTAAATTTTTTACAAGCGTTGCTCCTTCCGCATCTTTCGAAAATACAAATACTGCTTCAGGCATGGAGGTAAATTCGTTCAGCACATTTTCGTTGTGTGTTGTCAGAATAATTTGAACATCTTTCTCTTCTGCTAAACGGAAAATGAAATCCATCACTTCCCGAATCCGGCGCGGATGAATGCCTTTTTCTGGTTCTTCGAGAAGTAAGAGTTTGGGGGGATTGGGTTGGTTGATGATGCACAAAAGGGCGAGGAAGTAGAGGGTGCCTTCGGAGAGTTCCTCAGCCCAATATGTAACACCTTGTTGACTATTTGTTAAGCCAATACGTTTAAATGATTTATCGCCAAACTGTATTTTTAGCTCTTGACTAGGTTTGGCGTCGTCTAAATTAATTTCATCAAATTCGGAGACGCAAGTGTGTAAATCGACTTCAATGCGATTAAAAACGGTCTTTCTATACTGATTGCCCAACATCCTGTCTAGAAAACTAATTAGGTTTGATGCATCTGCATTAACCGTTTCCACAAGCATACCTACTGGACTAGGTTGATTGAGTTTATTTGGGTCAGGGCGATAGATTTTTAATTCCCTAAGTTGTTTTCGTAGAAATTGAGTATCAGGGTATCCTTGGTCATTCTTAACACTTTCGATCCCATCCTTTGTAACCAACTGTGAAGATCTGACTTCAACCGTAGGAGATGGATCGGAGAAAATAAGTTCACGTAAAAACCTTAGCTCTTCATTCTCCCTTTCAAAAGTGAGCTCAATTGATAAAACCTTAGCCGAACGCTTGAATCGGAAATCGCGAGATTGCCGCTCTGCTGTGACATCGTCTTGCAAAACTCCAAACTCAAAAAACTCCAGCGCCTTCAAAAAATTCGTTTTACCCGAATTATTAGGCCCGATTAGCAAATTGACTTTTTGAAGATCGAGCGTGACGTCTTTTAGGCTCTTGAAGTTCTGGATGGAAACGCGCTTGAGCATGGTCGGTAGGGATAAGTGGCGGTAAGCGGGCTGGAATGCAAGATAACTATTTTACTTCCCCATTTCGGTAGCGTGCATCAACACCGTGTTATCAGGGTCAATGGCGACGGAACCGGGCTTGGTGTCCAGGGGAACCGTGAAGGTCTGCGTTTGTTCGGTCATGGTAAGGCGGGCCGTTCGGGTTATTTCCCGGCCATTGCTACCACGAATGCTGAATGTGAGCGGAACCACAAAAAGCGCACCGCTACGCTGTGCCTGACGTACATCAATCACCAACGCTTTTTTGGTGGCATCATAACTCGAACCCCACACAATTTCAGGGTAACCGGGCTGATAAAGCCACTGCTGGAAGAATTGCCCAAGTTTCTTACCCGATGCCGTTTCCATTACCGCCTGAAAATCGCTGGATTGAGCATTTCGATTGCGGTAGGTGGCGTAGTAAGTGCGGATGCCTTTCCAGAATGCCTCATCGCCAATTTCATTTCGGAGCATGTGCAAGACCCAACCGCCTTTCTGATAAGAGTTTGGATTGAGTAAGTCCATTAGGTTTGTCGTGGTTGAATCGACGATGGTTCCTTTGGGTTTCAGGGCCGAGTACCGGAAAATCTGTCCTTTGTTCTGGTTAAGCACCGCATTGAGGGTATCTTTACCATAAGCATGTTCGAGGTAAAGGCCCGAGAAGTAGGTCGCAAAACCTTCGCTCAACCAAAGCTGCGACCAGTCGGATTCGGTTGCCGAATTGCCGAACCACTGGTGAGCAATTTCGTGAGCCAGCAAAGCCTCCACATCCGAATCCTTATGACCAACAATTACTTTCTCGTTGTAGAAAATGCAACTGGCGTTTTCCATGCCACCAAAAATCGTGGTCGACTCCACGTTCGCCAGCTTCTCGTACGAATAGGGGCCAATTTTATCGATGAAGTATTGCAGGATTTCCTTCGCCGGACGATAGTCGATAAACCCTTTCTGGCTATCGTTAGGGTATAACCAGCTTTGCACCGGCACGCCACTTACCGAGCCGACTTCTTCAACGGCAAATCGGGCTGCACCAATTACCATCACTTTCGTCGGAATGGGCGTGTTTTCTTGCCATCGGGTCAATTTGCGGCCATTCGGCAGGTTGCTTTCATTCAGGAGTTTTCCATTAGCAATAACTCGATACGTGGTGGGGGCATTGACGGAAAACGAACAGGTTGCTTTATCGGAGGGATGATCGACCACGGGTAGATAATTCCGGGCGTTGTTGGGCCAATTGTCGCCAAAAAAGGTCCGTTCACCAAACTTGTTTCGACTAATAATCAACCCTCGGGCTGGCGTACCGTCATACCGAATAACTACTTCTGTTGGTTGGTTTGGTGCGGCTGGTAAATTGATAAACACCCGGTCGTTCCGCTGATTGAAGGGAGCTGCTTTGCCATCCGCCAGACTTACTGAACGCACTTTCATTCCTTGTGTAGAATCTGCCTTACTAGCTATTAAATCGAACCAGACGGTCTGACGGTCGTCGGCTCGGGTGAATCGAATAGTAGTTTCGCCTTTAATCTGGTTGGTCGAATCGCTCAGCGTGAGCGAAAAGGCATAATTCAGAACATCGACGCCGGGTTGCGTATAACGGGCTAAGTTGCCAGGTTGCTGACATTGGGCAGTCGAGACAATTAAAACGAATAGGGCAATTAATACTCCTTTTTCCTTCATGCTAATTTTTTCAGGTTCTATTGATTCTGTGGATTCTAGTAGTGTTAAGGCGGGAGGCTCCTGCACGATAGAATCCACAGAATCAATAGAATCAAATTTATCCAATCTATTTACTCCTTAATCTCCTGGCAAAGTTCGATCAAAACCCCATTTGTACCTTTGGGATGTAGAAAACAAACTAATTTATTATCGGCTCCGCGTTTCGGAACGTCATTTAACAGGGTAAATCCTTCATTTTTTAACCGCTCCATCTCTGCCTGAATGTTATCTACTTCAAAGGCGATGTGATGAATTCCTTCTCCTTTTTTCTCCAGAAACTTGGCAATTGGACTGTCAGGATTGATTGCTTCTAGAAGCTCAATCTTGGTCTGGTTCACCTGAAAAAAAGAAGTCGTTACGCCTTCTGCCGCAACGGTTTCGGCTTTGTAAGGAGCTACATTCAGCAACTTGGTAAACAACTCGTTCGACGCTGCAATGTCACGAACGGCGATGCCGATATGTTCAACATTAGTAAGCATGTGTTCTAAAGAACTTTTCCATTTAGCCGAAAGTTATAGAGAAAGCATTGATATGTGTCAACACTGACTTGATTACAACTATGGTTACGGTTTCTGAAATTGCTAAAAATAAAATTGTTGAACTCCGCCAAAAAGATGGTCTGAACGATAACTACGCCATTCGGGTAGGTGTTCAGGGAGGAGGTTGCTCAGGTCTGATGTACGATCTGCAATTTGACGCGACACAGCAGCCAACCGACCACGTTGTTGAAGATAAAGGCGTTAAGATTTTGATAGATCGCAAAAGCCTGCTTTATCTGGCTGGTACCGAACTTGATTTTTCGGACGGGCTAAATGGCAAAGGATTCCAGTTCAAAAACCCCAACGCCAGCCGAACTTGCGGTTGCGGTGAGAGCTTCGCCGTCTAGAACCAGGATTTTTGTGATTTAACTGATTAATATGATTTTGTTAAGAAGCCGCTCCTAAGCGGCTTTTTTGTTGACTTGCAGCGATTTTGATGGTGATTCTAATTGCGTAACTATGCAGGCAAAATCAAGAAAATCAGTTAAATCACAAAAATCCCGGTTCAGATGAACGCCAAACCCGTTAGCCACTCCCGTACCACACTTACCGAACTAATGATTCCGGCTTACGCCAATTTTGGGGGCCGCGTACATGGTGGAATACTACTGTCATTAATGGATAAGGTTGCCTACGCCTGTGCCGCGAAACATGCAGGTCAGTATTGCGTGACGGTTTCGGTTGATGGCGTGAATTTCCGGCAACCTGTTGAAGTGGGTGAACTGGTTTCGTTGATGGCGTCGGTTAATTATGTTGGTCGGACGTCCCTTGTGGTGGGTATTAAGGTCGTGGCGGAGAACGTGAGAATTGGTAGCGTGAAGCACACAAACACCAGCTATTTCACGATGGTGGCGAAAGACGACCACGAAAAACCTACCGAAGTGCCCCCGCTCTTGCTCGAAACCTCTGAGGATATCCGTCGTTTTCTGGAAGCGATGAAACGCAAAGAACTTCGGGCCTTAAACGCAGAGTATTTTCACAACGCCAAAACCCAGATGCTGATTGACGAAAGCCTCGATAAATTAGCGAACGAGCGTTGCCAGTTGGCAGACGGTCTGAACCTGGATTTACGGGATTCAACTGACTGACTATGATTTTGTCTCTATCATAAATGTTCATTACAACTGAATAGATTTTTGTCACTTCGACGTTAGGAGAAATCTCAAAAAACCTTATTAGTAAAGCTTAAGATTTCTCCTAACGTCGAAATGACAAAATCATAGTCAATCAGTTAAATCACAAAAATCCCGGTTCAGATTTCCCCTCTTACAATCTTAGCCCCGGCCACCATATTCGTCAGTTTCTGTTTAGCGGCCCAGCGAGCGGTTTGGCTTAGGCCACAATCGGGAGCAACGGCTAGTTTTTCGGCCGGAACATAAGGCAGGCATTTGCGGATGCGTTCCGCTACATCTTCAGGCGTTTCGATGTAATAACTTTTTACGTCGATGACTCCAACGGCTACGTCGAACTTTTCGGCGAAGCGCTCCAGAAGATTTACTTCGGAGAAGTTCAGGATGGTCATTTCGGAGTGAAGCTCGTCGACAGTCATATCCAGAAAATCGGGTAGCATGGGGGCGATCGTCTTTTTACCGACCGAGCGGCCTTTGTAGTTGCCAAAGCAAAGGTGCATCGACAGTCTAGTTTTGCCCACACCCGGTGCCACTGTCCGGTTGAAGATATCCACAAAGCGTTTCGTATCTTCCCGATAGGCATAACACGACATTGATGGCTCGTCTACACAAATTTCGGGGACGCCCAATTCAACCAGTGTGGCAATCTCTTTGCTTACCAGCGGCAACAAGGCTTCCGTTACTTCCCAGCGATCTTTGTACAGACTTCCCGGTAGCAGTCGCCCACTGAGCGTGTATGGACCTGGAATCGACACTTTGATACCCTGACCCTCGGGCGCTAATCGTTTCAGGCGAAGATATTCTTCCACAACACCCAAGCCATTGGGGGCAGTTAGCGGCTCAATGATGTTATGCTTTCCACGTTGGTCGTGAGCAGGTGGGCCAAACCGACGTAATTCCGTTTCGTTGTTCTGAATTCCGTTGATGTAGCCGTAGAAGGACAGATTGAAGTCAAAGCGAGTTTGCTCTCCATCAGTAATAACATCCAACCCGGCAGCTACCTGATCGTGAACAGAGGCCACAACAGCGTCTTCAATCATTTCGTTGATGTCGGCAGGGCCAAACTGACCAAGATGCTGACTGGAAAATTCGAGCCAGCCCGGAAAGGGCATTGAACCGACAACCGTAGTTTTAATAGGAACAGGTTGCATGGGTTTAGTTAGGTTTAGGCGGTTGAGTTGAGCGAATCACTGTAGACAAAAGCACTTCGTCGTGAGGTTTTAACTAACGGAAGTTATGTTCCCACCAAAGCATATCTTCCATACGATCAAATAACCGGAAGCCATTTTTCTCCAGCACTTTTTGAGAGGCTACATTCTCCGTATTTGTGTCGGCTATAACGCGCAGAACCCCCGGTTGTTGGCCTGCCCAGTTCACTAATCCGCCAACCATTTCGGTCATATAGCCCTTGCGTTGTAGGGCGGGGTAGGTCCCGTAGCCAATCTCAACGGCTCCCGTTTCATCGGGTTCGCCCTTAAATTTAGCCTCGGCCACGAACTGTTGTTTCTCCCGATCAATAGCCAGCCACAATGTGTGATAAAGCGGATCGAGTGTGGAGTTTTGTAAACGAGGTATTGTAAAATGAGTAATGATGCTCAGAACCGGATCGACAGCTTCCCGATGGCCTTTTTTCAATCCTAATGTGGCTTCCAGGCGGTGTTTATCCGCGATGTGGAGCCGAAGTTGATCGAGACTCAGCGGGATTAGCGTCAAGCGGGGTGTTTCGATCATGGCTAATAGGTTAGATTTGTCCTTCGCTCACACTCCAGCCCCCATCGATGGTCAGAACCTGACCGGTGGTGAAGGCCGAGTAGTCAGACATGAAGTAAACAGCGGCCCCATCCAGATCGTCGGGATGGCCAATGCGGCCTCCATCGAGCGGTTGTTTGGTTTTGGTGAAGGCCAGAATGGTCTCGTCCTGCGTGGCCCGTTTGGCCATTGGTGTTTCGACCAGAGCAGGTGCCAGCACATTTACCCGAATATTATCGCTGGTGTAATAAGCGGCTACTGATTTGGTGAAGCCAATTACCCCCGATTTCATAGCGGCATAGGCATGCGTTGCAAAGTAAGCTGGTGATGGCCGCGAGCCTAGGACGGAACCCATGTTGAGAATTGAACCACCTCCGCCTTGCGCTCGGAACGCACGGACAGCTGCCTGATTCGACAGCATCAGCGACGTGAGATTTAGGTTGGCGGTATACGTCCAGCCTTCAAGGGTAAGATCGTGAAGTGGGCCGTCACCGAAACGTCGACCACTGCCACCGGCTACATGATAGAGTCCATCAAAACCACCAAAAATCTGCTGACAAAGGGCAATCGCCTTGGGAGCTGTTTGCGGGTCGGAGGCATCGCCCGACATCGCTAATCCATTGCCATCCAATTGTTTTTCGGCTTCTGCACAGCTCTCCGGATTACGCCCGACTACCACCACTTGTGCCCCTTCCCGTACGAACGCCAATGCAGCCGACAAACCCATACCCGTTGTACCACCGATAACGACGATCTTTTTATTTTCTAACCACATGGTAATCTTGGATAATCGAATTGGAATTTAGTCACGCAAGAAACGAAATTGCGCCTGCAACACCAATATCACTTGTCTAATGCTAAGTACTTCAGTAGAATTAGTTTAGGTTATTCTACTGGAAGGAATTTGTCATCCCGACCGGTCCGCCGGTGCGGCAGGAGGGATCTTCGAATGAAGGGTATTTTAGGGAATCACCCGAAGATCCCTCCTGCCGCACCGGCGGACCGGTCGGGATGACAGAAAGCTCGTGATTTGTAGTCGGTTTTAGAAAGTTTAAACAACTTCTTAATAGAAATGAAGGATTAACTCGCCCCGCTTAAGAATCTACACCAAATCCCGCTCAATAATCTTCCCACTGGCTTTCTCCTTCAGAATCACCTTGTTTCGGCCATCGTGGGTCATTTCCTGTTTGATTAGGTAATGATCGGCGTCGTACTCAACCAGTGTCGATTCGGGTTTAAGCCCTTCCTGACCACGCCAAACGGGTAAGTTTACTTTTTCCCACTGCTTCGTTTCGGCCGATTTATAGGCTGCATCCAGTACCGCATTGACAACGTATCCATCGTAGAAGGTTTCGGCGGCATCGCGCCCTTCTTCCTGCGATTTGAACATGTCAGTAAACATGTGATTGTAGCCGAGGTCGTTTACTTCATCGCCGACGGGGAAAAGCCAGCCCGTGTTCGATTCCGCTTTTTCGGCGATATAGTCACCACCCTTGCCAGTTGAAAACATCTCGAAACCCGTACGTAGAAAGTTGTTGATCCAGATTGTGCCTTCGGTTCCCATGACCTCGTCGCGAAGGTCCATACCACCCCGGAAGGTCCAGCTTACTTCAAACTGCCCGATGGCTCCATTTTCGTACTTCACCAGGGCAATGGCATGATCTTCGGCGTCGATTGGTTTTACCTGCGTGGCAGCCCAACACATGACTTCAACCGGCTTCACATCTTTCCCGATAAAATTCCGGGCAATTTCGACACAGTGACAACCCAGATCGAGCATGCAACCGCCACCGGCCTGCTCTTTGTCCCAGAACCAGTCGGAGTGGGGGCCAGGGTGTGTCTCGCGTGATTTAGCCCAGAGAATTCGGCCTAACGCGCCATTCTTTACGCTATCCAGCGCTTTCAGGAACTTCGGCGTATAGCAGAGGTCTTCCAGGTAACCCGCAAAAATGCCCGCTTCTTCAACGGTTTTCATCATACGTAGCGCTTCTTCGCCTGTCCGGCCTAGCGGCTTGGTACAAACCACCGACTTCTTATGTTTTGCACAAAGGTTGACCGCTGTTTCATGAATGTTGTTGGGCAGGGCAATACAAACCATATCCACATCGGGATGGGCAATTACTTCTTCCATATCCGTCGAAGCAAAGTCGCAGCCATAGTCGGCTTTGAATTTGTCGGCGGTTTCCTGTCGGCGGGCGTAAATCGCTACCACTTTATCGCGGCTGCGTTGACCGTGAATGGAATCGGCATAGAAGCGGCCAATGAAGCCGCCACCAAGCATGGCAATACGTTGCATAGGAATTTAGATAAAAGGTTAATCCGTACTTTAGCAAAGTCAACTTCGAGAAATTTCTATTGATTACTGATTTCATGCCTAACTTTTTCGACATCCATACCATTTTCTTTACCCTGTGGGATTACCCCATGAGTTACCTGGAGTTTTTCGGTGTGGTTAGCGGATCGGTAGCTACCTGGCTGGCTGCTCGAGCGCATGTCTGGAGTTGGCCCATTGGGGCGGCTAGTGTGCTGCTGTTCTTCTTCCTGTTTTATCAGATTCAGTTGTACCCCGATATGTTTTTGCAGGTGTTTTTCTTTGTCACAAACTTACAAGGCTGGTGGCGTTGGACACACCCTACAGTCGATGAAGCCGACCAGCATAACGAACTCCGGGTTACGCGCTTGGTGGGCCGTCCGTTGGTGCTGGTGTTACTAGGTGGTGTAGTCGCTACGGGCGTTTTGGGTACGTTTGCGCAGAATCTGCATGTCTGGTTTCCAGTGTTGTTCAGCAAGCCCAGCGCCTTTCCTTATCTGGATTCATTTACGACCGTTATGAGTATTATTGGTACCTTCATGATGATTCATAAAAAGCTGGAATGCTGGTGGGTATGGCTGGTTATTGATATCATTAGCACCTATATGTACTTCAATAAAGGCGTGAAATTAGTTGGGTTTGAGTATGCTATTTTCTGCCTGATTGCTTTTCAGGGCGCCTGGCACTGGACGAAGGAGTATCGCAGCTATTCGCAGCTAACTGCTGTCAAGTAATCGCATTGCGCGTCAATCTTTATAATGCCTGAGCAACTGTTCGTTGGGTTTTAGGGTCTTAGCCACCAAACACCAGTAGAATCAACGATGAAATATAGTGTATTTGCCCTTTTTCTATGGGTGGCAATGGGCTGCTCGAAATCAGACTCATTATCGCCTTCGAATGCCATTGTTGGTACCTGGCGGTTAGCAACTTATTGTAAACCAACCAGCAGCTCAGCCTGCACCACTGTCGATGTTCCAGCGAACAAAGGTGTATTTATCTCATTCGACAGGACAGGTAGGTTTACCGAAACGTATGAAAATACTAAGCCAGTTGAGTATGCTTTTCTGGGGTGTGGTAGCGGGAGTTATAACCTTGAAGGAGATAGTGTGCGAATTACGGCTGTATGTATGTCTTCGCTAGGAGGGAAGTTGATGCCTCTGGTTTCGGTAAATGCCAATCGATTGGTTTTACGGCCATTCGATTCGGGTGAGTATATTTTCGTCAGATAGCAGGACAACGGGTTTGGTTTTCGGGAAGTTTATGCCGGTTCATACCGGGCATCTGGCTCCAAATCTATTCGGATATCTACCTGAGCCAGATTCCATTTACTTTGCCCGAATTAGAACAACAGGTGCATTATGATGTTTATGCGCTATTGGATATCGATGTTCCGTGGATTGCTGATGGTTTGCGGGATCAGAGACATCGCCGGGCTGAAATGCTGGCTCGTTTTCGAGCGGAATTAGACCGGCGAAAATTGCCTTATCTGCTTGTAAGCGCTTCTTATCCGGAACGGTTCATTACCCTTAAGAACATGGCTGATAAGCTACTCGGATCTGATTAATATGATCAGATAAATTGGACGTTTTTTAGATTGTTAATTATAAGGCAATAATTATTAAATGTGATTATTTGAAGATTTTTTGCTTATAAGATGCTGATAATTATGATATTAACAATATTGTACTATAATTTTGCATTGGAAACCAAACAGTAAACCTCTATGGCAGTTGCCAAACAATTTCTAAAAAGCAAACCACTTGCAAAAGTAACGTTTGAATTGTCGGCTGAGGCCGTCAATGGTGCTAAAACGGTCGCCCTGGCCGGTGAATTTAATAGCTGGGACCCTAGCGCCCAGGTTCTGAAGAAACAGAAAGATGGTTCGTACAAAACGACCGTTGAACTGCCTGTGGGTGGCGAGTATCAATATCGCTACATTTTGGATGGTACGACTTGGACAAACGATTGGGCTGCTGATAAATATGTAGCCAGTGGCGTTTCGAGCGAAGAGAACTCGGTTGTTGTTCTCTAGGAAAGACATTTGATAGGAACAATAAATGGGTAATTAGGTGTCGTTATGACTTGCCTGATTACCCATTTACTTAATTGGCCGAGCTGCTATTACACGGTAAAACTATCCGATTCAACGTAGGCTTTGATTAGGGCAACTTCGCCTTCTTTCCCCTGTTGCGATTTACCGTGCTCCATACCAAAAATGAATTCCTTGTTTTCGGCTTTCTGCTTTTGGTAAATGTGCTTGAACACGTTTTTATAGTTGATTTCACCGGTGGTTGGCTCATTCCGGCCAGGATTGTCGCCAATCTGGAAATAGCCGATTTCGCTCCAGCACCAATCAATGTGCGGAATGATGTGCCCTTCGTTTTTCTGCATGTGATAGATATCGAACAGAATTTTGCACGAAGGACTATTAACCGCCCGACAGATTTCGTAGGTCTGATCGGAGGTGCGCAAAAACAGGTTTGGGGTATCGCTGAGCGGTTCCAGAACCATCGTTAGCCCGCCAGCTGCCAGAATATCCGCTCCCCGACGAAGAGCGTCAATTACGTTACCCGTTTGAATACCAATCGGCAGTTTACGCTCAAAATCACCTGGGACAACCGTCGTAAACTTCGTATTGCAACGTTTTGCCGTCTCAACCGCTTTTTTGCAGCCGTTCAGGAAAATATCGATGTATTCCTGTTTTCCAGCAGCCAGGGTATTTTGTCCATTACCACCTTTATCGAGCACGAACACGCCCATGGTTATGCCTAGGCGGGCCATTTCTTCGCCGAGTTTGGTTTGTAAGGCAGGTTCACGGCCCATCATGCCGTTGTCTTCCATTGCCGTAAAACCCATATCGGCCATAAACTTCAGCTGGTCGATGAGGTCTTTACCCGCGCTGTTTTCAAACATGCCAAAGTGCGGAGCATATTTGAGCTTGAAATGATTTTTCGCCAGAAAAGCAGGCTGTGAATGCCAGTTCTCGGCGAATGATTCGCTTGAAACGGCGGCACCTGTCAGGCCTAAGCCTGCTGCGCCAAAGGTTGATTTTACGAAGTTGCGTCGTTGCATAAGTGAAGGGTATCTGAACCGGGATTTCAACAAGATTTAAAGGATTTAGCAAGATTCATGAAGGAGTATTCTTCAATCCCGAAAATCTTTTAAATCTTGTTAAAATCCCGGTTCAGATTATTTTTTCTTTAAACTCGCTAAATATTCAACTAAATCGACTAATTCCTGCGTACTCATGGTTTCCTGTAAGCCCGATGGCATCATAGACGAGTCTATTTGTTTCATGGAAACTACGTCGGCCATTTTATAATTCTGAACCACACCACCCGGAAACTTCATTTGTAGATCAGTTTCGGTTTTACTGGAGACAATACCCGTCATCGAACTACCGTCTTTAAACTTAACATCCCAACCTTCAAAACCGAAACTAATGCCTGCATCGGGGTGTAAAATCGCCAGGTATTGTCCTTCTTTGGGGAGTTTAGAACCGATTTCTGAGAGCTTCGGCCCGAAGTCCATTCCTTCTCCATTCACCTGATGGCAGGTCGAACAGTTGTTTTTGAAGACAGTCATCCCCCGCGACGCATCACCCGTAAGGGGCAGTAATTCGTTCAGACCGGGCAGTTTTTTGCCTTCAGCACTTTTGCCGCCATCGAGAAAGTTAGCCGCTTGTTGCCGGATATTTTTGCGCCAATCGCCACTTACACCTTGCACTGCCGCTTTTTTGTAATCCCCCTTGATATCACCTGATTTTAGGAGTGTCACAACCAGGTCAGCTCCTTCCATGCTACCACCCAACGAACGCGTTGCCTCCCGGCGTAGTGCCGCTGGACGTTTTTCGTCTAAAGCTACTCGTTTCAGAATATCGATGGATTCTTTGTTGCCGATACGACGTAAAGCTATCAACATATTGGTGGCAGCTTCGGTATCGCTACCGTCTATAGCCAGCCAAACCAGCGGACTTCCCCCTTGCTTCAACAATTGCCGGGCGGCATCACGGCCCATTCCTTCTGTCGCTTTTTTTACTGCTAACTGCTTGAGATTAACGTTTTCGGAAGTCGGTTCATACCGCGTAACGAGTTCGATGTATTCAGGTGTTCCGTATACATCATTCATGAGTTTGGTAAGGGCTGCTGTGGCAACAGACGATCCTTTTACGAAAGCGGGATCAAGGTGCCGCAGCGCCAATTTGGTTACCTCGGCGGCCGATGCAGCAGTTGAGTTGCTGTTCGCTTCTAAAATGGCAAGTAGTGCGTTTGATTTTTCGGTAGCACCCGGATTGAAATCGAAGGCCCGGAAGTAGCGCAACCGCTGGCTGAGATCAACCGAAGGGTCGCCAGCGAGTTTAGCCAGCAGAGGGACAGACTCTTTGGTGCGCGCGCGCCAGACAATATCACGACCTTCCGTTTTGGCGATTGGGTCACCATTTACTTGCTTCACCCAAGCGGTGTAATAACTATCCCAGTTGCCATCGGCACCAATGCCTAAGGCCTCAAGATACCAGCGGTCTTTGCCGTTGTATTGACTGGCCAGTTGCGCCCATAAAGCGGGGGCCTCGGCCGACGTACTCCGCCGAAGGGCAATGATACACTCTCTACGTACTTGTGCATCGGCGTCATTGACCAACTGCTTTATGTACGGAATTATATCAACTTTAAGCTCTCTAGCCGCCCGAAGAGCCGTAATGCGCAGGTCGGCATTGGGGCTTTTGAGGGCTGTTTCAATGTATTTAGGGCCTTTCTCTAACTTACTCAACAACCATAATGCACGAGCCTGCATTCGCGGATTGTCGGACGATTTATATAAGCTGGCCAGAGGTTTTTCGGCTTTCTTATCCAGTTCACGAAGTTTTTGCCAGCCAGCATAACGGATAGACATATTGGGGCTTTGTAAGGCTTCAATGGCTCCCGCTGTTGTTGTAAGATCAACTTTCGGCATCGTGTAAGGCGAATTTGGGGGGGCTACCCGATAGACCCGTCCCCGACTCTGATCACCCGCCTGGTGCCCACCTACGCCGGGATCATACCAGTCGGCAATAATTAACGAGCCATCGGGAGCTACGCACACATCGGCAGGCCGGAACCATTGATCACGGGTACCTTCGAGCACATTTACAATCTCCGCCTTGTAGCCTGCCCCATCTTTCTGCACTGGGTACGACCGCACTACGTTTGGGCCCGCATCGCAGTGAATCATCTGATTCCGAAAGACTTCTGGAAGCAGTTTGCCTTCGTATACAATCATTCCGGTAGGCGAGCCAGCGCCGGTCTGAAGCAGATTAGGTACAACGCCAGGGTCGTTCAGGTGCCAGTGCCGACGAGGAATTTCGGGCTCAATGTTTTCCCGATTAACCTGCCAGCCTGCGCCCGTCATTTCGTCGGTATACCCGTAGTTGCCGCCTTCCATGACGTAGTTGATCCGAACGCCTTTGTTGCCGTCATCGTCGTTATCCGACTGCCAGAGTGTACCGTACGAATCGACGGCTACCTCATAGTTATTACGGAAATTCTGCCCAAGCACTTCTACGTTTTTTCCGTCGGGGTCACAGCGAAACACCATGCCCATCTTGAAGTTTTGTTTATTAATAGTTTTCCCGGTAACAATATCCGTAACGGCATTGCCATCTTTGTCGAGGAGCTGACCGCCTTCATTCCCAAAGTTGAAGTACCATTTTCCGTCAGGTCCAAACACAAACGTGTGCATGCCGTGGTCGTGTTGCTCCCCCCCGATACCCGTAAAGAGTAGCTCTTTTTTGTCGGCTTTATCGTCGCCGTTTTCATCCGTTAGCACCCAAACGTTTGGGCTGTCAGAAACGATAACTTTGTTGCCCTGAACCCAGATGCCGAGTGGCGACTCGATGCTTGGATCTTGAAAGAATACTTTCGAAACATCGGCTTTGCCGTCACCATTCTGATCTTCCAGAATAACAATCCGGTCACCTTCTTTTCGGGTTGGATTTCCATTGATGGCTGGTCGGTAATTATACGCTTCGCACACCCATACCCGGCCCCGTGCATCAACATCGATGTCGGTTGGATTAGTCAGCATTGGTTCTGACGCGAAAAGAGTTGCTTCAAGTCCTGGCGCTACGTTTAGACTCCCGACGGCATATTTGGGGTCATGTTTATCATCGTCGCTCAGTTGAGCAAACAGGCTGTTAAGGTACTTGCCCGAAGCCGCATTCAGGTTGCGGTTCTGATGAGCGCCAATAAAACTGCCACCGATTAGCAAGCCGGCTGCAGAGAGCGCAAGAGCCCGGCGGGTCAGTGCCGAACCCTTAAATACAGGAAATGGGGTCATATGCTTGAGCAACTAAGAGAGGTTCGCTCTTAAAACGGTACCTTGAGTATTTACCGAGTAAAAATAACAGCAGGGGCAGTTTATACCCATTTGTGATTTTTATTTTTTGCCCCCGGTAATTCCAGCCTAAGTTAATCGTGCAGCATTTTATGAGCGTTACTTCTCACTGGACGGCTGTTTCAGTAACTTGTCTTGTCGATAAAATTGCTCGTATAGGCGGTAATCGACTCTGCGCCCTATAAAATGGTCCTATTTACGATCACTCTACATACCGTAAAATAAATCGAATCTTTTTATAAATCGATCGTATGCTCATGTACGTAGGTACTATATTGAGTTAATATTTTGAGGTAAAGTTGAACAATAGTAGTGGCTTTTAGTTGTGCGAGTTGACAAAATGATATAGATTAGCGTTAAATGATCATTAATAGATATTAATGATTTAGAATGTATCTTAATAAGGTCTATAAGTTCTTGATTTTGTGATTAAGTGAATTTATTCGCTAGGCTTTAGCGATATTTAGATTAGAGTGGCATTAGTTTTGTGCTAAAGATTATTGAAATAAACCCAAAGAGGAGTACTTGTTACGAGTACCCCTTACTATCCTCATCTCACCATTATCTTATTCAACGTATGGCATTTTATGTAGATCGCGGACAATGGATTACTTCTGAATTACTTAATTGGCCTCCACTTCGTGTTTATGACAATTGCAGCGGGGCACAATGGTTAGCAGTAGCAGACTTAGTTTACCTGGAAGGAGAATTAAATTACACCTGGCTTCAATTTGCCGATGGACGACGAATACTAGTTCCTTATACATTAAAGCGATTCGAGGCTAAATTGCCCACTTCCTGGTTTATTCGGCTTCATCGGCATTATCTGGTTAATCGGCAGTTTATTGAGCGGATCGAATGCGATAGCACCAGTCCTGCCTTTTATTTAGTTACTGGAGCCATTCTTCCCGTATCCCGCCGACGTTGGTTTATACTTCGCCGGCAACTTAATTTCCAGCGAAAAGTAGCATAGTAACAGGCAGCGTTTATCTGTATTGACTAGTAAGTAGTTAGGGCTCTACCTATAATTACCTCATCTGTCCGTGTCTATAAACAAGACACGGACAGATGAGGTATTAGATGGTGTATTGTTGCGTGCAAAATCGCTGTATTTTCTCGCGACTACGTTTGAGCCGCATTTTGACTGCGCTGGATTTAAGGTTGTAAAGCTGAGCAATCTCGTCGACGCTCATATTGTCTTCGTATTTCAGACGAAGTAAGGTTTGTTCTTTCGTGGAAAGGGTTGCCATGGCCTGTCTAACAACCTCCAGCGTTTCTTCGTGGAGTTGTGTTGCCTCAAAATCAGGGGCACTTTGGCTTAATCCTTCTTCTATAGAGGTATAATTGAATCGCTTGGCTATCCGTAGCTGGTCTGAGCAATAATTATAAGCAATTGAGTAAAGCCAGGTTGAGAAGCTGGATCTCTCCTGAAATGCATCCAGTTTAGCAAATACCTTTAGGAATATATCGTGCGTGAAATCTTCTGCTTTCTCGGCGTCTTTCGTCATGGACAAGCAACGCCGATAGACCTTATTAACGTAGCGGTTGTAAAGTGTTTCGAAACATTGATCTGGTTGATCCGGCAGATATTGACGAATCGTTTCCTCGTCTGTTAATGAAAGTGATTTCATAGTTTATGGGAATGATGAAGGTAAGCCGACTCTCATCATAGTATGTGCATACCTTTAGGTACATACGCAACTGACCTGATTTTTGGATGGCTTGATGATAAGGAAAATATAACAAATCTATTAGACGGCGTATTTGTGTGAATATCTGGATACAAGCTCAATGTATTAAAATAGTCCAAAAGAACGCTATTTTGCCGCAAATATAAGTGAATTTACTTATCCTTTAGTTCGATTTATACTTAAGTGAAATTTGTAATTTACCAGTATTATTGTATTTTAATAATGTCAGAAATTATATGGATATTTTGGGGTCGATTAATTAAAAAACTAAATGAAATCGGCCCAGGGAGTTGGCCAAACTGTTTATAGGAGGACCTGATTGATTGTAATATTTGGGTGATGTGTTGATTTATCTTATGAATGGAAGGCCACGCCCAGCCTATCGTTTGCCCTCAAATTGGCCAGTATTTTTTAGTTCACAAGCTGCTGTTCGTGTAGCCAATTGTTGATTTAAGGGTAGGGGACGGGCTTTTCTACACCATGCCGATTTCTGCGTCGTATTTAGTGCAAACAGGTAATACGATTAGCCATAATTAATTCTATACTAGTCATGAGTTTGTTACCGTCTGAAAGCGAATTGGCTTTAAAAGTTTTATTTATACATTTAAACTTTTGAATGTATGGGTGTGTTAGGGCCTTGAAACTACTGCAAAGCCCTGGCTTTGTTCACCATTAAAACGACTAGACGAATGGCTCAGAAATTATTTTCAGAAGCTAAACTTGGTGCGCTAACTCTCACCAATCACATTGTAATGGCTCCCATGACCCGAAGCCGTGCTCTTGGCAACATCCCTAACGATATGATGGCTGAATACTATGCACAACGAGCATCGGCAGGTTTGATTATCACCGAAGGCACCTCTCCATCGCCCAACGGATTAGGATATGCCCGAATACCTGGTATTTATAGTGCCGAACAGATTGAAGGCTGGAAGAAAATAACGTCGGCAATACATCAGAAAGGCAGCAAAGTGTTTATTCAACTGATGCATACAGGCCGTATTTCGCATAGCGCCAATATGCCCCAAGGTGCTGAAATTCTGGCCCCTTCGTCGGTAGCAGCAGCAGGTGATATGTGGACGGATTCGGAAGGGATGGTTTCCAATGCGACTCCTCGTGAGATGACACAGGCCGATATAAAAGCAACGATTCAGGAGTTTATACAAGCGGCTAAGAACGCTGTTGAAGCGGGTTTTGATGGCATAGAACTGCACGGAGCCAATGGGTATTTGATCGAGCAATTCCTGAGTCCACGGAGCAACCAACGGACAGATGAATACGGTGGTGCCATCGAAAACCGGGCTCGATTCTTACTTGAAATTGTAGCTGGTTCTATTGAAGCTATTGGTGCTGATAAAGTGGGTTTACGCCTATCACCTTTCGGGGCTGCGGGCGACTTACTTCCTCATTCTGAAGATAATCATGATTTATACGTTTATCTGACGGCTAAACTAAACGAATTAGGGATTGTGTACCTGCATTTGGTTGATCACTCTGGCTTAGGAGCACCTGCCGTACCAGAAGCCACAGTAGATGCAATTCGGGAGCAATTCAAAGGAACATTAATTTTATGTGGTAGTTATACGGCCAGTCGGGCCGAAGCTGACCTCGAAAGTGGTAAGGCTGATCTGGTTGCTTTTGGACGACCATTTATTGCCAACCCTGACCTCGTTGAACGCTTGGAAACTGGTGCAGAATTAGCACAACTTGATCCAGCTACTCTTTATGCACCCGGCACTGATGGCTTTGCTCAGGGATATATTGATTATCCTGCTCTAGTAGAAGCACAGGCGTAGTCACAAAAGCCCTTCCGATATAATTTCTTCATCGCTTTATGGCGTATGTAGGAAGCTCGTCAAAGCAGCCCTGTCAATCATGACAGGGCTATTTTGTTGTTGTTAGGATGCAAACATTACTATGATTCAGAGGGAGTATATATCACTAGCTGTATTTTTTGAAATTATTTCGTAACGATCTAGTTATAAGGATATATTGGGAGTATTGAGGATGTTTGCTGATAGGTATTAATTTTTCGTTAATAAAAATAATTAACAGCAAATCCGTCTTTAAATCCGTTTCGTAAGTACTGGTAACAAAATTTAGCTCCCTATGAAAAAACAAATACTCAATTCAGATCAAATTATGTATGCTCTCGGCAACGGGAACTACAGCAATTTGTACTTCTCGAATGGTACTTCAGAGTTAACCAGCCACACATTAAAGTGGTATGAGGAGGGGTACCCAACGCTACTCCGAATTAGTAAGAGTGCCATGATTAATCCTATGTACGTAAAAGAAGGGGTTAAGCTTTCGCCCGCTACAGCTTACGTTACGATGCACACAGGGATTAAGATTCCCATTTCCCGACGTATGGTGAAGCGTGTAGCGCTCAAGCTACGCTCTATTAATGCACCCTTAACCAGTCAGTAAGTTTTTATCTGATGTAAAAAGCAGCTACTCTGCCAAAGTAGGCTTTTACGTGAGAATGAAATAAGCCGTTTCTGGGGTTGGGAACAAGTGGTGAGCTTGGTACTATCTACTAACGTTATGGTAGATCCGCGTTTAACTTGCTAGTTATTAAGAGATTACTGATTAAGGGTGTTGTCTTAAGCACTTTAATGGGATCTTGCTATTGACGTATAAAGGCCATGGGTATAAGCCTTTATATCTATTTAATAAAGCGAAAGCATCCACAGAGCAAGCATTTTGTTGGCTCAATAGTTGCCGTGCTTTAGATGATTGCAAGCTGATAGTGGTCGGCTTGCAAGCTCTTATGGGTTAGGTTCAAAAACGTTGGTCCATTTTTGAGGCCAACGTTTTTTTGATGCCTATGGGCAAATTCAACAGAAATACATTTGCCATACCAACCCCATAAATAAAACTGCTTCGAGTAAGTACAATGATATGGTCCTAAAAATCCGGACACGAAACTTTTTTAACTTCGTGTACCATGAACCAAT
>NZ_BAAHBI010000013.1:0-4597 GCF_054776755.1 Spirosoma litoris | reverse complement strand
CCGTGCGGCCTGTCACACGAGACCTGACCGTTACGTTACTGGCTGTTGTGTCCACCCAACATACTATTGTATGCAAAAACGCTTAATATTAATTAACTAGTAATCACTAGGTTATCATTAAGCGTAGGTTATCTTTGCGAGCATATAATCACTTGTACTGGCAAGACTACAACTTTGCGGTTACTTCTGCAACAGGAAGGATAAAACAGCCAAACTCGATAAAGCTAATTTGATTATACGGTGGTGAATATAGTTGGGGTACCGGTTTATATCTAGGTAAGCCCGACCATTACCCTACATCTCTTGAAACGCCCGAATTATAGAGACTCCCTCGTCTCAAGCTGGAGCCATTTAAGTAGGCAAGCTGGTAACCAATGTCGTGTTCACTACTTTACATAAACCGAGAGGAAACCAGAGAGATATCCGCCCACTGCCAGGCTTGCACAAACTGGGCTTTGGCTTGCTGAGCCCCTTTGACATTGCCTTGCCCCTGACGGGATTGGTAGAGACCATACAAGGCCCACCCGTTACGGGGATAGAGCACCAAATCCGCTAAATAGACCTGCTCGGCTTGTGGCCATTGCTTTGCTTCCAGCAGAACAGCGCCTAGATGATGGCGTACCGAGAACAGCCAGTCGGGGGGCTCATTGTAGTTGAGTTGATCTTCCAGCGCTACGGCTTCCTCCAGCAGGGCTATACTGCGGGAATAATGCTTTTCCTTAGCTGCCACTTCGCCCTGTAACACCCGTTGGGCAATCTGTAACAAGGCGTAAGTCGAGTTGATATTCCAGACTGTTAAGGCTTTCAAGGCGGTATCATTCGCCAGTTTGGTAAGCTGATTGAGTTCGGCTTTACTGTTGGCAAGCTCATGTTTAGCCAGATAAGCCATGCCTCGAGCGTAGTGCCAGATCGCCGTTGGGTAAGCTAAGGTGGGTTCTTCGTTCTTCATCTGTAGAATCGCATCCCACTGGCCAAACTTGATGGCCACATAGTACGGTTGGGTGTAGTAGTGCTGTAAGGTGCCCCAACCTGGTTGTTTCATAATCTGACGATCGGTTTCGGCGGCCATTCGACGAGCAGCGGCCATCGCCACTTTTTGGTTGCCTTCCAGCGTGGCTGTAGCCGCTATGAAGTGACTATTGTGGGGATAATACGACAAGGGGTAAGCACCCTGGGCGTGCAGCGCTTTCAGGTACCGTCGATCCGCTGCCAGCGCCCGCTGGTTGGCTAGGGTGCTCCGGTGATACTGACCCGTTCGAATGTAGATATGCGAGGGCATATGCTCCAGGTGGCCAGCGCCTACTACCCGGTTTTCGAGGAATCGCGCGCTGGCCAACCCCCGCTGGGGCTGCCGGGAAGCCTCCACGGCATGGATGTAGAAGTGGTGGATGCCCAGGTGCTGAGGATACTTCTTCAGTAAACGCTCCAGCGTGGCCACAATCTCGGGCGTCCAGGGTCTGGGGCTGCCATCTTTCTGCCAGAGGTCCCAGGGATGCAGGTCCATGATGGATTCGGCGTACAGAGCGCCCATGTCAGCATCATCAGGGAACTGCTGGTATAGCTGTTTCATGGCCAGGGAGTAGGCCTGATCATAGGGCGTCCGGCTGGCAACGGGCTGAGGGGGGTATCGTTTGGTCAGCGCCTTGATGAGCGCTTGCTCTTTCTGGGTAGCCTTAGAGGCTAGTTGTTGGGCTTTCTGCACGGCCTGATAAGCGCGGCTGTAATTGTCGTCTTCCATGCCAGCATTATAATTCGGTCCCAGTACGTAACTGAAGCCCCAGTAGCAGGCTGCACAAGTGGAGTCTAGGCGAGTGGCTTCGAAAAAGGAGCGGGCGGCTTCGGCGTGATTAAAGCCATAAGCTAACAGGAGTCCTTGGTCAAAATAGCGTTGGGCTTGAGGGCTTTTGGTGGTAATGGGAAAATGAAGTCCAGAAAGCCCAGTTAATAGGGGTGCCTTTTGGGAAGAGGCATACTAGGCTTTGTCATTGGTTAGTGTACCGCATAGCGGAACGTTGTTTTTAGCACCTACCGATGCAAGTGCAGTATCATCAGCAGCCGGGGCGGTGGTCACTGGATGTTGGTCACTTTTGGTCCTACAGTTCACTAATAATAAGGCCAGTAGTAGACTAGCGATTAGGTCTTTCATAAACTGAGACCGGATTAAGTTTTATGTAGTGATTCAGCGTAAATAAAGGTAAGCCGTTAGGTGCAGATGAGCAAGTCAGATCGGCTGGGCCAAGAATGGCTTGCGTAACATTGGAGGTAAAAAATAGGCTAAACACGACTTGGCCTGCCACTTGGCTGCTGCATCCGATTAATTTATCGGCTAGTTAAACACCCGAATTATCGATACGTAAATATCACTTCGTATCAGGCAGGAGCATTTTGTGAGATGTTCGTCATGCGCTAGATAAAGAAGGCTTTTCAGATAAATACCGTTTCATCAAAACAAGTAACGAGCTTGATCCTAAATGGCTATCTTGAGCGTTGATCGTTTGGCTAGCTTAGTAGCCTAAAAGACCCATGAAGCTCAACTTTTCATTTTCCTACCTACTTGCCTTTCTGTTGTTAGTAATTGTTATGTTGGAACTTCATGAATCGGTTCACATTATCGTGGGACGTATAATTTGTGGCTGCTGGGGGCCGCGCGATTTTAACGTTTGGTCATTATGTACGGGCTGCGCTAACTCCCATCCCCTCTGGTGGGTAGCTACCCTGGCTGGCCCCCTGGTTTCGTTCGGCTTAATGTGGTGGGGCATGCTCTGGCTTGATGCTAAAGAATCAACCAAGTCTTCTCTAGGCTTTTCCCTGATTTTTGCGAATATTCCCTTTGGCAGACTCAGCACGGTAATGCTGGGAGGGGGAGATGAAATGGTCGTAACCAGACAGTTACTCAAGCATCATTTTACCCCTACTCAACAGCTTTTCATCTGTTCGATTCTGGTTCTGGGTATTGTCGCCACGCCAGTGTTCAAAGCCTACCGAGTCATAACCAACCCAGGGGCTTGGCTTTATATAGTTGGTTTTTTAACCCTGCCGCTTTTGTTCATGTTACTTTATGTACTAACTGGATTAAATGCCTTATTAAATGCTGGTTTCCTAGCTACTCCTTGGCTGATGGGCACCCCTGTATTGATCACCCTTCACACCGGTATTGCCTTACTTAGTCTGCTATGGCTTCGTAAGGCGCTTTCTCTGAGCAGAGGCCAAGGCTACCAAGTAATCGCAAGTGATAAACAGCAGTAACCTTAAAGGCAGTATCCATGAAGACTTTATTTTTGTTTTATAAGCTCAGTGGCTGTTACAAAAGTCCTGACCGGCTCAATTGAGTATCAATCATGAACCTATCAGGACTTTTGTAACAGCTACGCCCCATTAATGACGCATATTCATAGAGACTATCCCTTCGTCTCAAGTGAGAGCCTTTTTTGAGAATAGTTTTAAGCAACTAATAGTTGGCTCAGGTGTGAGCCTATTACCGAACTTCATTTTTTAAATGAAAATAACCACGGCAGCAAATCTGGTTCGGCAAATACGTTGCCCGTAATATCATGTTTTAAACCTGGATATTCCGTGTATTTCGCATGTTTTGCACCGCTTTGTTGTAACGCTTTTATCAGGCTCCTATCTGGCCAGGGATTAATAACGTCATCAATCGAACCGTGAAAAATCCACACCGGAACATTGACGGCTAGTTTAGGATACAGCTCTACATTAGCCTGCCCACATATAGGAAAAGCAGCCGCAAAATAACCGGGATAATGGATGATCAAATCGTAAGTACCGAAGGCTCCAAGTGAAGTGCCGCCCAGATAAAGTCTTTTTCTGTCTGCAATTTTATGTTCAGCTAAACTGTCCATTAAAAGTTTCACCATCCGTTCTGGTGTTGAAAGTGCCAGGGTGTTCATTTTATGGTTAAAGGCTGCTGTTGTATCGTAGGGCGGCCCCGGAGGAATTTTGAACCACATGCTGTCCGCAGGACATTGCGGCAAAACTACCAGAGCAGGGAATTTTTTCCGGACCGAATCATGTAAAAACAAACTACCGCCATCAATGAATTGACGTTCATTATCATTTCCTCTTGCGCCTGCCCCATGCAGGAAAACTACCAAAGGGTATGACCTTGCGGGGTCATAACTTTCCGGATATAATATCCTGTAACGCAACGTGTCTTTCCCTTGGATAAAAAGCGCTTTTCTATAAGCACTGAAATCCTGCGCCTGTGAGAAATGAATACAAATCAATAGCGTAAGTAGCGATATGAAATTTTTCATTTGAACTATTTATAAATACGTTTAAAAACGTAGTGAATGCGCCTAACAGGACGCAGTTAACGTTTTCCGTTTTCGTAAAGCTAAGGGCTCCAAAGATTTTTCAAAATAAGATTGACGATTGCCTTGCTACGGCATCTGAGTGGCACATAATTATTGACCAGACCAATCATTGTCGAAAAAGTAAGGTAGCTCAATATGAGCGTTTTTGTGAGACGGATCTTTCGAGAGCAGTTAGCCTGAAGTTTTGTACTTTAGCTAACATATAACAGATTATACAACAGAATGTATCGCCCTGAAATAGCTTGACACTAACCGTGTAAAGT
>NZ_BAAHBI010000012.1:0-19738 GCF_054776755.1 Spirosoma litoris | reverse complement strand
TACCAAACTGTTTTATCAAACTCTCAAAAGTGAAGTGTCCGGCTAAATAGGACCACCCCATATAATCGATACTTGCTTGAAAAATTCAGCTTTGAATTAATTGAACTGAATGAAGGATCGAGAGATGTCAAAGAACCCATCAAAAAAGAGCATAAACTAAATGATGAAGAAAAACGTCGATTTTGGGGCAATCTATTTTATTGGGAATGCAGTGAAACGTATTTAGTTAATGGGCCTAGTGAGTTATGGGAAGTAGTTTCTGCAATAAATGATTCCGTAGTTTATAGCTTTTCATTAAATAGAATTACGCTACGTTTTACTATTGAGTCGATGGATCCGACAATATACAATCGGGAAAGTACGTCGCTTTTAGATGCAGTAAAAAATATTATAAGGTCTATCAATAACAATGTCGAAGCATACAATGCTCTACTACCTGCCCGTATAAGTCGACCATTCTACGATTTGAAAAATGATTATTTAAAGGAGAGTAATTTTTTTGCTGCTATTAAAGTAAATGCAAATCCCAATGCCCCTAAAACCTATAGTGTGCCAACAGTCGAGAGGAAACGGACCATTCAGAAACCAACTGTTACTAGCAAAACTTATGTCCCAGAGCCAACTATTGACGATAAAGCTTACCATGAAATCATAGACTCGTTAATCCGAATAGGTTGGTCGATGGAGCGAAAGCCATCCTTATATGTTGGTAAGACAGAGGAGGGGCTTCGTGATTTTTTTCTCGTGCAACTAGAAATGGTATTTTTAGAAGGTACAGTAACTGGTGAAACCTTCAACCGAAGCGGAAAGACCGATATTTTGCTCAAAAATACAGACGGAACAAATCTGTTCGTTGGAGAATGCAAAGTTTGGAAAGGTCAACAACATTACCTTGAGGCATTATCTCAACTTTTACAATATCTAACTTGGAATGATTCGAAGACTGCTCTGATTATTTTTGTCAAAAGCTCTGGTATGTCAGCTGCTATTAAAAGCGTAAAAGATATTACCCTGAGCCACCCATCATCGATCAAATTAGTAGGGGCGCGTAACGAACGTTCATTCCAATATATTTTTAAATTGCCTCAAGATGATCATAAACAGGTACAAATTGAAGTGATGCTATTTCACTTTGATAAACAATCGGAGGGGAGAGATAAGCAGACTTAATTACCTTCTCGATAATATATAGACAATCTCTTGTCTGAGGCAGTTAAGACTATTAGTCTAACGATCTCCAAATCCTGCGTTCATTCCATTGAACAGATTTCTACCGTTCAGTAAAGCGACGTAAAACCTAACAGTAATCGAACGAGTGGATGCTCTTTACTGATATCCACACTCTTTTACTTGCCCATGAGCCGTATCATTTCCGTCTTTAACGATTACAGCCAGCTTGAGAATCGCGTAACTAATTATTGCGGTCTGATTATGAAATTAGTCTACGAGGAGAGTCCTCGACGATTCCGTGATCTGTTGGATAAGCTAACTGAAGGGAATGGGGAACTTATTGTCGGACCCGTCTTTGAGCAACAGCAGCGGGAACAGAAAAGCGTTCCAGATCTGGTTATCTCCCAGAAAGGCTTCACCATCGCTTTTGAGAACAAACTCAGTGACTGGTTTTATGATGAGCAACTGGTTAACCACCTCCATAGTTTACAAAACTATAGCGGAACGCTGATCCTGTTTCTACTAAGTAATTTTGAGACAGAGCCTCGGGAAAAATTTCAATCTCAAATCGGTCAGGCTACTAAACAAGGCATTTTACTTATTCCTATTAGCTATGAGGATTTGCTGGCTGCCTTGGAAACAGTCTGCCAAACTGACTATCTGAAAGGGCTATTGGATGATTTCCGAGAATTCATCGACTCAAAGGGTCTACTGCCCCGCTGGAAATACATGCTAGACGTGGTGAACTGTGCCACGACTCTGCATGAGATCGAAGCGGGCGTTTACCTCTGCCCAGACACGGGAGGGGCGTATAGTCATAAACGTGCCCGCTTCTTTGGGCCATACGCGGGAAAGGCCGTCCGGCAAATCTTTGAAATCGATGCTGTGGCCACCGTCAGCACCGGACTGGAAGAAGTTACCTTCAAATGGATTAACAAATCCAGCCTCACGAAAGCCGAGCTAGAAAGCCGAGTTAGGGATCAGGTAGCTCGGTTTCGTTTGGGGGCTAATCAACAAGTGCCAACGCAGGTCTTTCTGTTAGGGGAAAGCGCCGAAACCAATTTTAGAAAAGACTCACCTAGAGGCATGCAAACCTCTAAGCTCTATTTTCGGGATATCGCTTTAAGTTGCCAGAGTGCTGCTGAGCTGGCGGCTTTGGTAAATGGTAAAGGTTGGAGTCAGTTTTAACAAGAAATAAACTATGATTTGGACTGCTTGGAAAAACGGTAAACACCATTCGCCTGGAGTGAGCTATGGCTTTAAATTAAAGGTTCAGGATCGTGATCAGTTCTTTAGCCGTGATTGGGAAACGATCACCCTCATCCTACCCTCACAATTTCAAGATGCTACTGTAACCGTGAATGTTAATAAATCGTCATTCTGGAATGATACCTGCCGGGAGTTGATCAGTCAGGAGATTGGTAAGTGGTTAATCGATAAGAATTATGCCCCATGGCAGAAAGGAAAACCACCCCAATTTAATGTGGATTTGGTAGGCGATCGCCAATTTCGGGTAATTAACATAATTAATTCTTAGTCGTGATCGTCTATGGCTTATTACCAAATGGACGGGCGTTGCCGTTGTATTATATGCTTTGTCGGCTCTTTACCAATTACCTAAAAACAGACCCAGCTGAATGAGCAATGATGATTTACTAAAGGCCCTTAGTACACAAATTGATAAAGTACTTATAAGTTTGGAGCCATTCGTTGTTCAGTATCATGATACATGGGAAGGGCTCATCAAATTTGATGTGTCAAAGGATAAAACATACCAATCAAATTTCATTCGTTTCTTCAGGCTTCCGCGAACAGACTGTTACAACTATTATTTCGACTTTCTCGAGCGGAGGGAGCACAATACCGATCTAAGCTATGCAGACGTGCTGACCGAACTACAGTCGATCACAGACAGACTTGAGTCTTCGTTTGCCTCTAAGTTGGTAGCGACGGTTGACCCTCGTCATCCAGTGATTGGTTGCTTTAAGATTTGTTCAGTATTTTGTTGCAAGTCAAAAATGGACTTGCAACAGTTTATTGGAGATTTTTCTTAGGCAGCCATTGAGGAAGTGTAAAAATAGGTTTCCTGTTGACTGGGCGTGCGGTACCCCAAGGTTGAATGCTTCCGACGACGATTGTACCAGCCTTCAATATACTCGAAGGTGGCCAACCGGGCTGCAGCCTGCGTCGCAAAATGAACTTGGTTGACCAACTCGCTTTTGAGCGTTTTGAAAAAGCTCTCGGCTACGGCATTGTCCCAACAATTGCCCTTCCGGCTCATACTTTGTTCAACCGGCACTCCCTTTAATTCTTTCCTGAATTCAGTGCACGCATATTGGATGCCCCGATCAGAATGAAAGATCAACGTACCGTCTATAGCTCTATTTTTAAGAGCCATTTGCCACGCCGATACACTGGTGTCGATGGCTTTTAGACCATCGCTCATGGACCAGCCAACCACCTTTCTGTCAGCCAAATCCAAAATTACTGTCAAGTACATCCAGCCCTCATCCGTAGCAATGTAAGTAATATCGGACACCCACTTTTGGCCGGGCTTGTCGGCAGTAAACTCTCTGTTTAGCAGATTTTTTGCTATTGGATAATCGTGTCTCGAGTCAGTTGTCTGCACCCGATATTTTTTATAGACAATACTTCGGATCCCTACTTTCTGCATAAGCCTGGCAATGCGGTTGCGGGACGCTTTTACGCCCTGTTCTCGAAGTGCATCGGTAATTCGGGGGCTGCCATAGCGGCCTTTACTTTGAACGTGCACGCGCTGAATGTGAGTCACTAGCAGGTCCTGAGTTTGTTGTCTGGTCCCAACCGGGTGTTTTCGCCAATAATAATAGCTACTGCTACTTACCTTCAGCACCTTACACATCTTCTCAACGGGAAATTCGCTGGCATGTTCCTTTATAAATCGGAATATCTCTCGTCGGTCTTGGAGAAGATGCTGACGGCCTTCTTTAGTATATCACGCTCCAATTGGGCCTCCTTTAGCTCTCGTTGCAAGCGTCTGATCTGCTGCTGTTCAGCAGTGAGTGTGGTACTGGTGGATAAGGGTTGATCCATTTTCTTAGAGCGTTGTCTCCATTTACTAATGCGACCCGGATCGACACCTAACTCACGGGCCGCATCCTGAATTGAGCCTTTTGCATAAGACAGCTCGACAGCCATTTGCCTAAAGGCTTCATCAAAAACACGTCGTTTGGTCATGATTCAATTGATATTTGCCTCAAATCTGCCTAAAAACAGTCTCCAGTCAAATGTAGCAAGTCCAATTGTTCGCTACAACGGAAAATCGTTCACCAATTTAACCAGTAAAATAAGTTCGCCCAGCTTCTGGGATGTCCTGGAGGATCGAAACGGAAATCTTTGGTTCGCTACCAGGGATTCAGGGGTTTATTATTACGATGGGAAATCCTTTCAACAGTTTACGACCAGGGAAGGACTGGCCAATAATTTTGTTTGTAAAATTTATGAAGATAGAACTGGCATTATTTGGTTCGGTACCGGAGATGGAGTAAGCCGTTACAATGGAAAATCTTTTCGAAATTTCACAACCAAAGAAGGGCTTTCCCATAATGGCGTTACTACGATCATGGAAGACAAAGCCGGGAAATTATGGTTTGGCACCAGGGGTGAGCCCTGTTTTTATGATGGAAAGACATTTACGGTTTTCAGAAATAAAGATGGTAAAGCCTTTACCAACGTTTGGTCGATCATCGAAGACAAAAAAGGGGCTATTTGGCTGGGTGACAATGATGGTCTTTGGCGCTATGACGGCAGTAGCTATACCATGGTATCGAAGAAAGGTGCTTCAGCAATGATCGTAGATAAAAAAGGTAACATCTGGACTACGGGTAGCGTACATCCACCTAATGGAAATGTCTGGGCACTTTCCCGATACGATCACCAATCGCTGTACACTGAAAAGCCAACTGTAACTGAGATAATGTCCATAGAAGGGCCGGGAATGCTTTGTGGGATTCTGGAAGCTACCGATGGTAGTATTTGGTTTGGCGCTTTGGGGTCTACCAGTGGCGTGTTTCGTTATGATGGAACAAGCATTACGGACTTTAGGAGGAAAGAGGATCAGAAATAATGTGTATGCCATCTCTTTAAACGCCCGTTTTTGTGAGACGAAGAACCACCGGTCTGTAATCGCTCTCAACTTTCACCAACGGTCTTAAAAACCCATCTCACAAATCAACGTACCATTTTCAGCATCACAGATGAGTTTATGCGACAGATTTACAAACGTATGACCAACGTAGTACGCCTGTAAAACACCTTTTGTACTTTGGGACGTAGAGTACGAAATGCCTAGAGTCTATTCCGCATTGCTGAAAAAACGCACGATCATGGGCCAGCCAGTTGTTGAAGGTACTCTGTGGCTTTTTGCGCGTGGGATGCGGCTTGGAAGATAAAGCGTTTATCATCTTTCAGGACTTGCAGCCAGGATTGGATATAAGCCGCGTGATGCTCTTCCGGTTGCGGCTCAAAGCCCAGATCAGCCGCCAGAAAACAGGCTCCCAACTCGGCGACCAATTCTTAGCGTACCCTTCATCACCATAGTGTTTTTTACCGAAGTCGCGGTTCAATCGGTGTGGAGGTTTCGTCCAGTGGCAAATCTCATGCGCTAAAACGGCGTAATAGCGCGTAGCCGTTTCAAAGCTTTCGAACGGCGGCATCTGGATACGGTCGGTACTCTGTATATAACATGCTTTAGAACCGGTATAGATGTCGGCTTTGGTTTGGACAAAGAACTGATCGAGTTCCGGATTACGCGCTTGTGGATGGATAACAACGGGTTCGGGTGTTTTATAGAAACTGTCGGACAGGCCTTCGATCTGGGAGGCATTGAAAACGGTATACGATTTGAGAAAGGAAATCTGACTGGATTTGAGGTCACCATTGGCATCTTGCTCTTCCTTGGTGAATGTATCGGCGTAGACAATCTGAGTGCCCTTCTCGCCTTTGCGGACAGACGCTTTCATGCTGGTCGCCTGTTTAAAGGTCATCCAGTAGGGAGAAGTAAAGCCCTGGTCACTGGCAGCATTCCAGAGAATGAGCGTATTGATGCCAGTATAAGGAATAGCATTCCAACGCAGTGGACGCATGACCTGACCCGTCATGTGTTCGGAATGCCAGGGTTTGCGCCAGGAAAGATTGCCCTGTTCCAGATCGGTCAGGATTTTAGCCGTAACATGGGCGTAAATATCTGGCAGAGAGTGTGTTGTTGGAGTTGATGCGGTGGGCTGCTTGTTCGGCTGTACGTTTTTGGTAATCGGTTTGGTCATGTGTCACGCTCCAGAGGTTCGAGGTTATGGGGATGAAAAACCCGGCGGCTTAGCGAGCGAATCGGCGAACGTCGCCCGGCCAGAATTTTGTTGCGCGAGGAAGGCCGCAGGCTTGGGGAAATTGTGGTTGGAAAGCGAGTGGCGTCGGGTACAGCCCAGCAATAACCTCGGACCTCTGGTATGGGCTCCCAACCGATTAGCCACTCAGCGTGGCATACAGCCCTCATCAGCAAAGGAATAATAACTGCGAGGAGTAACGATCAGATGATCCAGCACAGCAATGTCCAGCAACTTACCGCACTCGAACAGTTTACGAGTCAGCGCTAAATCCTGTGGACTGGGTTGCAAATTCGAACTGGGATGGTTGTGTGCCAGAATGATCCCACAGGCATTGGCTTTGAGTGCCGTCACAAAAATCACTTTAGGATCGACAATGCAAGCGGTCATACCGCCCGTAGAAATGTCGGAGATTGCTAAGCAATTATTCTTTCGATCCAGCAGCAGGATTTTGAATTGCTCAATCAATTCCAGCTTATTTTTATCCCAGGCCGTCCGTAGGATTTCGTAAGCCGTGGCCGAGCGTGTAATTTGAATCCGATCCTGATACGGGGTTTTGTTGCGGTAGCTGATTTCGACTTCGGCCACCGTAAACAACGATTGAAGGTTCAGTTGCGACATGCACTCCTCCCTTTCACAAAGTCAGCTTAAGCTGGTGCATATGCCAGGCATTGACATCCTTGTGCGGGGCATAGACCTTGTTCATCGGTGTATGCGTGAGATCATTCTGCGTTTTGAAAAACGCGTCTAATGCCGCTGTAGCTTTCTCACCAGCCATGTCATTATCCATCCAGGTATAGGCGTTACGATAACCGTAATTTTGAATGTAAGGGATGGCTTGTTTCAAACAGGCCAGTGAGTTGAGAATGATGGCATCACCCTTAAAGCCATTACCACTCAACTGGCAAACGGCGGACAGATAATCCATAAAGCCTTCAAACAAATGAATGCTGTCGGGCTTTGGGATCTGCCCCCGAATAAATGAGATTGCTTTTGTCCCGAGACAGCCTTTGAAAAATGGATTACGTAGTTCGAAGCCACCCTCTTCACTCGGAAAGCCGAGAGCAAAAAAGCCCTTTTGTGTATTCTTATTGCGAACGTGAATTTCTTTTAGATGTTGACGAGCAAGCGTTAATGGAATGCCACGCTTTTCCAGATAATGGACTAGGCCCATATGCTGTATGGGCTTCTTTGTTTTCAATACCAATGATGCGTCCGGCTTGGTCAGATCATGGGTATAAACAGGTGCAAACTCATACGTCCCGACACCCATGTTGGATAACCATCGCAAGGCATCGGACACGTTATGGTCTTCATGTTGAGACTTCAGATATGCACAAGCAAAATCGACTGGGTTACCGCCAATGCCTTCCCCATGATCATACCAGCGATTAGTGAGCGGATTGACGTCGAAGCTGGGTGTCTTTTCGTTTCGTAACGGTGATAAGTAGCGATATTTGGCTTCGTTAATTCGTTTGTGTTGATAATTGAGTTTGGCTAAAATTTCGGCCATAGGTATCCTGTTCGCATGATCGATGTTCATGGCGATTCCTTCAAACTAGTATGTGATAATGAAAAGCGGTTTTTGAAGTAATTAACCGGATAGTCGAGGGCGAATTAGTTATGCCCTCAATCGTTGTTCGAGAAAATTATCCAAATCCGAACGGCGATATCGGACAGATCGCCCTACCTTGATGGGTTTGAGATCATAGCGTTTGGTGCAGTCCCAAACGGCTAGCGTACCTGGAGAGACACGGAGATATTTAGCCGCGCTCTTTCTATCCAGAAGAGGTTCTGGAGGGTTTCTATTGGGCATGAAGCATCCTTCGCAAAAGGGGCAGATCTATAATCAGACAGGGACAATGTGCCTTGCTATTACAATTCAGCAGCTAAATAATTTTATAGCGCCCTGTCAATTCAATTTGTGGTTGATTAATAACAGATAACGACTATCTATCAACAAAAAGGCGTTTTTGAAAATAATATCTCCTCTTAACACGTTAATTTATGTTTATAAAAATATTGGTCAAGGGATATAACTTTCGCTTGACCAATATTAACAATGTTCTCCAAAGGCATTAAGGCGGGGATGAAAATAAAAAAATCTGTCTGAATAAAAGAGATTGTTAAGGCTGCCTCTGAGTTGTGTGTATCGTCAACCGAAAGTGGACAGATGCCCCTGAGTTAGCCGCAGAACGCTTTGGTTGAGATGATTTAGCCGATCTGGACATTGCTAAGGTGGTTTGAGTGAAACAACCGGGTCGCCGGTGCGATTAGAAAATTGCCTCTTCCCATTTTCACTCCTTCTGTTTACTTTCATTTGACGACGTATAATGAGCTAATTCAATGTTTCGAAAACACTACAATACCTACAAAAGCAATTTAGATAGACTAAAATAATGCGCTTAAAACCATTTTCTAAAAAAAGTAGATTTCAAAGTAAAAAAAGTTTTTATATATAGAAAAAGGGTTTAAACTTTGAAAAATATGTTTGAGTATTGTTTTTAACCATTTTAAGTCTATTCTATGAAGCTCCTAACTAATTTATTGACAATTTCTTTTCTTATTATTACTTGTTACGAAAAAACAAAAGGCCAGACTAACGAAGTGACCTATAAGGCCAATAATATATATGCCGAACTGTTAGGTACTGGGGGATTATACTCATTGAATTATGAGCGGATAATTATTGCACATCAAAAAGCAAAATTTGGTATCCGTATAGGTGGAAGTGCCTGGGGTACTCAACGCCCTTACCTAAATAGTATTGCAGAGTTAGTTGGTATAACTGGCCAAGGAAATCATCATGTTGATATTGGGTTAGGCTTCAATAAAGGTTATGGCCCAGATGTTAATTTTGATGAGTATAAACGAATAAATCATTTTTATTTTGTTCCACGTTTAAGTTATAGATATCAAAAATGGAGGGGTGGCGATATGTTTCGAATAGGGATCAATCCATTTATTCCCTTAAACAAAGAAACGCCTAACCGATTTAGTGCATATCCACTATATTTTGGAATAGCTTTTGGACATACTTTTTAAAATAAAACAAGAGATTATTCCTTAATATTTTCCTTTTTAACCTAGCTTTATTAAGGTTAGTTGCCATTGGAATCGATGTCTAGCAATATTTAAGTAAATTCTTTTGTATATTATTAGATGCAAATGTCATAAACTCAAGTTATGAAAGGAACAATTATATTTACACTATTTCTTTTCGTTTGTAATTCACTCTCAGCCCAAAACTTAGTCCCAAATTCGGATTTCGAATTAGTAAAAGCAGTTGAATGTCTTTATAGTACACCTGATAATAAATTTGATAAAGACATATCAGATTGGTATACACCAACAATAGGGTCAACAGACCTTTGGTTTTATGATTCGTTAGCAAATAAGAATTGTACTCAAAATTTATCAAATTTGGAAATACACCCTCATTCAGGCAGGATTTGTTTAGGTTTATATACATATTCTCAGATTCAACCTAACTATCGTGAATATGCCCAAGTTAAATTAAAACAGCCATTGACTAAGGGCAAAAGCTACTTAGCTAGTTTTTACGTCTTATTAAATAAGAACATAAGTAGAATTGCCACTAATAATCTTGGAATGGCTTTTACTAAAACTGCAATTGGTGTTAGTGATCTACGAGTTGGTCCTGCTTTATTAATTAATAATCAGGCTCAGGTAGTTGAAAGGAGTATTATAAATAGTACAAAAGAATGGGTTAAAATTCAATCCTGTTTTATAGCTAAAGATTCTTTAAGATATTTAACAATTGGTAATTTTTACTCCGATACTGAAACTATATTTTCCTATATTGGAGATGTGAAATCTCCAGATGGTTATTATTTAATTGATGATGTAACAGTTCAAGAACTTAGCTACAGTATACCCCTTTTAAATCTAGGGAATGATACTACTTTATGTTTAAATCAATCTGTAGAATTTAAATTTGACACTACAAGCTATCAAGTACAATGGCAGGATGGTAGTAATAAAGAAATTTACCAAATAAAGAGTACTGGAAAATACTGGGTTAAACTAACGAAAAATGAATGTATACTTAGCGATACTTTATCAGTTAAGATCCTACCTCCAATCCATCTACCAAATGACAATTTACTTTGTAATGGAGAAAGCATAACTTTAAACCCCAACTACTCCTTTAATTCTATAATTTGGAGTGACGGCTCAAAGGATTCTACTTTATCAATTAATCAAGCTGGTATTTACTGGGTTAAAGTTAATTCGACTATTTGTAATATATCTGACACAATATCTATTCAATTCGTTGACTGCCCTGGCAATATTCCTAATATTATAACTCCTAATAATGATGGTTTAAACGACACGTTTTTTATTGAAAATATAGAATACAGCAATTGGCGATTACAAATTTTTAATCGTTGGGGAGCACAAGTTTATGATATTGAGCCTTATGAAAACAAATGGGGAGGTGATAATTTACCATCGGGTTTATATTATTATAACCTCTCTAGTTCTCGTTTAAATAAGTTTTTTAAAGGCTGGCTTCAAATAATGCGACAATAAAAATATTTTACAAAAAATAAATCTTTAGGTGCTTAATGCTGATCATTAAGCACCTAAAGATTTTGCTATTTATTCAACTATTATTTGACTTTTTTCTACAATATCTCCCGAAGAAACATGTAAGAAATATGTACCACTTGGAAGATCACTTATTTTAAAGTCAACTGCTTTATTAGTTTTGAAATATCCTTTTTCTTTTGCCTCTTTTACATCAAAATCTTTCACCGCTTTACCTTTTTCATTAAAAATAGTCAAACCAGTTAAGTTTGCATCAGCAAGTTCTTGATTATCAAACCCAACAGACACCTGATTTCTTGCAGGGTTGGGATAAACGGCATATCTACCATACGGACTACTTTGATATAAGTAATAAGTCCATGAACTAACCCCTCCACAACGATTTGTTACTTCAACTATAACCCTAGCAAAATTGCTGAAAGAAATTGCACAGTTAGGGCCACTAGGAGATAAGCTGCCACTCCCGTTTGCTACATACCAATTGTATGAGGTACCTCCCTGCTGACTTACACTCAGATTTGCATAGCCACTCGATACAATGACATTTCCACTTGCGCTTGATCCATTAACATACCCATTGGTTACACTAGGATTACCCACCCATATCGGAGTTGTTACTATACGGTCCTGTGATAAACTACCTTGCGTCCATTTAGCAGTTGAATAAAACAGTCCAGCACTGCCATTACTTGGCGATGAAGGAGATGTCATATTAAATGTTTCATTAAACGTGTTTCCTGATGAGGTGGTTAGATAAAAATTGCTGCCTGTCATAAGGTAGCCGCTTGGAGATGTGTAGTTCCAATTGTAGTGATAATTACAAGCGGTTATGCTGGGCTGAGTTATAGCTAATGTCTCATTACCTCCACAGAATGTTATTTGTCCACTATTAACCACTTGTTGCTCAGCCAAATAGCGTTCAACCAGCATTGATTTAGTTGAGATGACAACACCGGACCAATACATAGTAACTAATACTTGCGATGTCCCTGGTGAGTTGTTAAATTGAATTTCAAAATTACTGCCCGACGCAAGGGATTTACTACCAGACTCTGTTAATGGCCCACTTGGAGCTGATTGATCATAGACACTCCAAGTTATATAATCATTAATGCCATAGTTGCTAACTGTGAACGTATTATGGCATACAGTTTTATCGGACCCACAAGCACATACCGAGGTCGGACCATTTAGATCCCAGCCATAACTAATTGAATTTACAGCCAACCAAAACACGAAAAAGTAAACCAGTTTTACTTTAGGGAGAACATAATGGTTTTTCATGTGGAAAAAGTTTTAAATATTTAAAAAATAAAAAGTTGACATGAGAAATCCATCATACAATAATCAGTTTAAATCATAAAAAAATAAAATGAACTGTTACTTATAAGAATGATGAATTATCATGGTGCTAAGATTATAGTTAAGTTTTAATTTATTTATATTAAATTGTACTATAGCCAAATATTTATATTTCTTGTAAACCAACTTTAAGCATTGACGTATAGTATATTTACTTAAGTATAATTTCTATTAAACAGCTAAAACATGTTTAGAATAACACTAAAAGCACAAACACAAACTGATAAATAATAGGTAGTAATAAGGATATGCGTTTAATAAATTATTGACATATTTATATATTATTTAACTAAACTTAGAAATAAAGTTTTGCGACTAAAGTCAATCGATCAAATCATTCTAGCTTAGGATGTAGCTAGTCTGATACGATATTAGAAAGCTACATCTTTATATGCCTGAGAGGTGTAGAGTTAGTTATACTCTGTCTCAAGTTGTTATCTTACAAATCAATGTGTAGTTTTTCGATTTCTGAATAAATTTATAATGCACATTTTGGAATGCTTATAAAGTTAAGAAACCCGCTTAATCACAAACGTACTTACGATTGGACGGGCGTTCGTGATTAAGCGGGTTTGAGGTTAAGGTTTTTATTGCTTGGTGCCTCTTACTATTGCATTTAATGGTTTTTCCTACTTGGCTAACTGTAACCCTTAAATACATTAGCAACTCTTTACTCGTTATTGTCTCCTCACCTTTACTTGTACTTTTACCACGCAGCAAACCTAAAGGACGGCCCTGTCCCATTTCTCTCCCCGGTTGAATTACTTTGGAACAAGACAATCATCATTTCTTCTGTACGATTAAAAGATTATCTAAGCCTTGTTCCCCAATAGGAGCCTGATAAACCGTCTTCAGATCAATGACCAGTGTCTTTAATAACTTGCCGAGTACGTACTGAAAACTGTTACGAAGTTGATTCACAATACAGAGCTGAATGGTAGTAGCAGAAAAAACTATAGTGCTCCACTAGATCTGGATAGTAGCGATAAGCGTCAGACGCCCAATTCAAGACAAAAGTTGTCTTATAAACCCTAAAGGGGCACAAAACACTGGCGTAACTCAGCAGCGAATTCGTTATTCATCCAACCCAAATCACCCAGTGGAAACAATAAGCCTTATCCATGCTGCTCAATTGGTAGTTATGTCAATGAATCTACTGTAAAAACCTAAGGATAAATTGAGAATTAGTTGATCAGCAAACAGTATACTACATCAGCTTTAGCAATTTATCAAAAATAAATTTGGCTATTGCGAAGCAAGACAAAACTTCATCTAGGACATTTTCAGACTTGTTTTAGAGCAACAGTTAAACAAGCAGTTTTTGAGTACATCGAGATTTAGTAAAATTGCCAACAAAGGCACTCGCCGTTAGACTATCTTTCCCCTTTCGACTATTACAATATGTAATTTCAACAAGTTGCTTAAAAATTTATTCAGTGTTTTGCTGCCTATTGTGTAACTTTATTAAGTACTTTAAACCTAAATTTTAAACCAATCCACCATGAAATCTTTTTTATTAACACTACTGATAACAGGATTAATTTTTGCCTGCACCAATCCCATTGACCTAGGGATTAAAGTCCCCAGAGGTGCTGCCCGTAGTGTAAATGACGATGTACAGGGACTTTGGCACTTTAGCGATTACCAGCAAACCGAATCAGGCTATAATCGCAGTTATTTCGAAAGCGAGTTGGGTTGCTCTTTGGAAGGTGCATGGCTTTTCATCGATAGTGGCAGCAGCTATTTTGCAATTTACAACTATGATTCTTACGTCAGTGGTGTCCCCTGCATTCAGGACAATACGCTGGCTGCACAAGCTGGCAACATTATTTCTGGTCGAAGATGGTTGCAGTTTTTAACAAACCCTCAGCACTCTGGCGAATCACTACCACAGGTTAATAATGTAACATACATCAGTTCTCCACCCTATGCTGGTAACACTCTGACCTTTACCCGGTATGAAGCAAGTACCAGTACAACTGAAACCTTAACCGCTCTTATTGTGCTAAATTCAACCAAAGACGTGCTGACGATTTATGCTTTTCAGCATGTTTGGACATTTTATCGCGATAACGATAATCCGAACAAGCCGTCCATTCCCCGTCCGCAGTAGAGTTTTTCATAGCTGAAATGTTACTTATTTCTCCAATACATACGATGTAACGCAGCATAATTTCCCTCACTGAATATAAACTCGCCGGTCAATAATGCATCGCCTTCATATTCGTCATAAACGTATAGGGCGCATTATTGATAAAGAGATACTTGTGTTTCGTCATCGCTACAACGTCTTGATGTCTATTGTAATCATACTTATGGTTCAAAAGATTTATTCTTCATCGTTACCCTTTTCAGCTTTGTACCATGTGTCGCTATGAGATAGCTGACCAACAATCGGAACGAATCAATCATTTGTTGCCAGGCAAAGTCGGTCACGTGGGCCGTTCCGCCATCGATAACCGTCTGTTCATCAATACCGTCTTGTGGATTGCTCGCAGTGGTGCCCCTTGGCGGGATTTTCCCGAGCGATTTGGGCCTGCGACGGCGGCCCGGCTGGAATTCAGTCTATCAACGGTTTCGGCGCTGAGCCAAAGCCGATGTTTGGAAAACCGTTTTTGAGGCCTTGCAAGAACCGGGTTTAGACTGGCTGATGATCGACTCAACCACAGTCCGAGCTCATCAACACGCTGCTGGTCAACGCCATCGAGCGTTTAGGTCAGTCGGTAGGCGGCTGGACGACTAAAATTCATGCCGTTGTCGATTCGTTGGGCATCCGTTGCGCATTATTCAGAGCGTGGACCAGCAGGCTGATATCAAGCAGGCTGAAGATTTACTGGCTGATTATGAAACAGGTGCCGTGATTGCCGACCGGGGTTATGATGCTGATGCGTTGCTTGATTGGTTAGACAATGCCCAAGTTGAGGCCGTCATCTCTGCTAAAAAGAATCGCTTAGCTGATCTTCTGGTTGACGAGAATTTGTACAAAGATCGCAACAAGGTGGAGCGGTATTTCAACAAACTCAAGTAGTACCTGCGAGTGACTACGCGCTACGAAAAGACAGCGACCAGTTTTGCGGGGGCCTCGGCCTTGATTTTATTAGTATGATTGTCAACACGCCCTAACACGCTGCTAGTTATAGATTCGTATTTTTTCTGTCTGCTCGACCTGGCCGTTGTAAACTATGCTCTAATTCTTCAATCGTGGGCAAGGTTCCTTTTAAATCAGCAGGAATACGCTCGGTTAGCTGATATTCAGATATGCCAATTGGCTTGTGCATATCTTTTAGCGCATATTCGGCAATGACTTTATCCCGATCTTGGCAAATCAGTAGACCGATACTCGGTTGATCCAATTCGGTCTTCAATTGGGCATCTACCACCGACAAATAGAAGTTCAGCTTACCCGCATATTCAGGTTTGAAATCACCCCGCTTTAATTCAATGACGATGTAAGCCCGTAATTTGAGATGGTAGAATAACAAATCCAGGTAAAAGTCCTGATTGCTGACTTCCAGATGATATTGCCGCCCGACGTAGGCAAAACCCGCTCCGAGTTCTAATAAAAACTTCGTGATGTGATCGACGAGCGCATTTTCCAGGTCTTTCTCCTGGAAATCCTCACGTAGCGTTAGAAAGTCAAATAAGTAAGGGTCTTTCGTCAGCTGTTGAGCCAAATCGGATTGGGGAGTGGGTAACTGGTTTTTAAAGTTGGTGATGGCCTTGCCTTGTCGTTGATGCAGACCGCTTTTGATTTGCAAACTGAGCACATCCCTTGACCAGCCATTCTCCAGGGATTTGGCCATGTAGAACTCACGGAGTTCAGGCTGCTCCAGGCGATCCATCAGAATGATGTGGTGAGACCAGGGCAATTGTGCAACGGGCCGTTGCACAAATTCAGGATCAGGATAGATCTGGGCAAATTTCCGCATATATAATAGGTTACGACGAGAAAGCCCTTGCATATCGGGGAAATCAGACCGCAAATCAGCCGCTAGCCGATCAATGATCTTGGCGCCCCACCCCGCCTGTGCCTGTTGCGTTAGCACCGTTTTACCGATTTGCCAGTACAGTTGTAATAACTCGGCATTGGCCGCTAGGGTGGCGCGTAGTCTTGCCTGACGAATACGGGCTTTCAGTTCCTCAAGGAGCTGCGAATAATTACTCGGAAGTGAACTAGTCATGGGAGCAAACTACCATAGGGTTGTGGAAAGACAAAGTCGGACTGGGCATTTTTTTCATCTGTTCCTGCCGATAGACCTCCTCCACATAGTCGGCATAGTCCTGCATCATGGCTGTGCGTTGAGTCAAAAACGGGGCGCGGTCATAGGCACGGTCAATACTACTTTTCGGAACGTGTGCCAGTTGCCGATCCGCAATATCATGGGGGTAGCCCAGTTTTTCTTTTAAAATGCCTAAGGCCAGGGAGCGAACGCCATGACCCGTCATTTTGCCGGTATACCCCATCCGTTTGATGGCTACCAGCATCGTGTTTTTGCACATGGGCTTTCTGGGGTGATAATAACCAGGAAAGATAAACTCCCGGTGCGCATTCAAGGTGTGAAGCTCGCGAAAAATGGCCAGCGACTGGCGTGATAACGGAACAATATGCGGCAGATTCATTTTCATCCGTTCCGCCGGGATAATCCACACCGCTTTCTCAAAATTGATTTCGTCCCATCGGGCTTCCACCAGTTCACCCGTACGCACGAATGTCAGCAGCAATAGGTTGAGGGCCAGAAACGTTTGCCGATGAATACGATCTTGATAATCTGTTAGGCAGGTAAGAAAGTCCGGAAATTCATCGACCGAAATGGATGCGTAATGGCCTCGTTTAAATTTCTTCATGGCGGCCTCTAACCCATAGGTAGGATCACGTTCGGCCCGACCCGTCGCTATAGCATATTTAAAGACATGGCTACACATGGCCTTCATCCGACGAGATAGATCAGGCGCTGTTTTTTCGATCTTCTGTAGGCAGTTCAGCATCATCACGGGTTGTATATCCGAAAGTGGAAAGCTGCCCAACGATGGAAATACGTATTTCTCAAAACGATGCTTAATGATATCGGCGTGTTTGGGCTTCCATAAAGGCATCTGCTTGCCATACCATTCCATCGCCATTGACTTAAAAACCAGTTGATTGCTCAGCGCTTGTTTCTGAGCGACTTGCAACCGTTTTAAAACAGGATCAATACCAGCCTTTATATCTCGTTTAATATCGTCTTTGGTTTTACGGGCATCGGCTACCGAAACGGTGGGGTAGGCCCCCAATGAAATGCGTTTTTCCTTGCCATGCAGCCGATACTTAAGCCGCCAAAACTTTGTTCCATTCGGTGTGACTTCCAGATACAGCCCTTCTCCATCTGCCATCTTATAGGGTTTGCTTTTGGGTTTCGCCGTCTGACAGGTCATATTTGACAAAGCCATTATTGCACCCCCTGATTCACGTGACTGAAAATACCGATATCCATCGGCCATTTCATGCCCCCATCCATGCCCCCACTTTTGATTACTGTGGGTATATGATGGGAATAGATGGATAAGGATAGCGTAGCGCTAACGTGCTGCGAACATTGGCTATTTCGCATTTGAGTAAGAAACAATAATGTCAGTAAAAAAAAGAGTGGTGCCGGATGTCGCATCGCCATTTTCTCCTCAAGTGCTTGAATTCATTCATATTTAAACGGATCATTCTGCTGAGTGCCCCCAACCATGCCCCCAGTTACGATGAATGCCCATGTAACCTATGTTATCATCTGGCTATTCTTTAGGCAACGAAAATTGGTGAAGAACTGTACTAGAGTGCCACATCAATCATGTAGGCCGATGGACGTAAGTCAGCCGTCAATTATATATTTCTTACAAGCCCCATCTATTCATAACGGACTGATCATCCACTCAAGTCGGGCCGGATCTACCATTTATATTAACTACTTAATTATGAATTGCATTCCAGGATGGGATTCAAACTGGATAACTTAAGTATTGATCTTATATAGTTTTAGATCAGGCCCTCTAGAATTTACCCTTGGATTTACCCACTACAGTATTAGTTTTCTTTAGACGTCCCCAATTTCTAAGTAGCATACGCTTGCAGCTAAAAGCGCTTACTATCTGGTGAAAGAAAATGATAAATTTACCGTCTCAGAAAAATGAGGGATTACTGAGACGGATCTACATAACAGCTATCCTGAGATTTCGTACTTTAGCTAACATATAATTCAAGTTGCGTAATGATTATGCATCCAAACATCCGTTGATAGTAAATGCTAACAGGAACAAAAATAACTTTAGCAGAAAACCTTCGGCAGTGACCGCATGAATCTTGCGAGGGAATAGGTTGGCGATTTGGCTAAAGACGTTCTCAATGGGCTTTCGAAAGGTCTTTTTGAGAAATACATCCCAAGCAGCATCAGGTCGTAGTGAGTTCTTTTTTCGGTGAATCTTGAGGTAGATTTGATCGCACTCGGCATACAGATCCTCCTGCTCATAGTCGGTGTAGCCGCTATCACCATAAAGTTCGCTACCCGCTGGCAAATCCAACTGCATCGCCTGTAAAGCCGTGCTGTCATGAAAGCTACCGGCGGTGATATAGTAATCGACTGGCTGATTATCAGCAGTGGTAATCACTTGTACTTTGAATCGGACCGCCGAAGCGGCCATAAAAGTACTCTTTCTTTGCTTCGTTATACCCGTGATAAGCCTTGCCAGTCAGGAGTTTACAGACGGGAATGCGGCAGTTTCGGCAAACGGCCACAGGAAACGAATCGATCATGTAGCGGGCATGAATATTGAGTTCTTTGAGACTGGCGCCCAGCGCCCGAAATACAGTCAGGAGCTTGGTTTGAAGTCGACGTAGTCGTCGATTAAAGCCTGATTTATCACCGCGCGGGCGGCCCCGTCATCTTCATGCCATAATGACGTTGCATATAACCACAGGCAGCAGCCTGATTACCATAAAACGAAATGGCCGCCATGATAGCAATGGTAGCAATCTGGGCATCGTTAAGCCGCTTCGGCGGTCCGATTGCAGTGCGGATCGTCTTTGGGTCCCATAACTTTGAAGAGATCATCGAAGAATCGGAGCGCCGAAGCGACAGTAAATTGCAATGGTTTTGTCAGCCATCTTGTGAGTAAGTTTAGAGCGTGAGATACTCCAAAATTACCCAAGTGGCTGGCAAGGCCTATATCTCGCAACTTGAATTAACATATAACAGATTATACAACAGAATGTATCGCCCTGAAATAGCTTGACACTAACCGTGTAAAGT
>NZ_BAAHBI010000011.1:0-153188 GCF_054776755.1 Spirosoma litoris | reverse complement strand
GTTGGCCCATGTCGGAAAGATACTTAATTTTATCTAATCATTAAATTGGAAGAGTACTAGTCTCTGCTGGTGAAATAAACTGTATTTCTCACGGTATTTTCCCACATACCTAAAGAAGCTATCAACCCGCATTTGACGAATCAGGTCATTTTGCCTACTTTTGATCAATTTTTCAGCCATCTGGCCTGATTTCGATCAGGCAGGTAACTAACCGAAAGCAACACACTCAGCATGAGAGAAATACAGTTCCGCGAAGCCCTGCGGGAGGCCATGACGGAAGAAATGCGCCGGGACCCACTGGTCTATCTGATGGGCGAAGAGGTCGCCGAATACAATGGTGCTTACAAAGTTAGCCAGGGTATGCTGGACGAATTCGGTCCGGAGCGCGTAATCGATACCCCCATTGCCGAACTTGGCTTTGCCGGTATAGGTGTTGGTTCAGCCATCAATGGTCTGCGCCCAATTATTGAATTCATGACCTTCAACTTCTCGCTCGTTGCGATTGATCAGGTCATTAACTCGGCAGCTAAAGTTATGTCGATGTCGGGTGGGCAATACTCCTGTCCTATCGTATTCCGGGGACCAACGGGCAATGCCGGTATGCTGTCTTCGCAACACTCACAGAACTTCGAGAACTGGTTCGCCAATACGTCGGGGTTGAAAGTAGTTGTTCCATCCAATCCTTACGACGCCAAAGGTCTTCTCAAATCATGTATCCGCGATAACGACCCTGTTATTTTCATGGAGTCGGAGCTGATGTATGGCGATAAAGGCCAGGTACCCGAAGAAGAATACTTGATTCCGATTGGCCAGGCCAAAGTTGTTCGCGAAGGAAACGACGTAACCATCGTATCGTTTGGCAAAATCATGAAAGTAGCTTTAGCTGCTGCTGACGAGCTAGCGAAAAACGGAGTTTCGGCCGAAGTAATCGACTTGCGTTCGGTTCGTCCGATTGATTACGCAACCATCATCAACTCGGTGAAGAAAACCAACCGTTGTGTGATTGTCGAAGAAGCATGGCCATTGGCAGCTATCTCGTCGGAGTTAACTTATAACATCCAACGTAACGCCTTCGATTATTTAGATGCACCGGTTGTACGCGTAAACAGCATGGACTTACCGTTGCCTTACGCCCCTACGCTCATCGAAGCGATTCTACCAAACGTGAAACGCACATTGCAGGCGGTAGAGACAGTTATGTACAAGAAGTAAGTAATGCGGTTGGTCCGCACTACACAAAAAAAGCGTTGGCCTTACAGCCAACGCTTTTTTGCTTTATTATAAACAAAAATCCCCGGTCGTTTGAAGCGGCCAGGGATTTTGATTGATGCAATTGTAGGTAAAACGCCTGAAGTATATTTTTAGTTTAGGCTTTGAAAAATAGTTAGATAGTTTTTCGGTATAATCGCATTGTAGATAAAACCAGGCATCATCATGGCAAAAACCAGTATACTACGTCCTTCAGGCCGAACAATTTATGAAGTGACCATACAGTACACAGGGTCATTAACAGCCATTCGCCAACGTGAGCCGACTGTCATCTTTTTTTCTAATTTACGTAAGGCGGTAGATGCTATTACAGCAGAATTGGCTTTGAATAACTGGCCACCGAAAGTCAATTACATGGCTGTTTATCGGGGAGTTAAGCTCCGAAATTTTTATAGCTGCGATTTCCACATGGCCGATATGCGGATTTTTCGGATTAAAATCATTCCAAGAATCCTAAATCCAGCTTTGCCTCGATTGGGGATTGATGAAAACCCAGCGAAGTAGGATAGTGCCAGGAAATGGTCATGTGCATTATTGACGCAACAAATAACCGAAAGTGAGCTGTTGATTTACGGGACGGCAATTTGAGATTAAAGTCAACTGTCTACAAATATGCTCTTCCTTTCAAATAAGGTTTGCCAAATCACTAGTAAGATTCGTTAAGGCTTACTTCTGAGGGTTTCCTGGATACGTCTGATCGTTCCTTCTTTGTCCTGCTGCAAGGCTTGGAGCAGTTGCGGATTCAGGCCGGGTGGATTATACAGGGACCCCCAAAGGCCGATTTCCATAATGACCGGTACCAGCGAAATACCCTTTTCAGTCAGCCGGTACACAAACTTTGATTTCTTATCCGGGGCTACCTGCTTGGTCACAAACCCATTCGTCTCCAACATACTGAGTCGATCGGCCAGAATATTGGTCGCGATCTGTTCCTCCGAGCTCAGAAACTCGCCATAGGTCGATTTGCCGTTTAGGGCCATATCCCGCACGATCAGTAGCGACCATTTATCACCAAAGAAGTCGAGCGTATAGCTTAATGGGCATCCCGACCGGATTTTGATCTCTTTCATAAAAACAAATAATTTAACTTGCAAATCACAAGTTAAATACCCTACCTTTGTTTACTTGCAAATTACAAGTAAAGTTAATAGTATTTTTAACGCAAACAAACCGATGCCCTTAGTAAAAGCCTTTGAGTGGCGATATGCCACCAAAAAGTATGATACGGCTCGACAATTAAGTGATGAATACCCCATCAAACAAGGTGGCGACTTATCGATCAAGATTTCTAAACAAAAACAAGTATGAATCTCACAAATAAAACCGCCCTGGTTACCGGTGGCGGATCAGGTATTGGCTATGCTATTGCCAAATTGCTGAAAGAAAAAGGCAACCAGGTCATCCTGGTCGGGCGCAATGCCGATAAACTTGATCAAGCTAGTCAGACACTCGGCGTGGACACCATTCAGTGCGATGTCAGTAAAGAAGTAGACATTGAGGCTCTGGCAGTCCGGCTTAAACAGGACTACCCCACGCTCAGCCTACTCATCAATAACGCAGGAGTGGCCAATATATATCAGTTGGGAGAAGGGGCTGATGCGTATAAAAAAGCCCAATACGAGTTCAGCGTTAACTATTTTGGACCCGTTTTATTGACTGAAAAACTCTTAGGGCTTCTCAAGCAGCAACCAGAAGCCGCCATTGTCAATATTACCTCGAATGTGACGTTTCATCCGTTAGTTGTCTTACCTACGTATTCTGATTCAAAAGCGGCTCTGCACTCGCATACCGTTGCCCTGCGCCTGGGATTAGCGAAAGATACGTCTATAAAAGTATTCGAAGTGATGCCTTCGCTGGTTGATACCGAAGCGACGAAAGACATGGGTGGTCATAACGGCATGGCGCCCTATGTGGTAGCCGAAACGATTGCCAAGGCCATTGAAGCCGATCAATACGAGGTATATGTGGGCGAAACGGCAGAGCAACGCACGGCCTACCTGGCTAATCCTGATCAGGCTATTCTGGATTTCAATAAGGGCTTATAAGTATGGCTTGGGTCAATTAAATCGTTAATTGACCCAAGCCATAGAACTTGATGAATAAGTTGGTTACGTTGTTGCATTCTGCCGGAACGCAGTTGTACATCCCTACAGGTACAAGATTTTTCTTACTATGCTTTGCCACAGCATGGTCAACTATTCCCTTATGCATTCACAATTCTTGACAACGTTTGACTATTCCCCGGCAACAACCTATCCTTTAATACGCCTTCAGGCTCAAATCCAAGCTCTTGATTTGGTGAGTTAAGGCTCCTGATGAAATAAAGTCAACACCCGTTTCGGCATAGGCTCTAAGGTTCGTTTCGTCGATTCCACCCGATGCCTCGGTAATAAATCGCCCATTAATCAGGCGCACCATGTCGCGGATACCATCTGGACTAAAGTTATCGAGTAAAATCACATCGACTTGTCCAACCCGAAGCACTTCTTCCACTTCGGCCCGATTCCGAGTTTCGACTTCAATGCGTAATTGCCGACCAGTTTCTTCCAGATACGCAACCGCTTTGGTGATGGCCGCTTCGATACTTCCAGCATAATCGACGTGATTGTCTTTAATGAGAATCATGTCATATAGACCGAATCGGTGATTCACAGCTCCACCTATTTTGGTCGCCATTTTCTCACAGATACGGAAGTTGGGCGTGGTTTTGCGCGTATCCAATAGTTTGGCTCGTGTACCTTCTAACAAGTTGACCAGTTCACGCGTATGTGTGGCAATGCCGCTCATGCGCTGCATGCAGTTGAGTACCAATCGCTCGGCAGTCAGGATATTGCGGGCGTTTCCGCTAACAGTAAGTACAATATCGCCGGGTTTAATATTGGCCCCGTCGTGCATCAATACTTCGACTTCGAAGGCTGGATCGACTTCGGCAAAAATGGCCTGGGCCACTTCCACCCCCGCCAGAATACCCGCTTCTTTGACTAACAGCCGAGCGCGTTTCTGAGCGTCGGCAGGAATCGTTGAGAGCGATGTGTGATCACCATCACCGACATCTTCGGCTAAGGCTAATTGAATAAATTCATGCAGATTCATAACGTAAAAATAGAGAAATTTAACTGTGCCTCCCGGACAGGCTTTAGCAAGTATATCAATTGCATGCTTACATGCTATAGTTTCTAAGGGACTTCAGGATGATTAGGGCGATTGGGACAGATATAACTTCCTTTCCCCTCACAGACTGGGCATGTCGTCTCCTGGCTGACAATTCGATAGTCCTTTCTATTGGTAAGACTTACAGGAATGTGCTTGGTCGTTTTAATTGTACCATTCCCTAAGCAGTTAGGGCAACGCACCTTTCCCACATTACCACAAGTAATGCAGCTCAATTTAGAGGCTCCAAAGGTCATTGCTATTGATGCCGATCCGTTCGCTTCACTGGCAACAAGGGGATTGTTAATTAAAAGTCCAGTAATTAAGTAGCCACTCGCAGGACCACCTAATAAACCTGTAGCAATCGGCATACTTTTGAAATTAACCTCTTCCAGCCCTGGTTTTACTCGCTCGAAGTACAATTCATACTGTAACGAATCGACACTTGCAGGAATCGTAATTGGCACATCCAGGTCAAATCCTACTATTTTACTGATGCGAAATGCCTCTCGAACATCCTGACGGTTGTATAAATAGGTAGCTGAACTTATAACAAACTGGGTTCCAAATAAGCCATAATTCTTATGAATAAACGTCAAAATCGTGTTATTCTCCGTATGCCTTACATTGGCTAATGTAAGTGACTGTCCCAAGAAATTCGACCACTCAAATGCAACAGGCCGAGGCAATCCATCATCAGCTGCCGATCGACTGGCTTCTTTTTTGATAAACAACGCTACCTGATCAGCTGGTGATCGACGCTGTGAAATATCAGTGGCAGTTAGCACTATACTATCTGCCATAACAATACGGTCAATGCTATTTTTGGGGATTTCCTGAATCGGAGAGCGGGGACTGTCGAAACTTTTTAGAAGTACCGTTTTCTCTTTAAACTCGATTACGCTAGCCCGTCCAGAATGGCCGTTGACAAAGAAAATGGTATGTTGGGCGATCAATTGCCCCGAGAATAGCAACCAGGAAACGAATAAAGCAATTAAAGTCTTCATCAGTAAAAGTATTTAACGCTGAACAAACACCCAATTTTAAGTAAAGTTACGGTGATGCATCAACGGATTCTTGCCTGATTATAGTCCTATCGGGTTATTGCTTATAGAAGGTCAGTAAAACTCATTTTTACCGGTTTGTTAGCAAAGGATTCCTATGCTCTATTCACAGTTACTCCTTTTATTGCTGATTAGCCAAGCAGTGAGAGCCCAGTCCGCAACAAAGGTTACCAGGAAGGCAGTTATTAACCTATAAACAAACAAGACCAATCAGTTGATCGGTCTTGTTTGTCGATTGGCTCGTCTACTTAATGCACTTTCAAAATTTTCTTAATCGTTCGATCAGTCCCCTGGTTTACTTCAAGCAAATAAATGCCGTAAGGAAGTGTCGATAAATCGACTTTCTCCGAAAAGGTCGTTGAGTTTTTTTGCAGCGTAACCTGCTGCCGCGACACGCCCAGATTAGCATCAATCAACTTGACATCCACATTGCCTACATATGGGCTATTGAGCTGGAGGACGACATGATCGATCGACGGATTTGGGTAAACACGTATCGATTCGGTATCAATTGAACCCGTTCCCAAACGCGCAGCGCCTGTACCACCCGCCGAAACGAATATGGGCGTTTCGGAGAGCGTGAGCGTAATCTGATTATTGACGGTTGGTCTAACCTGTAACGCCATCGTATCGCACCCGGCTTTAGGAGTATACACATTCGCTACGTTACCCGTCTTCAAATCCAGCGTATATTGTCCCGTTCGGCCAACTTCGTCTGGAATCCATAAGGCATACATTGACTGACCATTGTGTTCGTATCGATCCACATTTGGGTTTGTACTCAGCGACTCTTTAAACACATAATTCCCAATCAGTTTTTTCGCCTGATAAAAGTAGTCGGCAGTGGGTTTTCGAGTGAAATCAGCGTTGATAAAACCCATTGAGCAGAACTGGGTAGAACAATCCAGATTCAGGTCGTAGGTCTGGTAAAAATCAACCCGATCTATCCCTTCACGAGCATACAAAAGAGCCGTTCGCAAATTCCAGTCGGCCTGTGTAGTGGTTACCGGTTTATTGCCAATGGCTATTGTGTGTAGTGGGCTTCCCTGATTTAAATCGTAGCCCGTTTCTGATATATAAACCGGCATATCGTAGCAGGCATCGTGAGCAAGTTTCAGTACGTTTCGTGCCACATGCGTTGCAACCGACAACTCAGGGGCCGAACCCCGTGCCGAAGCCCCACTCCCATTTTGCATCGAACCAGAATTGTCTGGATAAAGATGATAGTTAATAACGTCCCAGCAAAGGTCGACGCGCCCATCAGATTTGTAGCCCCGAAACTCTTTACACCAGTCGATCATACCCCGGATATAATCGGTACCATTGGCAATTGAGCATAGGCCACCCATCACCACCGTCATACCTGGGTCGGCGTTTTTCACCCCAACGCCAGCACCCATTGTATTTTTATGTCCATCATAAAACGCCGACATATTAGCCGCGTACTCACGACCGGTTTGGTAAGCCACTCGTCCCCGCCACCATTTGTCACGCTCGTTATCGCATTCGATGTAGTTAATCAGTCCAAGGCCAATTTTCACGACGTTAGGCGGATCATTCGTCCAACGAGCGTTAGTATTTACCTTTACCAAAGCCGGATCGATCGATGTATTTTTTCCATAACGGGCGGCATACTGAAAGGCCACCTTTGCCTGTTCGATATACGACAATGGGCTTGAATAATCTTTCCCATACCGTACTGGCACGTTATCGCTACCTTGTTGATTGGCGGGGTACGTGGCATTCATCCAGGGAGCCATATCTTTCAGGCAGGCCATCACCTCAATACCGTCCGCTTTGCAGCGTTCATACATCAGATCATAATTCCAGCCACCCGAATGCGTCGGGTTAAAAGTGTAATTGCCTTCGGTCAGTTCCAGTTTCTCCCAGTCCATATAGTGCCTCATCACACCGAACGACTGCATCGCCTTTACTTTAGGGGCCGAAATACCTGAAACGCCAGTCTGATAAAAATCCCATTCAAACGCGTTTATACCGAGCAGGTTTTTAAAGGTTGGATTTTTAGTCGGTAATGCATTGGCGGTTCTACTCCCAACTTGATAGGAGCCGTAGAGTTCGAGTTCACGTGGCCAGAAATCTGTTGTATTAATCACCAGATAACGTGCTCCGGTCACCACATTGTCGAGCAGAAACTTAGCATCTCCCTGTGTACTTCGGGTTGGGTAAGGGCCTACCCAGGTATTGTATTCGAGGCCCTGGAATTGAGCGATTTCAATTCGTCGCCAATCATTGGTGATGATCGACAATCGCATTGGACTTGAGGAATTACTGCCATTTCCGTCATATAGTTTAATGGCTTTAATATCCATCGATTCACCCGGTAGCAAAGGGTAATAAGCATCGTACGTACGCAAAATTTTGCCCCAACCCGTTTGTACCTCATCGCTTGTGTTTCCATCAAACAAGGCATTCAGCCCATTGCTAACATTATTAAGTTGATACCACCGATTGGCGTCGATGGGAATTTTATCACCCAATACGACTGGCGCAGTTGTCGTTGTGCTACCCGGTGTCGTTACTGTTCCTGCATCCTCAACCGGATGCCCATACACCCGAATTTTAATGGGTAGCGCATTACAGTATTTGTGAATGACGATGGCCTCAGCAACTACCGACGGAAACGACAACTCCTGCCACTTCATATAATCTGGCCCCGTAAAAGAGCCGAGTAGCGTTTTCTGCGTTCCGTTGAGGGCATAAATCAAGGCTGGCGTACTCGAAAACTGATCTTCACCGTCGTACAATTCCAACTTAGTCAGGGTGCTTTTGGCTTCTAGTTTGAGTGTCAGATCCATCCATCGGCAATTGTCGCTACTCCAGTCGGTTTTCACCAGGCTACTCATATCATCGTTGAGGTAGGGCGTGTAGTTTTGTGGCGTGGATAGACTCGATACCACACTCGTAACATTTACGCGCTCCTGAGCGTATAAAATAGCATCGAGTGGGTCGTCGGGTAATACTTTCCCGTATGCCCGAATCTTGACAGGAATGTTGTTGCAGTATTTATGAATCACGATACCCTCGGCAACCATCGGCTCCGTTAAGGCATAGGATTTGAATTCCATGTATTTGTCGCCCGTGAACGTACCGATCAAGGTTTTCTCCTTCCCATTCAGTACATAAATCTGGGCTGGTGCCGATTCAAATGTTCCCTCCGCATCATACAAGTCCAGTTTAGTCAATAAACTCTTTTTGCTGAATTTGACGGTTACATCTGTCCATTGAAAATTAGACGGCTGCCAGTAAGAAGGCACCAGGTTAGCCAGATTATCATTCAGGTAAGCCGAATAATCTTCGCCCGTAACGGGTTTGTCTTTTGCCGAAACAAGCGTAAGCAAATCGAGCGGCTTGGGAATTGTGGTTGTCGATGTAATAGGCTGGCCAAATACCTTAATTTTTTGCGGGATATTGTTGCCATACTTATAAATCATAATGGCATCGGCTACCAACTCCTGAAACGGCGTGAGCGTTACCCAGTTCATGTACGTAGAACCATCAAACGAGCCAATCAACACCCGTTGGGTCCCGTTCATGGCATAGAGCAAAGCAGGTTGATCGGGAAATGAGCCATCGTAGTCATACAGCGACAGGCTTGATATCAGGCTTTTTTTCTCCAGTTTGAGCGTGACCTGAACCCACTTGGCATTATCCGACCAGGCACTCTGTACGAGTTTACTAACATCATCATTAAGCCAGGGCGAATAATCCTGACCCGTGTTTTCGCTGGGTGTAATGGATACAACTTTAAGGCGAATGGGAGTGGTTGCGGTGTGCCCTATGGTGGCAATAAGGACAAAGAGGAAGGTAAGTAGTAGTTTGAACATAGATGGTGTTTGCGGTTATTCAGCTACCCACAAAACCCATGCCGTTTAACTAAAACACATTGATAATCTGAAAGTTAAACCGTTTACCGTATTTTAGTATAGTTATCAGGAGACCACAACTCGTTTTTTGAAACTCTATACAATTTATACTTGCATTCTTCCAATATTGGTACGAAATTTGTCATCCGCAAAAGGAATCTATGAAGCAACCGCGCATCATACAACGTCTTTCGAGCCTCATGCTGGCCTCCCTGCTGCTGTTTACAGCTGTTTGGGGCTATGGTAATGTGGCCCGCGCCAAGACTGCTATAGTGCCTAAAGCCGTTGCCGAACAGACGAAATCAGGTAAATCGACTGATGCGCCCGCTGCGGCTAAGCTAAGTACGGCCCAATTTGAGGCAGTCGTTACTCCCGCGATTCAATTGGGAGAGTCAGGCCAGAGCGCCTTTTTTCTTCCTGCACCAACGCTCCTGATTTTATTATTGTTGAGCGTTCCGCTCCTGCGGTCTTTTACGTTTCCGCATTTCTATTTTTCTTACTTCAAGCACGTTTTTGGCCATCATATAGCCACAAATGCCCCCTAGAGTGCGCGTTTAGGCTCAGGCAGCCTTGCCATGGCCTTATTTATTCCCGTTTGAGTCAGTGCCCACCAGCGGCCGACTTCTTTATTTATCACCCTAGTAATTTATAGCCAAATCACGGGCGTAGCCTGTGTATCCCAATGCAAAACAGAACCGGAATTCTCATTCTGACAGGCGTCATTGCAGCCATCTGCATCTACTTCCTGTCGTTTACATTCGTCTCACGGAACATCAAGTCCGATGCAGAGGCTTATGCCACTGACAAAGCAGGCGTAGTTGACCGTAACAAAAAACAGCATTACCTCGATTCGCTCTGGAAAGAGCCCGTTTATCTGGGAAGTACCCTTCAGGAAGTAACCGAGCGTGAATTAGGCTTGGGTCTTGACCTGCAAGGCGGTATGCACGTTGTATTAGAGGTATCGCCTGCCGATATTCTTCGCAGTTTGTCGGGCAACAACCGAGATCCTAAATTCAATCAGGCGCTGAAACAAGCGCTGGAAGATCAGAAAACCAGCAACACCAGCTTTGTTGATCTGTTCGCAAGTGCATTTAAGAAACTGGCTCCCGATACGAAACTGGCCAGCGTATTTGCAACGAGTGCGAACCGTAGCAAAATCAACTACCAATCGTCGGATACCGAAGTACGGAAGTTGCTGAACGACGAAGTAAACGGTGCTACAACACGGGCCTTCCAGATTATCCAGGCGCGGGTCGATAAATTCGGTGTGGCTAACCCTAACATTCAACGGTTGCCAGGTTCGGGCCGGATTCAGATTGAATTGCCCGGTGTTGATAACCCAGAGCGTATCCGCCGTCTGTTAACGGGCGCTGCTAAACTTGAATTCACTGAAGTTTATCGTCTGAACGAACTGGCTCCAGCTATCGAAGGCATTGGTGCTTATCTGTTAGCCCAGGAAGCGGCTCGTAAAGCGGCTGTTAAAACGACAGCACCTGCTACAGGTTCAGCTGCTAAAGGCGCATCGAGCCTTGAATCGCAATTAGCACAGGGAAGCAAGAAGGATTCGACCGCTAAAAATGACACAGCGGCTGCCGCTGCTCAGGGTACAGCGCTGACGCAGCTGTTCTTACCCGTTGGCCAGGACCAATTAGGTGTTTACCTGAAAGATACGGCCCGTGCCAATGCTGTTCTGAATGCTCCTGAAGTAAAAAGCCTGTTCCCTGCTGATGCATTCTTTGCCTGGGATCGGAAGACGTTCAAAGCAACGGATGGCAAAGAGATTCTGCCCTTGTATTTCCTGAAAAAATCAGGTGGTCGTGCTCCATTAGAAGGCGATGTAATTACAGATGCGGCTAATGATTACGATGATCGTGGCCGTCCGGAAGTAACGATGAACATGAACCCTGAAGGTGCCCGTAAATGGCGGAACCTGACGGCTGCAAACGTAGGTCGTCCGGTTGCTATTTTGCTGGATAATCTCGTATACACCGCACCAAACGTACAGAACGAAATTCCAAACGGTCGTTCGAGCATCTCGGGTAACTTCACTGTAGAAGAAACCAAGGATATGGCCAACGTATTGAAAGCCGGGAAGTTGCCTGCTCCAACCAACATCGTTGAAGAAAGCGTTGTGGGTGCTACCTTGGGTTCTGAAGCCGTTAGTGCTGGGGTTCTTTCGTCGGTTATCGGTATTTTGTTAGTACTTGGTTTTGTGGTGTTCTACTACAACCGCGCTGGTCTTATTGCCGATGCTGCCCTGATTGTTAACCTGTTCTTCCTGATGGGCGTTATGGCGTCGTTGGGAGCGGTATTGACCATGCCAGGTATTGCGGGTATCGTACTGTCGATCGGTATGGCCGTTGATGCGAACGTACTTATTTTCGAACGGATCAAGGAAGAGCTGGAGCTAGGTAAGAGCTTTAAAGTAGCCGTTGCCGATGGGTTCAAGAACGCGATGTCGTCGATTATCGACTCAAACGTAACGACCTTCCTGACGGGTATCGTACTATTCATCTTCGGTACAGGTCTGATCCTTGGTTTTGCTACAACACTGATCATTGGTATTCTAACCTCGTTGTTCGCAGCCATTTTCATTACTCGCCTGCTACTGGAATATTACATCCGCAATGGTAAGACATTAAGCTTTAGCTCAAACTGGGCAAAGAAACTGTTTGCTGATTCTGATTTTGATTTCGTATCACGTCGGAAACTGTACTACACCGTTTCATCGGTCATCATCGGTTTAGGTATCATCTCCGCTATTTTCCGGGGCTTCGGTTTAGGTGTTGACTTTAAAGGTGGTCGTTCTTATGTCATTCGTTTCGAGAAATCAGTAAGTACGGATGACGTTCGGAACGCGTTAGAACCCGTTTTAGGTGGATCGCCAGAAGTAAAAACTTACGGTGGTACAGGTATCGGTGCCAATCAGGTTAAAGTAACGACGCCTTATCTGGTTGACGATAATTCGCAGGGTGCCGATAAGAAAGCTGAAGCTACGGTTTACAAAGGTCTCAGCAGCATTCAGGGCAATCCAGCTAAAATCGAAAGTTCACAAAAAGTTGGTCCTACCATTGCCTATGACTTGCTGACATCGGCTTTGTGGTCTATTCTGCTGGCTGTAGCGGTTGTATTCGTATACATCCTGATCCGGTTCAAGAAACTGGCTTTCGGTTATGGTGCTATTGTGGCCATGTTCCACGACGTACTGATCATCCTGGCTATCTTCTCGATCTTCAACGGGTTGCTTCCATTCTCGCTTGACGTTGATCAGGCTTTTGTGGGTGCCTTGCTGACCATCATGGGTTACTCTATGAACGATACCGTTGTGGTATTTGACCGGGTTCGTGAGTACCTGGCCGAAAACAAAGGCAAGAAAGAATCAATTGCCACGATCATTAACAACGCCCTAAACAGCACGCTGAGCCGTACGGCAGTAACCGGTTTCTCGACCATTCTGGTACTGTTAGTCCTCTTCATCTTCGGTGGCGAAACCATTCGTGGTTTCTCATTCGCAATGTTGATTGGTGTTGTGGTTGGTACGTACTCGTCGCTGTTCGTTGCTACACCGATTGTGGTTGACGCCCTGAGCCGCGATCAGGAAAAAGAAGTGATTACCCCAACTATTAGCGAGAAGAAAACAGGCTACGATGCCGTTCCTGCTGACTTCACGACGGCTGCTCCTGCTACACCAGAAGAGTTCACAGCCAAGAAGGAAAAGAAAGAGAAGAAACCTCTAATCCGCCCTTCACAATCGTAAATGATTGAGTGATTGAGCGAATGAGTGATTGAGTGAAAAAAAGTAGCGAGAAATAATTCGCTCAATCACTCAATCACTCATTCGCTCATTTTATTTCGTATCTTTCCCGACGTTTTAACCTAAGATTATTTCTCCAAACGACACAATCACCAAACTCTATTTCCCTACATGGAAACTAAATTAAAACCTGTTGATACCAGTGTCTGGCGTAAAAAGCCCCTTGCGGCTTATGAAGCCGACATGAAGAAAAGTGAACTCAAGCGCGTATTAACGCGCTGGGGATTGACCTCGCTGGGCATTGGTGCCGTCATCGGGGGCGGTATTTTTGTATTAACGGGTATTGCTGCCCACGACTGGGCTGGTCCAGCGTTGGCCTTGTCATTTGTACTAGCCGGTGTAGCCTGTACGTTTGCCGCTCTTTGTTACGCTGAGTTTGCTTCGATCTTACCGGTAGAAGGTTCGGCCTATGCGTATTCGTACGGAACAGTTGGTGAAATTTTTGCCTGGCTCATTGGCTGGAACCTGATTCTGGAATACATGATGGGAGCCACAACTGTAGCGGTGAGCTGGTCGGGGTATTTCGAGAAATTACTCCATCTCTTCCACATCGACCCACCTATCTGGTTGATGAACGATCCCGTTACAGCACAGGAAAAAGCCGCAGCACTTCGGGCTGCTGGCGTGGCTGTTCCAGACTTCTCCTTCGCCATGAACCTCCCTGCTTTCCTGATTGTACTGGTCGTCACGTACATTTTGGTGAAGGGTATTAAAGAAGCCGCCAGCACGAATAACATCATCGTAATTGTGAAAGTAGCTGTGGTTATTTTCGTGATTGTTGTCGGTGCTTTTTACGTGGATACAGCTAACTGGCACCCATTCCTTCCCGATCCTGTTATCGACAGCGGTGGCCAACAGCACTACGGCTTCAATGGTATCGTAACGGCAGCGAGTATTGTATTCTTCGCGTATATCGGCTTTGACGCCGTTTCGACGCAAGCTGGTGAAGCAATTGACCCCAAGAAAGACGTACCCTTCGCTATCATTGCTTCACTCGTTATTTGTACTATACTCTATATTCTGGTTTCACTCGTGTTAACAGGTATGGTGCCATTCAAGAATCTTGATTTGAAAGCTCCTGTAGCGCAGGCATTTGCCGATAAGGGTTTAACCTGGGCCGTTTACATCATCACCATTGCCGCGCTGGGTGGTCTAACTTCCGTAATGCTGGTAATGATGCTCGGTCAGACACGGGTTTTCCTGGGTATGGCCAAAGATGGTTTGATTCCTCCGAGCCTGTTTGCGGCCATTCACCCTAAGTTTAAAACACCCTGGAAAAGCACGATTCTGGTCGGTATCATTGTATCAATCGTTGCTGCCTTAACGCCAATTGATAAAGTGTCGGAGTTAACCAGTTCGGGAACATTGCTGGCCTTCGCCATGATTTGCGGTGCCGTTTGGCTGTTGCGGGTTCGGGAACCGAATCTGGAACGACCTTATAAAACACCCGTTTTACCCTTAATTGCTACATTGGGTATCTGTGCCAACCTGTATCTGATGTACAATCTGCGTACCGATACCAAAATATCGTTTGTGGTTTGGTGCATAATTGGCTTGATTGTTTATTTCACCTACAGCCGGAAGAATAGCCATCTGAATAAGCCACAGGAATAATTCTTGGTTTTACTAGTACCATTTAATGAAAAATGCCCGCTAGCTTTAAGTTAGCGGGCATTTTTCATTAGTCTATAGACTAAACAAGTGTAGTTTTGTTCTGCAATGAATGGACAGGAATTATTCGGATATGCTTCAGCTCTGGTAGTAGGCTTAGTGATTGGTCTGGCCGGGGGCGGAGGTTCTATTCTGACTATACCCATTTTTGTCTATATCTTCAGCATTCCTCCCATTCTGGCAACGACCTATTCGCTGTTTGTTGTAGGGTCGACTTCATTGGTAGGGTCAATCAATCATATCTGGAAAAAGCAGGTCGACTTAAACGTTACCGCAGCGTTTGCGTTACCTTCGTTCATTTCCGTCTATTTGAGTCGCCGATTTCTGGTCCCTGCCCTACCAGATCCGTTATTTCAATTCGAAAAGTTCCAACTTTCGAAGAGCGACGCCATTTTATACTTCTTCGCAATTGTTATGGTAATTGCTGCTAGAGCTATGATCCGTAGTGATCGCCCGGAGCAAGGTGAAGCCGCCGACGGACATCCACGCTATGGCAGTCTGGCCCTAGATGGACTAGCCGTAGGCTTACTGACAGGGACTATTGGCGCAGGTGGTGGATTTCTGATTGTGCCAATGCTGGTACTGATGGCTGGGCTACCGATTCATCGGGCAGTCGCGACTTCTGTTTTGATTATTGCTGTTAACTCGTTTGTTGGTTTTTTAGGTGATATTCATCATACCGGCTTAAACTGGAATTTTCTGCTGCCCTTTACGGGTTTATCCATAATCGGGATTTTTGCGGGAATGTATTTAGCCCGCTTCGTAGCCCCTGACCGACTAAAAAAAGGATTTGGCTGGTTTGTGTTAGTGGTTGCGCTATATATTATTAGCCGGGAGATTTTATAAAACTGTTTCAGGTTCCACATTCCAAGCTTAGGTTAATCAATTGCACGAGTTGCTCAGTTGGAATATGAAACCTGAAACTTGAAATAGTAATTCATGATCATCGAACAACTATACACAGGCTGTCTGGCTCAGGGAGCTTATTATATCGAAAGTGCTGGTGAAGCCGCCATCATCGATCCCCTTCGTGAAACCGCGCCTTATATCCGCAAAGCGGAGAAAGCGGGAGCCCGGATCAAGTACGTTTTCGAGACGCACTTTCATGCTGATTTCGTTTCGGGACATATTGATTTAGCCAAGAAAACAGGTGCTACCATCGTGTATGGCCCCAATGCAAACACAAGTTACGAGGCTTATCAGGCAAAGGACGGCGAAACCTTTTCGCTAGGCGATGTGACCATAAAAGTGCTGCACACGCCTGGTCATACACAGGAATCCACAACCTATTTGCTCATCGACGAAACGGGAAAAGACCACGCTATTTTCACCGGCGACACGCTTTTCATTGGCGATGTAGGGCGGCCCGATTTAGCGATTAAAGGCGACCTGACCGAGCGCGACCTTGCTGGAATGCTCTACGACAGTCTACATACGAAAATTATGCCCCTTGCTGATGACGTCATTGTTTATCCGGCTCACGGCGCGGGTTCGGCTTGCGGAAAGAACATGAGCAAGGAAACGACCGATAAACTCGGTAATCAGAAGCGCTTCAATTATGCCCTTCGCGCTAAATCGAAGGAAGAGTTTATTGAAAAAGTACTCGATGGACTAACCACGGCTCCAGCTTACTTTGCCGAAAACGCCCGGCTCAATAAAGAAGGCTACGAATCGATTGATCGTGTTATGCAACGGGGCAGTCAGGCACTTTCGCCAGAAGCCTTCGAAGCAGCGGTTAACGAAACAGGGGCGCTGATTTTAGATGTTCGTGATGCCGTTGTCTTTGCCAAAGGGTTCATTCCTAACTCCATCAATATTGGCCTAAATGGGCAGTTTGCCCCCTGGGTTGGCGCGTTGATTCCTGACTTAACCCAACCGATTGCACTTGTTACTCCCATAGGTCAGGAGAGCGAAACTGTGCTACGACTAGCCCGTGTTGGTTATGATAATTGTATTGGCTTCCTGGATGGCGGATTTAATTCATGGCACCAGGCAGATAAGGAAGTCGACACCATTGAATCCCTTTCGGCAGAGGAGTTTGCGCAACGCTGGCAGCAAAATCCTGCCATGCAAATTGTAGATGTACGCAAGCCTGTTGAATTTGCGACAGAACACGTTAAGGATGCTGAAAATCTGCCATTAGACAATTTAAACGACCATATGGCTGCCATCAGCCGCACGGAACCGGTTTACGTACACTGTGCCGGTGGCTACCGGTCGATGGTCGCCAACTCAATTCTGAAAGCGCGTGGTTTCGATAATGTCGTGAACGTGGAAGGCGGGATGGGAGCTATCAAAAAAACAAGCGTACCGATTGTAGTCGATACGCCTGTTTCTCATTAATAGGTGTTTGCCTGTCTCATATTTTCCCAGCCATCAATGTAATCTGAATTATACGGATCGACATTGATGGCTGATTTTATTCGATGCCTTTTGCCTGCAAATCGCCAATGATTTGTTTAACCTGAAAAGCTAACTCTGGTATTTCATTTTGCCCGTTTACGTAACTCATCGTCAAGCAGTTGCTCCAACGAGAGATTCTCAGATACGTTAACCAAAAAGTTGGCTTCCGTCAGAACATGTTCTAAATATTCAATCAGTGAGCGTGACATATTCAACTTCTTGAGCAACGTATTGCTTAAGTCGATTGCTTAATGATAAGGGCGTTACAAGCTCAATTTTACGATGCAGAGAATCTTCAAAAAAGAAGGCTAAGTACATCAGATTTTTAAATGATGCTTGTCCAGCCTCGTACTCAACTAGTAAATCTATATCGCTATCAGGACGTTGTTCATTTCTGACAAACGATCCAAATAAGCCAATTCTCTCGACACCGAACGCTCTAATCTGTGCCCGGTTTCGTCGTATGAATTGAAGAATCGTTTGCTTATTCAGTTCCATGATAGGCTACTATATGACTGGCAAAGGTCGTTAAAAACCAGACATCTCTCATTGACTACTTCTTCTCCGGCATTAATATCAGCTTGATATAATTTGAGCCGAAGTACTGATTCGCTGCCGCCTTCGTGCTTTCGACGGTCACTTTGTTGAGTTGTTCGCTTTCATGCAGCACTTCGTCGGGGGCATCACCATTGTAATACTGATTCTGAAGATAGCCTAGCCAGAATTGATTATCTTTTAGTTGGACTTCCGTTTCCCGGCGGGTTTCGGCTTTGAACTTAGCGATGTCGGCTGGGAGCGCGCCTTTCTGTTTTAAATCATTGATCAACTCCTGTGTTTTGGCAATGAGTTTTTCGACATTTTCAGGGGCACAACCGAAATTGATACGGAATGTATAACGAGGCACCGGGTACTTGGCATAAGCCGCGTTGGCTGAAACTCCGTAAACACCACTCTCTTCCTCGCGAAGTTTTTCAAGCAATTTGATTTCGAGCACTTCGGCCAACGCATCCAGTTGAGTAGCCGTTTCTGGCGACCAGGTAATATCTCCCGTATAAACTAGCTGCACCGACGCTTTTGGGTCAAGCCCTTTATAAACCGTTTTGCTGATTTCGCCTTTCGGTGCACGAATACCCAAATCTTTGAATTTCTCAGGTTTATCTGTCGCAGGTAAACCGCCCAGGTATTTTTCGACTAAAGGCTTCAATTGATCCTCCTTAAAATTGCCGACAAAGTAGAACGTGAAATCGCCAGCGTTAGCAAAACGCTCCTGGTAGATTTGCAACGCTCGGTCAAGATCAATTTTATCTAAATCGGCTGGCTTGAGCGGCAATCGACGTGGATTGTAATTCCCCAGCGTAACCGCCACCGTATCCTGAAATACGCCCTGCGGTGTTGGTGTATTAATCCGGTTTTGTAAGGCACTTCGCTGGTTCGAGAGAAAACCCTTTACCACGTCGGCGTCTTTACGCGGTTGTGTGAAATAACTATACAGCAATTGTAACGCCGTTTCCAGATCTTTTGGTGCCGCACTACCATTGATGCCCTCGCTCAGTTCGCCCACATATGGAAATACACTTACTTGTTTTCCAGACAGGAATTTACCCAGTTGAATCTGGTTGTAAGCGCCCGTACCACCCATAGCCGTAAGCGTAGACGAAAACCGCGCCGATTGAAAATCGTTCAGATCGTAGAGTGAAGTACCTCCGAAACTGCTGGCCGAGAAGAGAATCTGGTCATTCTTAAAATCGGTTGGTTTCAGGATCACCCGAACGCCATTTTTGAGTGTCCACTCCGTTACACCGATGTCGGCAACTTTCTTTTCATTAACGACGGGCGAACCCACTGGTTGAGTAGCCAGCAACGGGCTATCGATGGTTTTATCTTCGTAGGCAGTCAGGCCTTTTCCAGCATCATCTATAAAGCTCAGAATCTGCGCTTCAGTCGGGAGTTTGGCTTTATCCTTTTCAGGAGCCATGACAATAACGGCCCGGTTGTCGTTATGAATGAATTGATCAACCAGTGCATTCACCTCACCCAGCTTGATACCATCCTGCTCTTTTTTCAGAAAATCGTAATAGAACTCAATGCTGGTATACGGCTCTTTATCCGTGAAATTCTGAACGTATTCGTTAACATAATTAACCGAGCGGGTTTTATTCCGTTCGCTGTAGGCCTGCTCAACGTTTGTCAGGAATTCCTGCTTGGCACGAGCCAATTCTGTTGCCGTAAAGCCGAATTGTTTGACACGAGCATTCTCGTCCAATACTGCCCGAATAGCTTTTTCTACATTACCTTCCTTAGCGACAGCAATAGACGTAAATGCATCCAGATTACCCAGGAAGTCGCTATAATTGCTGTAGCCACCTAAAAATGGAGGATCAGCACGTTGGGTTAACTCCTGAATTCGGTTGCCCAGCATGGTGTTGAATAAACCCCGCTTGATGCTCTCACGTAGGTCATTCAGGGTTTTCTCTTTGATTTCAGGACGTTTGTAAATCACCTGCACTACTGTGTTGGGCTGTTCAGGATCAGTCACAATAACCACTTTCGTGTCTTTGTGCGCGGGAATCTCGTACTCGGTGCGTGGCTTCGGATTTTTCACCGCCGGAATCCGCCCGAATTTTTCGCGGATAATGCCTTCTACCTGCTTAACATCGAAATCGCCTACGGCAATAACCGCCATCAGATCAGGCCGATACCAGTCTTTATAATATTGCCGCAAAGTTTCGGGTTTAAACGTCGTCAGCACCTGCTCGGTACCAATGGGTAGCCGTTTCGAGTACTGCGAATTATTCAGCAAAAGGGGGAAATACTTATCGCGCATCCGCTGGCCAGCCCCGCGTCCAAGCCGACGTTCTTCCAGAATTACCCCCCGTTCTTTGTTTACTTCGGTTGGGTCGATTGTCGCGTTGTGTGCCCAGTCTTCCAGAATCTGAAACGCTTTCGAAAACACATTGGCTGAATCTGTTGGGACAGGCAGTTGATAAACCGTTTCATCGAAACCAGTGTACGCATTCAAATCGGCTCCAAAGCGAACGCCCGCCGATTGCAGAAAATTGACCAGTTCGTTTTTGGGAAAGTTCTTCGTGCCGTTGAACTCCATATGCTCCATGAAGTGGGCCAGCCCCTGCTGATTGTCAGTTTCCAGCACCGAGCCCGCCCGAATAACCAGTCGCAATTCAGCTCGATTTTTGGGTTCAACATTTTTACGAATGTAGTAGGTCAGGCCGTTGGGCAACTTCCCGACTTTAACCGCCGGATCGAGCGGGATGAGCGCGTTCAGATTAGGAGAACCTGCTTGTGATGTAGGCTTCGAAGCAGGTTTGGCAACGGTTGTCTTAGACTTAGGAACGGGTTGCGCTACTACCAGCGTAGCGCTCATTAACAAACTCAGTGAGAATGGAAAACGTACCATTTGGTCGTTTGAATTAGGTTATGATTTGGGGAACGAATGTACACAACAATAACGATTGGAGAATGCGAATCGTTTAATGCTTCCAGATAAGGAGAACGGTAATTACCAGTGACGCAAGCACCGAAAACCAGCAGATAGCAACAACCCATCGCGTTGGAATTTCCCACATGGGCGCGTACAACCGCTCTGTTTCCTCATCAACTTCTACAGTGCCGTAGAAATTTCGTGTACAAAAGTCATCCCAGTCCTCATAATCAACAAACTGGGCAAGGGTATCCAGAAAATAAGACGAAATAATGACCGACGATTGCCAGAAGAGCTGTAACTCCTGGGCATCGACAAGCCGATGGGTGTGTTTACGAATCAGTTCACTTAGCTGCACAAAGTCGCTGAAACGCCAGTGGGACGATTGTTCCCAGTGCAAGACGCGTTCGATCTGCTGTTTGAGGTTGTTCGTATGCCGATTCACACAGTAATACTACTGATTTAATACTAATAAGCGCAAGGGTGAATGAGTGAAAGAGCGTAAAAAACTTGCGTCAGCTTTGCGCTCTTTCACTCATTCACCCTTGCACTCATTAAGAATTCCCGAATCGCTCTGGGGAAATTTGCTCCCTCGTGGCCAGAGCGACTCAATTTAACCAGGGCAAAGCGCTGTAAACCATCAAGCTGGAGCCACTCCTGAACTGTTAATGGCCTACATTCCCACTCAAGTGCTTTCTGCTGAACCTCGTTCGGTACTTCACCGAGGTATTCCCATGTAGCATCAACCGGGCCTAGTTCGCTAACGTGATGCTGACAACGTAGCCGAACTAGATCAATTAAGTCAAGTCGATACTGGTCAATTTCGGTAGGTGTATAACAGGGTTGTTCAGCTAGTCGGGCTTTGTCGGCAACGGTGAGTTTCACCCATTCGGGGAGCTTTAGCTTGATGCCACACGTATCCAGTTTATAGCGAACAACCATCGGAATGCACCGAAGCGATTCAACAAAGTCGCTCTCAAAAGCAAAGAAAATAGGGTCTATAGCAACTGGTTTCATGGAACAGTATTTTTAAACACAGAGACACGGAGTTTACGTTTCGATGTGACCCCGACGGGGTCAAACGTTTATAGAGGTAAACTTGACTATAAACATTCGACCCCATCGGGGTCGCACTAAACTCCTATAATACTTAAGTCTGGTTCTCCGCGTCTCTGTGATTAATGTATGTTTAGTTTACCAACTCTATTGTCAGTTCGCGTAGCTCTGCTTTGGGCGCATCGCAGGTTGAACATTGATAATCAGCAGACAGCTGATCGAACGGTATACCTGCCGGAATATTACTTCGTGTGTCGCCATATTGTTCATCGTAGACGGTAAAACAATGTGGGCATTGATAGGACCTAGCCGCTTTATTGGGCGAGAACTCGGTTTTCTCGCTATCGACGCGCACCGTTTCAATGGTTTCTTCCTGCCGTCGGGCGTTAAATTTCCGGCACAGGCGATTGAGTTGATTTGGCAAATGAATCTTCAATAACCCCTTTTCAAACAGTCGGTATGTGCGACTGTTCGGGTTGAAGTTTTCAGTAAAATAAACGTCGTAAACGCTGAATAAAGCCAACTGCCCTAGCTGAAGCAGTGGCCGTTTACGCACTAGCACCGAACCAAACACTTCTGATTTGGGGCGGGTTTGAATACCAAAACATAAACCAAACGTTCGGGTATCATTTTTAGCGAAGTTCCGCAGAACGTATTTTTTCAACTCAGTTCCCTCATCGGTATGATCTTCGGTTTGCCAGGCCAGTTCGTTGGCCGCATGGCGTACGTTGATGTTGTGTTTACCCAGTACATACGACCAGGCAGCTCGGTCTTTTTCGCCAATACCTTTAATAATGAGCGATTTCCAGGGTGTGACACACAATTCGCCGATTCGGGTTTTCAGACAGAGCGCACAAACATCCAGCAAAAAGGCAATCGAAAATTGTTCGTCGCGACGGTATAAACCCAACCACGACCGTTGGCCATATCGGTTGAAACCTTCGTAATAGGGTAACGAAAATTCAGGCAATTCGACTTCCTGTGTGGCAGGTTGCGTAATGAATGTCTGTGTTTTCGTGACAGCTTTGTAAAGCGACTCTTCATCCAGATGGCCTTCTCCCAATAGGCTATGCTCAACGGCTTTAGCCAACCGGCCAATGTCGTTGGTATAAATCAATTCCGGCCAGCGAAAGAGCGTATTCGTTTGTTTCGGGCGGACATATAGATACCAGAAATGAGGATCAGGCGACGTAATGAAATTGAGATTTCCGGTAAAGAAGGGCGTAAAACTCTGGTTCGAATCCGACAAGTTAACTTTTAGTCGTGGCTGATAATCAAACTGATCCAGTACGGTATGGTACTCGCTTTCGCGCAACCAGAGCCCTGTTCTAAACACCTCTTCGCCACAATATGAACTGATAATATTGGGGTGCTGCTCCGAATTTAGTTCATAAGCAATCGAATGCTGTTTCAGGTCTTTTTCCAGAAACAGCATGTCTTCATAATGCACCGTCATCAACAATTGCTGACGCGCGCCAAAGCGCACCGTGCGTACTTTAGCGTCATAGGCCAGTTTTAGTAGCGTCTGTAATGCGCCAGGGGATACAATCCCGCCGGGCAGATTGACTTTCAGCGTATAATAGTCGCGCATGTTTTTAAAGAGCGAAAGAATGAAAGAGTGAAAGAGTGAACAAACCGACGGGAGCTAATCCGATTATAGCACTCTTTCATTCTTTCGCTCTTTCATTCTTTCACTCATTATTTCTAAAATACTCCGCACCTCTGGCCTACATGAGCCGCAGCCGGTGCCAGCGCCGGTTTTCTGGCAAAGCTGCTGGAAATCCGTGCAGCCAGCCTGAATAGCCCGTTCCAGATTACCCTGCCCGACGGTGTTGCAGGAACAAACTAGCTTGCCTTCTACCGGATCTACTTTTTTACTGGCCCGTAGAAGCTGAAGCCGTTTATCCGATAGCTCAATACCGTTTGCAATCAGGTCGCGGAATTCGGCAAACTCGTTTTTATCCCCGACCAGAATGGCACCAACCAGTTTATCGCCCTGAACGATACACTTTTTATAGTACCGCTTCGACTTGTCAATAAAGACGATTTCCTCAAAGTTAGCTGCCTGCCCCGCAGGTACTTCATTAATACCAATGCTGCATAAATGTAAACCTTCCATTTTCAGGATGTTCATCGATAAGCTTCCTCGGTACGGTTGAGAGATATCGCCCGCCAGAAAACGAGCGGCAGTTTCGGCCTGTTGCTCGGCGGCTAACGTAACACCCCACATCTGGCCATTCCATTGGGCCACTTCGCCAGCCGCAAAAATGTCAGGGTCAGAGGTTTGCAGATAATCGTTTACCACCACACCTCGATTGCAGGTGAGCCCGGCAGCGCGCGCCAGTTCAATATTCGGCTCGGTTCCAATGGCCATGACAACAACCTGACAAGCCAGCTTTCGGCCCGATTTTAGTTGAACACCGTCGAGCCGATCAGTTCCGGCAAACGTCTGGATTTCTTCATTAAGATAAATCTCGATGCCTCGATCCAGCAGTTCCAGATACAATAATTCGCTGGCCAGCGGATCGAGCTGACGTTCCATAAAACGACCTGACCGGTGAATCAGCGAAACGCGAATGCCAATCTGGCGCAACGAAGCCGCCAATTCCAGGCCAAGCAAACCACCACCAACCACCACAGCCTGTGGCGATTCTCGGTTAAGAAAAGGTAAAAGCGAATCAGCATCGAGCCGCGAACGCATATTGAAAATGCCCGGCAACCGGGGTACGCCTTTGGGCATAAACGCACGACTACCTGTTCCCAGTAGTAGTTTGTCATATGCATGCTCTACGCCGTTTGTATCTACGACGACTTTAGCGTTTCGGTCGATGTAAGCAATGCCTACACCTTTATGAACCGTGATGTTTGCTTCGGCAAACTGATCTTCACGCAGTTTGACAAGTTGCTCCCAGGTCTGCTCTCCACTAATGTAATCGGGCAGCAGGACCCGATTGTAGAACGGGTAAATCTCTTTGGAGAAGACGTGTATTTCGTCGTTAGCATTCAGGGCTCGGTACTGATTAATAAAACCTAAACCCGCTGAACCAGCCCCAATTATGATAATTTTCTCGACGGGTTTCCGGTACAGGACGACCTCAACCGCCGAGAACTTAAAATCGGGTTCTTTCGAGCGTGGATCAACGAGTGAGCTGGTCAGGTTATTAGCCCGATTCAAATTACTGTTTCCCGGAGCGCTGGTCGGCATTTTGCCCCAGTGCATCGGCAGAAAGCACAAACCAGGTCGTACATCGTCAGTTAGTTGCGCTTTTACGCGAACCTCACCACGTCGGCCCCGTACCTCTACCAGTTGACCGTCCTGAATTCCGCGCTTTTTGGCATCGTCGGGATGAATTTGTAGAAACGGCTGCGGAATGTGCTGGTTCAACTTGGCCACCCGCCCCGTTTTGGTCATGGTGTGCCACTGATCGCGGATGCGACCAGTGGTTAGTACAAGCGGAAAGTCCTCATCAACCGGCTCCGACGTATTTCCATCCGGTACGGTATGGATTTGGGCTCGGCCATTCGGTGTGTAAAACTGATGATCGGTAAACAGGCGTTCTGTCGCCCCTGCTCCCAGCTCCTTGCGCCCGGCTGGATATGGCCACTGAACTGTTCGTTTTTCTTTCAGCAACGCATAACTCACACCCGTAATGTCAATGTTGGTTCCGGCCGTGATTTGCGTATATTCCTGATATACTTCCGATGCGTTGGCGTAATTGAACTCATCACCAAAGCCCATTTTCTGAGCAAATCGCCAGATAATTTCGGCGTCGGGCAGGGCTTCACCGGGCGCATTGAGCATTTTCGGCAAGTAAGAAATCCGGCGCTCGGCGTTGGTCATGGTGCCTTCCTTTTCGAGCCAGGCAGCCGCTGGTAATACTACATCGGCAAACTGTACGGTGTCGGCCCGATTCGATACATCCTGAACCACAACAAAACGGGCATTTTTCAACGCTTTTTCGGTAGCATTGACATCTGGCATGCTCACCAATGGATTCGTATTGATAATCCAGATCGCTTTCAACCGATCATCGCCCAGGGCTTCGAACATTTCGGTGGCCGTCAGCCCCGGCTTAGCCGCGATCTTGACCGGACTTCCCCAAAACGCTTCAACTTCGGCACGGTGGGTGGCATTCGCTACCTCGCGGTGAGCGGGTAAAATGTTGGCCAATCCGCCCGTTTCGCGGCCACCCATGGCGTTGGGCTGGCCAGTTAACGAAAAGGGACCATTGCCGGGCTTACCGATACGTCCGGTAATGAGGTGCAGATTAATGAGCGATAGGTTTTTATTCACGCCAATTACCGATTGGTTCAGGCCCATTGTCCAAAGCGACAGAAAGCCTTTCGAACGCCCAATCCAGTCAGCGGCCGTTCGAATGTCGGCGGCAGAAACGCCACATAGTTCTGCAGCCTCTTCCACCGAGCGTCGCATTACCTGCTCCTGATAGGCCAGAAAACCATCGGCATGATTGGTAATAAACTCGTTATCAATGAACCCATTTTCAATCAGCAACCGCCCAATGGCGTTGTTCAGCACAATGTCGGTGCCGGGGCGAAGCGGCAAATGCAGATCCGAAGACCGGGCGGTATCGGTTCGGCGGGGGTCAACACAAATAATTTTGACGTTCGGGTTAGCCGCTTTATGCGCTTCAATCCGACGCCAGAGAATAGGGTGGCACCAGGCTGGATTTGCTCCTTCGACCAGAAAGAGGTCGGCCTCTTCGATGTCGTCGTAACAAACCGGCACCGAATCTTCACCCAGCGACAGCTTATATCCAACCACCGCCGAACTCATGCACAACCGGGAGTTGGTATCGATGTTATTGGAGCCAATAAACCCTTTGATGAGCTTGTTGACCAGATAATATTCTTCGGTCAGGCATTGCCCCGACACATAAAACGCGACGGAATCGGGGCCGTATTTTTGGATAAACGTCTTAAAAACAGCTGCTGTACGTTCCAGCGCAGCATCCCAGCTCACCCGTTGCATGGGCATGGTCCGGTTGAATCGCATCTGCGGATACAGCAACCGATCCGACTGATCCATAACCGTGTAATGCAGGTTCATGCCCTTCGAGCACAACATGCCCTTGCTGGACGGATGCTGTTTATCGCCCTCCAGGCTCAAGCGTCCGTTCGGTTCCTGTTTGACTACGATTCCACAGCCAACACCACAATAGCAACAGGTCGTTTGATGAGTCATGTCTTTCTAATGATGAATTATAAATGATGAATGATGAATTGCGGTACCGATGTATTTATCATTCATCATTTATAATTCATCATTCTTTAAGCGGTTTGCAATTCAACATCTGCCGTTTCTACCACCGTTTCTTTGCTGAAATTGACCAGGAACAAGAGTAATCCAGCGGCAGCTACCGCGCAGCCAATGTACAGAAAGGCTTGTCCGTAGCTGATGGACTGTGATTTGAACAAAAAGGCCATCAGCATACCGCCAAGGTTACCACCCGCGCCAACTACCCCAGAAATAACACCGACGGCCTTAGGATTTACAAAAGGCACAATGGCATAGGTACTTCCGTTCGACATTTTCAGGAAAAGCGCAAAGGCAATCATCGACAAAATGGCCATTGGTAAGCTTCCGGCCTGGGCAAACAGTATGATACCGGCCCCCTCCAGCACCAACATACCTGCCAGCAGAACCCCTTTGCCGCGCATGCCGTATTTGTTCCCAACTTTATCGGCTACGATACCACCCAGCGCACGGGCAAAAATGTTCATCCCGCCAAAAAGCATGGCCCAGAACCCCGCCTGCGTTTCTTCCAGTTTGAAATTGTCAAAGAAATAAAGGGCCGCCACGCCATCGAAGGTGATTTCCATACCGAAGCAGCATGCATAAGCCAGCGCCAATGCCCACACGCGAATATCCGCGCAGGCTGCCCAGAAACTCACTTTCTCCGCTTTTACCGTCGACCGTTGAATTTCGTCGTAGTTGCCAGCAGGGGTGTCTTTTGTAAAGCGGTAATAAATGAATGCCATCACGAGCATCAGTACACCCGGCACAATCATAGCCAGCCGCCATGCTTCGGCCTTTGTGTAGCCGAAGCCAACGATCGTTGCCATGATGATGGGCATAGCTAATTGCGTGATGCCACCGCCCAGATTGCCCCAGCCACCTGCTACCGCATTGGCCGTACCCTTGATTTTAGGAGCAAACATCATTGATGTATGAAACTGCGTAATCACGAACGAAGCCCCAATCACACCAATCGCCAGGCGGAACAACAGGAAAGTGGTGTAATCGTGCGCCAAACCGACGAGCATAACGGGTAACGATCCCAGCACCAGCAAAGCTGTGTAGGTCTTACGTGGGCCCCAGGTATCGCATAACCGCCCAATAACCAACCGAGCCAGAATGGTAGCCGATACGGCTGCAATAATGGTATTGCCAACTTGTGGTTTTGTCAGGCCCAGATCGGCCCGGATGGCGGGCATCAAGGGAGCCAGCCCAAACCAACCAAAGAAACAGACAAAGAAGGTAAGCCACGTAATGTGAAATGTTCGCATCTGGACACCGGTAAAGCTGAAGATGTTTAACTTAGCAAGTGGTTGATTAGCAGTCATATTCATGGTTTTTTGTGTTTAGAAAACTATAACTGATCATTTTGGGAGGTCTATTTTTGAATTGGCTTAGCAGCCAGAAAATCAGGGCGAATATTGATCATTAGGTAAGCCCAGGTACCTGTTTTGCTCCTCTGATCCATTGTGCCCTGCTTGGCGTATTCGAGGCTATTCGTTCCACTCATGATGGAATAGCCAAATTCTACGTTGGTGAACTTGTTCAGTGCATAGTTGGCAATGAAGTCGTACTCTATGCCGAGCTTGGCTGACAGTAACGTACCCGCAGGCACATCGGCCATTTTGTTGTAAGTCGGTGCGGCTAAAGCTAAATAGTGAATATCCAGACCCGTTGTCAGTCGCTTGCCGATGTACTTGAATTTCAGGAACGCATCCTGCACACCACCTGCGGGCGAGCCGGTTCCGGCATAGAAATAATCCATTGATCCCCGGAATTTGTGAGGAGTGCCGTACAATGGATCAAATCGGCTGGTTTCGCCTGATTGAATAGTCGTAGCGTTATTGCCGGAAAGTACCTCATAACCAGGACCGAAACTCAGCAAGCCTTTTTGAAGCATAACGTTTGCCCCGTAGTGATACGCATTTTTTATCGCCAGCCCATCCCGATCTTTTCCACCCTGGCCATAGGCGAAAGCCTGCCACTGTACTTTTCCTTTCCCCAGCTGACCAACCAGCATAGCGCCATAGGTTATACGGGAATTCACGCCCGCAACGTCATAACGCCTACCATATACGTAACCCTGGGATGCACTGCCCAGACTATCGATTCGATACTTCTGGAAATCATCTTTAAAGAACAGGGCCGAGAATTTCGTGGCGTTAAACTTGCGTGTCAGATAGATCATCTGAAACGACTTAAACTGCTGATTCTGGCCATTCGTGCTTAAGGGCGTTAACAAAACAGGTGCTCCCCCTTTTCCCGACGTTGGCAGAAAACCTGCCGGAATAGCGAGGGTTATGTTTTGGGTAGACAAGGCCGATGTTGGCGCGTTACCAGCTGTATAATAATCGCCCACTACGCCAAAAGCATCGGTATTCTGATTAAAGCCAACCCCTAAATCGAGTGCCCAGCCTTTATGCTGACCTTTCAAAATGGCCGCATCGAACCGACGGCCCTGCTGAAGCCAATCCAGATTTCCGATCAGACGGGAATCGTCATAAACCATTTCCTGTCGACCGATTTTCAGCGACAGATTCTGAATGGGCCTGAATTTGATAGTTGTGTCGGCGCTGTTGGCCAGTGTAATATCGGCCCAGGCTTCATGCACCATCAGCCGGTTTCCATCAGCATTATTGATCGTGGCCGCATCTTGGCCCCACACCCGAATATCCTGAACAGATGTTTGGAACTGGACGCGCTCCCATTTGTAGCCGAATGTAAGTCGGGTACGTTGCGAGGTAAAGAAGGCGGCTGGCGCATCTTTCGGAGCCAGGTTACCAACGCCATTTCGTAACTCGGTTCGCGTACGCAACTGCCCAACAAGCGAAAATTGCGCAAATAGAGTTGACTGCACTGCCAGCAAAAGAATGCCAGCATACGACAGCCGTTTGATTGTATAATTCATGAGAATAGGCAATCAGCTAAAGAAGAAAATGAACAGTAGAGACAACAGGGAATCAACCTACCCAATTAGGGTAAGGACGTGTAGAACAGACCAGAATGATGACTCTGAAGAAGAGAAGATAAACGCCTGACGGACTATCGATTAGCTAATCCCGCGATGAGGCCAATTTGCTTTACCTGTGATTTTTCATTTTCTTTGAAGTGTTTGTGTTTTTCGCATAGACAAATCCCGTTTAGCCGATCCAAAGGTGCCCCCACACCGGATCGGCTTTTTTCTTTGTAGTTTGAAGTTTGTGGTTCGTAGTTTGAGGTTAGCTGACGCATGCTTTACGAGTGTAAAAACTTCAAACCACGAACTACAAACTCCCTCAGTACGCCATAGAAACGTTCCGCATACATTCGGCCAGATAGGACGGATGTAACGAAACAACCTCGCCGATGATCAGCACAGCGGGCGCCCCCACGCCTTGCTCTGCCGCCAACTGCGGTATACTCCAAACCTGGCCAATTACACACTGCTCATCGGCACGCGTACCATTCTGCACGATTGCCATAGGCAAATGACCGCGTCCGGCCTCACAAAAAATCGCACAGATTTCGTTTAGCTTGCGCAAACCCATCAGGACAACAATAGTTGCTTTCGACTGAGCCGCCAGATAAAGGTCTTCCGAAAGCTCTCCGTTCCGAGTGGTACCCGTAATAACCCAAAAACTCTCACTTACACCCCGGCTCGTTACTGGAATACCCTGCGAAGCCGGAACCGCTATACTACTCGATACGCCCGGTATAACTTCGCACTGAATACCATATTGTCGGGTATAGGCAAGCTCTTCATAACCTCGCCCAAATACAAAAGAATCTCCCCCTTTGAGCCGTACCACATGGCCATGTTCCTGAGCGAGCCGGACAATTAGCTCATTGATTTCTTCCTGCGAGAACGATGCTTTTCCAGCCCGTTTTCCCACATAGACTTTCAGAGCCTGTTCGGGCGCAAAGTCCAGCAATGCATAATTGGCAAGATCGTCGTATAAAATAACGTCGGCTTGCTGGAGCGCCCTGATCCCTTTTAAGGTGATCAATTCGCCGTCGCCGGGACCCGCCCCCACGAGTGTTAGCTTTGGCATCATTTGGCTTTTCGTTTAGTACTCAATAGTAATATTATACTATTATTAACTAATAACTCTCATTGACGATTTATGGCTCAAAAGTAGAGACGAAATTCTTAAAAACAAGTCTTTTTCAAAAAAATATGTTTAAAAATCATATTAAAACGGAATAATACATTAGGATTTACCAAAAACACCTTCTATTTTTGACTAGCCTTTTTTGGGAGGAATAAGGCTATTTTATTAGATAAGTACAATAATAAAACGGGGTTTTCACAATGATATAGTTATAGTCAACTATGAACACAAACAAAAACAAGCATGTCGTCGTTATTGGCAACGGTATGGTAGGCTACAAGTTCTGCGAAAAGCTATTAGCCAAAGAAAAAAATGAACACCGATTTACACTGACGGTTTTTGGGGAAGAACCACGTGTAGCCTATGATCGGGTTCACTTAAGTGCCTATTTCGATGGCAAAACAGCCGACGATCTGACCCTTGCTCCCCAAAGCTGGTACGCCGAAAATGGCATTACGCTCTACCTCACCGACCCGGTTGTTGACATTGACCGGGAGCGAAAAGAGGTTCGTTCGCATCACGGTGTCGTAGTGCCTTATGACTACCTGGTATTAGCTACTGGTTCGGGAGCGTTTGTTCCGCCAGTAGCGGGTGTAGAGAAAGACGGCGTCTTTGTCTACCGTACTATTGAAGATCTCGACCTTATTCAATTGTACGCACGGAAAGCGCGCCGAGGAGCCGTTTTGGGTGGCGGCCTGCTCGGCTTAGAAGCCGCCAAAGCCCTGCTCGATCTGGGTATGAAAGAAGCCCACGTCGTTGAGTTTGCTCCTCGATTGATGCCCCGGCAAATTGACGAGGCAGGCTCGGGCATTCTACAGCGACAGTTGGAATCACTGGGCCTGAACATTCATCTATCGAAAAGCACGCAGGAAATTACGGGCGACAATTCCATTACGGGCATGCAGTTTTCCGATGGCTCGCATCTGGATGTCGATATGCTGGTTATTTCGGCAGGGATTCGGCCACGCGATGAGCTGGCAAAATCGTCTGGTCTGGATACGCACCCACGCGGAGGGATACTTGTCGATAACTTTCTGCAAACCTCCGATCCGGCCATTTTTGCCATTGGCGAGTGTGCCGTGGCTCACCACATGATTTATGGGCTGGTAGCTCCAGGCTATGAAATGGCCGAAGTAGTAGCCTCGCGCTTACTAGGTGAAGAAAAGGAGTTCAAGCCCTATGACATGTCGACGAAGCTCAAGCTTATCGGCACCGACGTAGGGTCATTCGGTGATCCGTTCGCTTCAGAACCCAACTGCAAAACGGTTGTCTATGAAAACAAGGCGAAGGGCGTTTATAAACGGATCAATATATCGGCCGACGGGAAAGAGCTGTTGGGCGGGATTCTGGTTGGCGACGCCGAGCAGTATAATATGCTCCTACAAACCTGCAAGAACAAGACCATTCTCCCGCCTGACCCCGAGGATCTGATCCTGGGGTCTCGGGGTGGCGAAGAAGCTGGTGCCGGAGTTATGGGCCTACCCGATGATGCCTTGATTTGCTCCTGCGAAGCCGTAACCAAAGCCATGCTTTGCCACGAAATCGGCGAAAACGGGCATGATACGGTCGATGCGCTTAAGAAATCGACCAAAGCCTGCACGGGCTGCGGAGGCTGTACGCCTATGGTGAAAGACATTATTCAGGGCGTGCTGAAGCAGAAGGGGGTGTATGTTCGGAATATCCTTTGCGAACACTTCGATTTCACCCGGCAGGAATTGCTGGACCTGGTAAAAATCAATAGCCTGAAAACCTTCAACGCCGTGCTGGATCATCTCGGAAAAGGTGACGGTTGTGAAGTTTGTAAACCAGCGGTTGCTTCAATTCTGGCCAGTCTCTGGAACGAGAACATTCTGGAAAAAGGCCGGGCCACTATTCAGGATTCTAACGATCGTTTTTTGGCCAACATTCAAAAAGGCGGTACGTATTCGGTAGTGCCTCGTATTCCAGGGGGAGAAATTACGCCCGATAAATTAATTGTAATTGGGCAGGTGGCCAAGAAGTACGGCCTCTATACAAAAATCACAGGCGGCCAACGCATTGATCTGTTCGGAGCGCACGTTGGTGATTTACCCGTCATCTGGGAAGAACTCATAACCGCCGGTTTTGAAAGCGGACATGCTTACGGAAAATCGCTGCGTACCGTGAAAAGTTGCGTCGGCAGTACTTGGTGTCGCTATGGTGTACAGGATTCGGTCTCTTTTGCCATTGAGGTCGAAGAACGCTACAAAGGCATCCGGTCTCCGCACAAAATCAAGTCGGGCGTATCGGGTTGTGTCCGCGAATGCGCCGAAGCCCAAAGTAAAGACTTCGGAATTATTGCTACTGAAAAAGGCTGGAATCTATACGTGGGTGGCAATGGCGGCTCTAAGCCTCAACATGCTCAGATCCTGGCCACCGATGTTGATAAGGAAACCTGCATTCGCTACATCGACCGGTTCCTGATGTTCTACATCAAAACCGCCGATCCGCTCACCCGCACCGCTACCTGGCTCAATAAGCTGGAAGGCGGCATGACGTATTTGCGAGCTGTTGTTGTCGATGATGTGCTGGGAATTGCTCATGACCTGGAGCGCGAGATGCAATTGCTGGTCGATACGTTCAAGTGCGAATGGAAAGAAGTGGTTGACAATCCACACCTCCGCGCGCGCTTCACCCACTTCGTAAATGTGCCCGAACAAAAAGATCCGACAATTCAATTTGAGGCATTGCGCGATCAGAAGCGGGCTAAAGAATGGGTTTAGTTAAGTACTGGCGCGGGTATTTACCCGTGCCTTTTAATTAAGTCAGCCTTCGCTGACGCATACATTAGACGGTACGCCAGTGAATACTGGCTTTATAAATAGGCGCGGGTAAATACCCGTGCCAGACCAAAAATATCAAATCAATGGAAACACCTACAATTCATAAAGACGAAATTACCTGGCACCCAGCTTGCCAAACTGATCATATTCCTGAAGATGGGGGGGCTTGCGTGCTACTGGGCGGACGACAAATCGCCATTTTTAACTTTTCGCGTCGGGGCGAGTGGTATGCAACTGAGAATGAGTGTCCGCACCGTCAGCAGATGGTTTTGTCGCGCGGTATGATCGGCACACAAAGCGATGAACCTAAGGTAGCCTGTCCGTTTCACAAAAAGACATTTTCACTGAAAACGGGCGACTGCCTCAATGACGATGGCTATAAGATCGCCACGTTCCCGATAAAAGTAGTCGACGACATGGTTTATATTGGGGTATAAACAGAAAACGATAAACTGATTTATGACTCAACTCGATCAACAGGTAGCTAGTCGACTAACCCGGTTTTATATGCTGGCACTCGCTGTCATAGCGGTGCTATCGTTGAGCGGGCTACTGTTCATCAAGCATACGATCAGTACACATTATGACGATAGTCGTATTCTGAACGTAGCCGGACGGCAGCGTATGTTGAGTCAGCGCCTGACCAAACTGGCTATGTTACGCATTGAGGGCATTACGACGGCCGATACGGTTTCGTTCGATTCGTTGCTTAACTCCTGGAGCCAGAGTCATATTCAGCTCCGAAACGGCATGCTGCACATGGAAAAAGAGTATGTCGTCCGAAAGAGCAGTCGACTCGACAGCATGTTTACGCGTATTGCTCCCATATTCGAATCCATTTATCAGGGTTTTTCCCGGATCAACGACCCAAAACGTACGATTGAGGAGAAAAAGGCAGCGCTTCAAATTATTCTGCGCGATGAGTTTTCGTTTATCCAGCAGATGAACGACATCGTTTTTCAGTTCGATACAGAAAGCTTTGATCAGGTGAAGCGTCTTGAACAAATTGAATGGCTGCTCACCCTCGCTACCTTGTTGACGCTATTGACTGAAGGGTTGTTTATTTTCAGGCCGGTGGTTAATCATACCAGACATGTAGTTCGTCGGCTGGCCCGATCGGAGAAAGCGTTACAGTTAGCCAATAATCATTTGGAAATTGCTAACCGGGAGCTGGAATCAACGAATCAGAATTTGGTAGCCTCGAACCGAAAACTCGTTGAAACTCAACAGGAACTGCTTCGTACTACCGAAGAAAAATACCAATTGCAACTGGCCGAAGACACGGTTCGGTCGGCTGCACTGCTCGAAGGGCAGGAAGAAGAGCGCCGTCGCTTTGCCCGTGAGCTGCACGATGGTATTGGCCAGATGCTTACGGGCCTAAAACTCCATGCCGAAAAACTAAAGACGACTTCGTTTACGGATGAAAAGCAACGGGCGCGGTTTGCCGAACTCTGTGATCTGATTGGTGATACGATTCAAACAACGCGTCAGGTTTCCTACAATCTAATGCCGTCGACACTAAGTGATTTCGGACTGGGGTCAACGTTGCAGCTCCTGGCCGAGCAAACAACCCGTTCTTCGGGTGTTTCGGTCGTTTTTACGGGTCCTACTGATGCCAAACGACTCAGCCCGGCCATGGAGATCGGCTTGTACCGTATTGCTCAGGAAGCATTACATAATGCCCTGAAATATGCGGAAGCACATAGTATAAAAATTAACTTGCAACAGAGTACCCAAAAACTGCTGCTAACCATAGACGACGACGGAAAAGGGTTTGTTTTAAACGCATTACCCACCGACGATAAGCGACTATCAACAACGAATGGTCTTGAGAACATGCGCACCCGAACCCGTTTGCTCAATGGTGATTTTAGCATTAGCTCGAAACTCAAAAAAGGAACGAAAATCAGTGTCAGTGTCAACCTATCCGAAAATCTCACCTAACTATGTCGATACGAATTCTTATAACCGATGATCATTCGGTAGTCCGAAAAGGAATTCGGATGCTACTTGAAGACGAAGCCGACATCCAGATTGTTGGCGAAGCCTCAGATGGCGACGAGGCAGTCGAGTTGCTATCAAGCCTCCAGACAGATGTCTTGTTACTTGATATAACCATGCCTCGTATGTCGGGGATTGAAGCGCTCAAAGTCATTACACAGCAATACCCCAGGGTTAAAACAATTATGTTTAGCATGCATAATAACCCGGACTACATCATAAAAGCCGTCCAGCACGGAGCCGCAGGTTATCTACTAAAAGACACAGGACTGGAAGAAATCCTGCACGCTGTACGCACTGTGTACGCAGGAGACTTGTACTACCCACCCAGTGCTTCGTCCGTAATCATTCAGCATTTAGTATTACCAGGTGCAACCCAGCGCAAAGAAGGCGGAACGACAGAGCCCCTACGAGGATCGGTCTGGAATAAAATCACGTCTCGCGAGGCCCAGATTCTAACCTGCCTAATCGACGGCATGAGCAGTCCCGAAATTGCCAATCGATTCGGAATTAGCCCGAATACGGTGGCCAATCAGCGGGCGAGCATCATCCGCAAAGCAGGCGTTAAAAATACCGTCGATTTAATTCGTATCGCCCTGGAAGAGAAAAGCAGGTACTAAACCTTAATAATTACATTTTTTCGGTACATCCACCAAAGAATACCGAACCAGATCAGTACAAAAGTTAATGCTCCTGCCAGCGATGCATTTTTCGGGTCAGCAAAATGTGGGGCAATAAAAGTTCGATACAGATACTCTTTCGACCCAATTTCGGTACCGTCAGGCTGAGTTACATGAATCAGGTTCATGATGCGCGGAATCAGTCCAGACAGAAAAAATACGGTGATGGCATTAACACCAAAGGCAACGAAGGGCAGCACACCTCGTTTATAGTGCTGTACATCGATCAGCCAATAGCATAACGCCAAGCCAAGCATTGCCAAACCACCTGCCAGTACTACGTACGAGCTGGTCCAGAGTGCTTTGTTGATCGGAAAAAGGCCATCCCAGAGTAGCCCAAGCAATGTAAGTAGACAGCCCGCGGCAAAAAGCCAGGCTATTTTCTCGGCCGCCATCCGATTGCTTCGTAACCATGTTCCGGTTAGCAGGCCGAGCAAGCCCGTTCCAATAGCAGGTAGTGTACTTAGCAAACCCTCTGGGTCCCAGACTTTCGCGGGTTTATATACGTGCGCAGGCGTCAGAATCGTCCGGTCGAACCAGGCAGCCAGATTAGTTTCAGGTTCGAGATTGGCATAGCCTACGCCCGGCACCGGAATAACCGTCATCAGGAACCAGTATCCCAAAACAATACCGCAAAAAATATAGACTTGCTGACGAGGGGTTGTCTTTAGAAAAATAAGCGAACAGGCCAGATAAACCACGGCAATTCGCTGTAAAACACCTGGAATCCGAACGATTGTAATATCAAACTTCGGGAAGAAATTCAAAAACAGGCCCAGCAAAAACAGCGTCACGCTCCGTTTTACAATCTTCCCGACTACGCCCTTTTCCATTCCATCAGTTCGCCCCAGCGCAAAAGTGATCGACACGCCAACAATGAACAGAAAGAACGGAAAAATTAAATCGGTGGGCGTCCAGCCATTCCAGGGCGCATGTTCAAGCGGTGCATAAATATGCCCCCAATCGCCGGGATTATTGACTGTAACCATAGCTGCGACGGTCAGCCCCCGAAAGAAATCAAGTGAGAGCAGCCGTGATACACCAGCTGGAGTAGATTGATTATTACTGCGGTTTGTCAAAACGGAGGGTTCCATACATCAGGTAGGTTCCCCCGAATATACAACAAGGAAAGGAAAGACGTCAACCAAAAACCTTCTCCAGCTTTTTCTCAAGATCTTTCTCCAGTTTCAACAACCCCTCTGTATTGGAGAGATAGGTCAACGCCCGGTGGTGTCGGAGATCGAACGGAATGTCATTGGTCGATTGGGTAATCGGAATTACCAGTTTTCCGAGTGTGTGTGCAACGCCCGTTTCGTAAAACACATTAGGGTTACGATCCGTGAAATCGGTGATAACGGCTTTTGACGTAAAAATCAGATCGAATACGTCCTGAATCAGAATACTATTGTCCCAAATGCTGTCGGCCCGTTTGCATTCGATACCAAGCCGAGCGCATACATTCTGAATGGCCACGTAGGTGCCCAAAAATCGGCTCTCAAACGGCATCATTACCGATAACAGATTCGACTCAACCGATTTCACAGGTACGCGAAACACATCAGGCGCAAACGTAATGACTCGCTCGGGCACAACCGTTTGAACTGTCGAGATAAACTCCGGCAACTCCCGAACCGATCGATACATCGTCGATTTTTTGGCTTCAACAAATCGTTCGATCTCGTACAGATTACTGGTGCTTTCGCTAATCAGTTTCGATAAAACCTGTAAGCTATTTCCCTCGTAATCATCATCCTTAAAATCCAGACTACGAAATAATCGAGGATGATCTTCGATTATTTCGAGACTATCCGTCAAATAACCAACCTTGATCCAGTCCGACTTAGTGAAGTGATCCTGGATAAATTCATGCAGAGCAAAAAGTCGAAATGTTCTCTGGCTATTCTGTCTGGTCATATCACTAAAAAGGAGGTCGTTGGTGTCTGAATTATAATACAACTATATTATATACATGCAAGTATATTCAATTTTTATATCATAATGCATCTACACTCTAATTTTTTAACGACTTATTCTTTTCTGGGAGACTTTAGTTACTATAGATTCAGCAAGATATAGCCATAAAAAAACACCCTAAAAATTGTCTTCTGGCAATTTTTAGGGTGTTTACTAATTAACTTTTCTACTTAAAACCGCCAGCGCACAAATGCTTCCATGGCTTCGTATTCAGCTAAGCCTAATCGGTTGTATAAGCCAGCCGTAGCACTGTTTCGCTCTTCGGCCCGTTGCCAGAACTCCCGCGAATCGGTGCCCTGATACACAACGCCATCTTTCTGCGACTGGTGTTTGAAAATACCCAACCGCTTTTTCATGACCTGATCCGGCGACATTGGTACGGCCATTTCAATTTCGTGAATATCCCACTCGGCCCAGGCTCCACGATAGAGCCAAACCCAGCAGTCTTTCATGAAGTTCTTATGTTTTAACCGACGAACCGATTCCAGGATAGCATCTAAACAAACTTTATGCGTTCCGTGCGGATCGGCCAGATCACCCGCAGCATAGATTTGATGCGGTTTCACTTCCTCAATCAGCGCCATCGTAATCTTGATGTCTTCTTCGCTAAGCGGCTTTTTGGCTACCGTTCCGGTTTCGTAGAACGGTAAGTTCATGAAGTGGGCATTCTCGACCGGAATACCAACAAACCGGCAAGTTGCTTTCGCTTCACCCATCCGAATCAGCCCTTTCACGTAACGTACCTCAGCAGTATCCATTTCGGAGTCTTTTTTCTCGCGAAGGGAAGCAGCTGCATCCTGGAAAATCCGGGTAGCTTCGGGGCTTTTGATACCGAATTTTGCGTTGAAATCAACTACATAATCCGCAAACCGTAGCGCTTCGTCATCGGCAACAGCAATGTTACCGGAAGTCTGGTAGCCTACGTGTACCTCGTGACCCTGATCGCGCAGACGCTGGAAGGTTCCGCCCATCGAGATAATATCATCGTCGGGGTGCGGGCTGAAAATCAGGCAGCGTTTGTGAGCAGGCAACGCCCGTTCAGGACGGTTGGTGTCATCGGCGTTGGGTTTACCACCTGGCCAACCAGTAATGGTGTGCTGAAGCTGGTTGAAAACGTCGATGTTGATATCGTATGCCTGTCCATATTGGGCAAGCAGGTCACTCATACCATTGTCGTTATAATCGCGGTCGGTTAATTTCAAAACTGGCTTACCGAGCGTTAGCGACAAATAAGTGACCGCCTTTTTCTTCATCTTGTTGTCCCAAACAACCGAATCCACCAACCAGGGTGTTTTCATACGGGTCAACTCCGAAGCAGCGGCCTCATCAATGACAAACAAGGCATTTGGGTGCGTTTGCAGATACGATGCTGGATTCAGTTCGGTAACCAGACCTTCTACAGCTCCCCGAATAACGGGTGCTTTCCGCTCACCCCAAGCTAGCAAAACCACTCGCCGGGCACTCAGAATACTCGAAACACCCATCGTAATCGCTTTACGAGGGGTTTTGGGCAGTCCGCCAAAATCAACTGAAGCGGCAGCCCGTGTCGAGTTATCGAGCATCATCAATCGCGTATGCGAATTGATCAATGAACCTGGTTCGTTAAAACCAATGTGGCCATTACCACCAATACCCAGCAGTTGGAAATCCAGGCCACCAACGGCTTCAATTTCGGCTTCATATTCCTTAGTAAACTCCGCGACCTTATCAGTCCGAAGCGTTCCGTCTGGAACATGGTAATTTCCGGCAGGAATATCGACATGGTCGAACAGTTGCTCCCGCATAAAACGCCAGTAGCTTTGCAGGGAGTCGGGCTCCATTGGGTAATATTCGTCCAGGTTGAACGATATCACATTGTGAAAACTCAGGCCTTCTTCCCGGTGCATGCGAATCAGTTCAGCATAAACCGTTTTGGGCGAAGAACCCGTTGCTAACCCCAGAACACAAGGCTTTCCTTCGCTTTGTTTCTGGCGAATCAGATCAGCAATTTCCTGAGCCACAGCCCGCGATGCATCCTTAGCATCAGCGTAGATGTGAGTTGGAATTTTTTCGTAAGTGATGGCGGCCTGAATGGGGCCACCGGTAGGGGTTGTTCCTGGCAATTGGCCGTCCGGATTGTCAAGCAGAGTGGACTCCGTAATCATGATGCGCTATGCGGAGAAAAGATGAGACGCCACAAAGGTCGAAAAAATTCGGCTAGTTTTCAGGTATTTTACGGACTAAGCTCAATATTTTAAATTTTTTTATTAACTCTCCTTCTCTATACAATTATCAGCTACGCGCCAGCGTATCGGCTTCGGTTGCAATGATCAACGAGTTAAGCCCATTCTGCTCTGTAATGATCCGGTGCGCTTCGGGATAATGAATGGCTCTGACCTGATCTCGAAACATCAAACGAAGTAATTCGCTGTAAATGTGTTGCTTCTCATCGCCAAAGCCGAATCGAAGTTCAATTTGCTGATACGCGTCGAACTCTTTATGCCGACCACGTAATGGGCGATCTTTCCCACCAATATTGGCCGTTACATTTAGTTGAGCGCCCGGAAAGAGTTCCATCAGTGCCCGAGTCGTTTCTTCATCAACGGCGCAACGCATAATCATGCGGGTCGGAACCCATTCGAATAAGGTAATATCACCCCGTTCAAACAGTAAGCGCATTTCCTGACGATCCATTCGGCCGGTTTGTGTAAAACCGTGATAAAAGTTCACCAGCTTCTTGCCCAATTCCTCATTACCATATTCGACCGTAGCCTGCACCTGATCCTCAATATCTTTACTGTTCGGGCGCTTTACCACTTGTGAGGCTTTCAGAGTTCCATCACCCAACCAGCCCGTAAACATGTCGAAGAAGTGAACACCATGCTCGATAAAAATGCCCCCCGATTTCGTGCGATCCCAGAACCAGTGTTCGGGCGAAAGCCCTTCATCGCCTGCATAGTTTTCAAAATAGCCATGCAGGAAATCGCCTAGTAAGTTTTTATCGATCAGATGCTTAACCCTAGCGAACATCGGATTATAGCGCTGCATCAGGTTGGTTACCATCAGCAAGCCTTTTGCCTGGGCCGTTTCGATCATTTCGCGGCCCTGCTCCGGATTCATGGCCAGCGGTTTTTCGCAGATAACGTGTTTACCGGCATTCAGGGCCAGCATAGCCTGCTCGTAATGCATAAACGGAGGGGTAGCAATATAGACCAGATCGACGTCAGGATGATTGACCAATTCGTCGATACTCGCCAACGTCTCGGCGCCAAACCGCTTAGCAGCCACAATAGACTCCTCTCGTTTCGAGCCAGCAATGGCAATTAATTTTGTATGCGGAGTCTGTAAAAATTGCTGAACGGCGAACAATCCGAAGCCCCCCATACCAATAACGCCAAGCCCAATCGTGCGGTCTTCCGATGCAGTTGTTTTCATGATACTATGTGTTGTATTCACAAAAACAACTGCCAAAGGGGGTTTATGTTAGGAAAAGGAAGGCATTGGATTAAGCATTAGCACAGAATTAAATTGTGTTACGCTCTTTGTACGACCCCGCTGGGGTCGAATGTTTATAGAAAATAACGTTCACTATAAATATCTGGCCCCAACGGGTAGGTTGTCCAGAGAAACAAAAAAGTTCTTGCACTTTTGTAATCGCCAAACTACAAAATCGTGCAAGAACTTCAGCCAAAGCTGGCTTTGGAAAGCAAGCTACAACGCTTACAGGCCAAAACCAAATCCCAACAACTCACCATTCGCTATCAAAAACAACGCATTAACGAACTCACCCAGAGTCGCCATGCCTGGAAAGTTAAATACAACGCGGCTCGACAAGCTTCTCCACCCAGCGCGCTCAAGCCTGCCCCCAGCCTTCGACCCACTGGCTATCACTACTCGCTGGACACGATTCGATTGAGTGTGTGGTTGTATGTGCTCGGTGGTTGCAGCTACCGGAAGGTCGTGGCCGTCTTGCTCTACTTGCAAACCGAATGGGGTATAGCCCTGGAAGTGCCTGCCAAAAGCAGCGTGGTGGGTTGGGTGGAGAAGTTGGGGTGCTACCGCTATGAGCATCCACCCCGGCCCACCGCTCAGCCTTACGCCCTGTTGGTGGATGAGTGCATGATCATTGGCGGGCAGCGGTTGGTGGTTATTTTGGGATTGCCTGCTCACAAAGCCGACACCCAACCCACTCGCTTTGAGCAGGTTTGGTTACTGCGGCTGGCGGTGCGGGCGAGTTGGACGGCTCAGGCCATCCAGACCGAGTTGGAAGCGGTGATCCAGACGATGGGTCGTCGTCCGGCCTACGTAGTCAGTGACGGAGCGGCCACCCTCAAAAAGGGGATCGCTGACGCGGGGCTGGTGCGAGTAGGCGATGTGTCGCATGAATTGGCCCTGTTGCTGGAGCACTCTTATAAATCCCAGCCGATGTTCATGGGTTGGCAGCATGAATTAGCCCAGAGCAAGTTCAAGTACATCATGACCGATTCGTCGTATCTGTTGCCGCCTAAACAGCGGAGTGTGGCCCGCTTTATGAATCTGTGGGCGAGTATTGAGTGGAGTGAGCGGATGTTGCGGGTGTTGCCTGGCCTAAGCCAAGAGGAACAGGCTCGTTTTGGATGGTTAAGGGCCTATGGGGCTCTGATTGGGGAATTGGGGGTAAGTTTTGGGTTAACTCGTTGTGTGCGGGTGCATCTGCAAAGGCATGGGATCAGTGCGGTTTCAGTGGCTCACTGTCGGCAGCTAGTGGCTCAGAGTGGGTGCGTTGAATCGGTCAAAGAGCGACTCGAGTCGTATCTTGAGCAGCAGCTAGCCAAGATAGGTGTTGGGGCCTGCTGGCATGGGTGTACGAGTGTGCTGGAGTCATTGTTTGGTCACTACAAGTCTGGCTTGCCCACCAATCCGCTGGCTGGGGTCAGTGGTGTGGTGTTAAGTCTGAGTTTGCGCACCGATAAGGGTCCTGACTTTGAGCTGTGCCAGGGGTTAGAATCAGTTTCACTAGCGGATGTGGCGATGTGGAAAAGGAAGCATTTAGTTCAAAGCCAAATTGTTAGGCGCCGAAAAGTCATTCATAAATGACAGAGCTTTTTGCTAAACTGGACAACCTACCCAACGGGGTCAGACAGAAGAATGATTCAATCAAATTTGCGTGATTGCTTAATTTCCCCCAATTACTCAAGCAGCCGCGTCCAATAAATCATCGGTTTAGCGGTTTCAATGCTCTCATTTCGATCGGGCCAGATGAATTCACTTTGGAGACTTTCGTCACGTCGATACCCTCGTTTTGTCCAGAAATTATCAAGGGGTTGGTAATCGGCCGGGCGAAGTGGATGATCTTCCGGGCGCTTTACAGCGCAGAAGCAAGTCATTGTGTACTGACCAAACTGCCGGGCGTGGGCTTCGCGCTCCTCAAAAAACTGCTTGCCCAGACCAAGACCCCGGTAAGAAGGCAACAGAATACTTTCTCCGAAATAGAATACTGTATCAAGATCATAGCCTGCTTTCAGAAAAGGAGCCTGTACATCGGCGGTTTCGTCTCGTAAGGGCAACGCTGTGGTGGCGCCCACCATCTGTTCGCCATCGTAAACTGCAAACAGAAACGACCGCTCGGCACAGGCATAGGTTTCCAGATAGCTTTTCTCATATTCGACCGTTCCCTCATACAAATAGGGGAAGTCATAAAAAACAGCGATCCGCAAGGCCGCTAAGTCGTCGAAGACGGTTCGGAAATCTGTGCCTGTTAATCGGCGGAAAGTTAGGTTGGTATTTGGCAATGGAAGAAAATAATTAGGCGCGTCTGGCGCGAGTATTTACCGCTCGGGCGGCCCCGTCGTGCCTTTTAATGTAGTCAGTATTTACTGGCGTTTTGCTAATAAATGTCAGCGAATGCTGACTTCATAAAAGGCACGACGGGGCCGCCCGAGCGGTAAATACTCGCGCCAGGGTCATCCTATTACCCAAGCACCAGTGACTCCCAAAGGGGTAAATTGTAGTACGTTGTAACGCGGGTAATTAGGCCATCTGCAACGTCAAGGAATGAGCCAGCGGGCAATACATAAGTTTGACCGGTAGCTGCGGGCAAATCGCCGTCCGTTTTTTTATAGACACCATTCACAACGAATTCGCAGGCAGCCCGTGTTCCGGTGGGTTCGGTCATAACAACGATATCGGTCAGGGTTTCGTCGTAGCAGTCGTCCATGTGTTGAAGAAACTGGCTAAACGCTTCTTTACCAATGCGTGTCGCCCCCTGATTGCTGTCGTGGCGAACCTCTGGATGAAGCAGGCTGAGCATGGTTTCCCAATCTTTTCGATTAAAAGCGTCGTAATAGCGTGAAACAGTATCGAGAGCAGTCATAAAAAGCGTTTTTGGCAAAGATAAGTATTAACCACAGAGGCAGGGAGATCACAAGAAGAACTCAAACGAAATTCAGGTTGCCATTGATCAGCGCTTTCTGGTAGTTCACCGTATCGAACTGATATAGATAGGGAGACTTATGCGCTCCGCCCGTCCGCCGTTCGTCTAATCGGGTTAGAACACTCAACCCGGTTATTTTTTTATGAAAATTTCGGGCATCCAGGGGGCGGCCTAAAACGGCTTCATAAAGTCGCTGCAACTCAGGTATGGTGAATTTTTCGGGCATTAGATTGAGCCCAATCGGCTGCCAGTTCAACTGAAGGCGAAGCGTTTTCAGGGCTACCTCAATAATGTGTTGATGATCATACAACAAGGATGGCAGTTCGCTAATATCCCACCAGCAACATTCGTCCGACATAAAATCGGCGGTCGGCATCACCTTCGTATAGTCGACGAGCGCGTAGTAGCCCATCGAAATTGTCCGGTCGGGCCAGTTAATGCCGTATTTCATGGGCATTTTTAACCGTTGCCAGGTATCTTCAATATCATACCGAACCGCATCACCGAATAGGTGAAACTGTTGCAGAAATAGTTGATCCAGACCCGTTCGCTCGCGCAGTACCCGCCCGGCTGCCGTATCGACCGACTCATCTTTGTATATAAATCCCCCGGGTAGACTCCACTCGTTTGTGTCTTTCCACTTCAACAGCAGCACTTTAAGCCGGGTATCGTGAAATCCGAAAATAACGCAATCGAGCGATAGGCCAGATACGCACTCTTCGGTTACTCGTTCATAGTAAGTCCGTAATTGGTCAATGTAAGTCATACAGAATAGTAAAACTTTCGCTGCATTATTTTTACTTGTCACTATCAGAGCAAGCTACTTAATAAATTAGCTTGTCTGTTGATTTAGTAAAAATCGTATCTTTCCTAATAGAATGGACCGCAGATTTTCAAGATCTGCGCGATCAAGAATGATCCAAAGATCATAACTACTCATAAAAGTCATAAAAATCAGCGTTCTAGATTTCATTCAACTCTTATCCGTAATTGGCGATGGCATCCCTAAAATTGACAATTAATAATCAGCCACATACGATTGACGCAGATCCCGAAATGCCGCTGTTATGGGCTATTCGCGATGTGGTCGGCCTGACAGGCACCAAGTTCGGTTGTGGAATTGCACAATGTGGCGCTTGTACTGTCCATTTAGATGGTAATCCAACTCGCTCGTGCAGCGTTCCGGTATCGGCAGTTGTTGGGCAGAAAATAACGACGATCGAAGGACTCTCTAAAAACGGCGACCATCCGGTACAGAAAGCCTGGATTGAACATCAGGTACCCCAATGTGGCTATTGCCAGTCGGGACAAATCATGTCGGCGGCAGCATTACTGAAACAAACGCCCAAACCAACCGACGAAGATATTGACATCGCTATGCAGGGAAATATCTGCCGATGTGGCACCTACGACCGTATTCGGAAAGCCATTCATACGGCTTCGGCCGAGATGCAATCAGCCCCTAAAATGCCAAAATCTACACCTAAAATCGGGAAGCGATGAGCCAGAAACCTACCACCAGCAACACCAATACATCCCGACGGGCTTTTTTAAAAGCAGCTGGCCTGACCGGAGCGGCTTTTGCCCTTGGTTTTCCTACAGCCGAAGGCTTTACCAGCCCCATACTGAATCTCAGTGCCTTACCGGACTCCGTTGAGCTAACACCCTATATTATTATTGAAAAATCGGGACGGATAACGATCATGAACCCTCGACCCGAAATTGGTCAGGGTACCTATCAATCCGTGCCAGCCATGATTGCCGAAGAACTTGAAGTTCCTCTGGACAAGGTTATTATCCGCCAAACAGGTGGTGAGACCAAATACGGGGGAATGTGGTCGCAAGCCGTAGGAGGCAGCGGCTCAATTCGAGGTGGCTACACGCAGATGCGTAAAGTAGGTGCATCGGCCCGCGAAATGCTGGTTAAAGCCGCTAGCGATCAATGGAGTGTACCCGTCGATGAATGTTTCGCCGAGAATGCGACTGTTGTCCACAAACCAACGGGTAAAAAACTTACCTATGGGCAAGTAGCCGAACCAGCCGCCAAACTCCCGGTTCCGAAAGACCCGAAGCTAAAAGACCCGAAGCAGTTTACGATGCTGGGCAAATCGATGCCCCGGCCCGACGTCCCGCTAAAAGTAGTTGGAAAAGCCAACTTCGGTATGGATGCCAAAGTACCCGGCATGGTGTATGCCTCCATTGAGCGCTGTCCGGTATTAGGCAGTAAACTGGTGAGTTTTGATGCCGCTCAGACCCTGAAAGTCAAAGGTGTTCAGAAAGCCGTGAAGGTTGAGCGAGTTGTTGGTAAAAATCGCTACGAAGGCGTGGCCGTTATCGCGGATAATTACTGGGCCGCTTTACAGGGCCGTAAAGCCCTGAAAGTAAAATGGGATCATCAGGGACATGATACCTTCCAGTCGGCTGATTTCGAAAAAAATCTTCGGGAATTAGCTAAATCCGATGGCGTCGTTGGTCATAACGCAGGTGATTTCGACAAGACATTCGCCGACGCTCCCACGAAACTCGATGCCCTCTACGAAACGCCCATCGTGAGTCACTCGCCGATGGAGCCGATGAACGCGTTGGCTCATTACCAACCGGGCGATAAAATTGAACTCTGGGTGTCGTCGCAGGGCGGTGATTTAGTTCGAGATGAAGTGGCGAAAGTGCTGAAGGTTCCTGCCGACAATATTACGGTACACATTATGTTCAATGGCGGAGGATTTGGCCGTCGGCTTACCCAGGATTTTGCTACTGAAGCCGCTCTACTTTCCAAAACGGTTGGCAAGCCTGTTAAAGTAGTCTGGACCCGGGAAGATGATACGCAGCTAGGCCCATTCCGTCCCATGACCTATTCAGCCATGCGTGGCGCCTTATCGGCAGATGGAAAAGCGGTAGCCTTCCAACACAAAGTCATCTCGCCGTCAATCGACGCAACGATGAGCGAGAAATATGATAAGACCAAGCCCGACGGCACCATGCTCGAAGGCACCAACGAGCAGAAATACGAAATCCCAAACCTAAACACGCGCTACGTTCACGCCGAAACGCACATTCCGCTAACGTACTGGCGGTCAGTAACAAGTTCGACGCTGGCGTTTGCGCATGAGTGCTTTTTAGACGAAATGGCCCATAAAGCGGGTCAAGATCCGCTGTCTTTCCGGCTGTCGATGCTGTCGAAAGAATCTGATGCGAAACGGGTGCTGACAAAACTGAAAGAAGTATCAGGTTGGGACAAACCACTCCCGGCTGGTAAAGGACGCGGTGTTGCTCAATGGGAATTTTTCGCAGGGCTGGCTGGCCAGGTTGTCGAAGTCTCGAAAAACAAGTCTGGGGGTGTCACGGTTGATAAGGTCTATTGTGTTATTGACTTAGGTACTGTCGTTAATCCAGATACCGTAAAAGCGCAGGTTGAAGGCGCTATTGCGATGGCGCTAACAGCGGCAACCAAAGACGGCATCACGTTCGAAAATGGGCGAGCTGTCCAGAAAAACTTTGACGCTAATCGGATGTTACGCATCAACGAAATGCCTGCGATTGAGGTACATATTTTAGCCGAAGGCGGGCCGACCATCAAAGGCGTTGGCGAACCGGGTTTACCACCATTAGCCCCCGCCTTAGCCAATGCCGTTTTTGCTGCAACCGGTAAACGCGTCCGCCGATTGCCATTCGATTTAGAGAAGGTATAAGTAAAGGTATTCGGTTTTCAGTTTACGGTATTTGGTTGGCTGAAGCAAGAAATAGTGACGCGTCAGCCAACCAAATACCGTAAACTGAAAACCGTAAACTAAGTGCTATGAAAGAAATAAGCCGTATCGTTGAGGTGTTTGAGCAGGTTGATTTCAGCCAGCGGAAGGCAGCTTTGGCAACCGTCGTATGGGTTGAAGGGTCGTCATATCGGCGTCCCGGTGCGCGTATGCTCATTACCGACGACGGGCGTTGGGAGGGTGCTATTAGCGGTGGCTGCCTGGAAGGAGATGCGTTACGGAAGGCCCGGCAGGTCATGCTCGATGGCCAACCGATTGTGGTCACTTATGATACAATGGACGACGGAGCGAATAGCTTCGGGGTTGGGCTTGGCTGTAATGGCATTATTGATGTGCTGATCGAGCCAATTGATCCCACTAGCTCACAAAATCCGATCACACTCCTGAAAGAGTTTATCCAAAAACGCGACGTCCGGGCGTTGGCTACCGTTCTGAAAAGCGATGAGTTTTCAGAACTGGCCCCAGGTAATCGGTTTGTGCTCACCGAAGAAACCACCGAATCTATTCCCGACTGGCTTTACGACGACATACATCGTGTATTCGGCTCAGGCAAGCCATTAACACGCTCTTATTCTGTACTATCGGGCAGCGCCGAATTATTCATCGAGCGGATTGATCCGGGTATTGAATTGGTCATTTTCGGTGCTGGTTACGACGTTATTCCTGTCGCAAAACTGGCCCGCGACCTTGGCTGGCAGGTGACCGTTACCGATGATTGTATCGCCCATCTATCGCCCAAGCGATTTCCGGCCGCTACCTGCGTGCTCTATTCCGACCGACAGGCAGTTATTGACCAACTGACGATTACCAATCGCACAGCTGCCGTGCTGATGTCGCACAATTTCAACTACGACAAAGCTGTACTCGAAAAGCTACTCGCAACCGATGTTCCTTATATTGGGATGTTAGGCCCTCGCAAACGATTTGATAAGATGCAGGACGAGTTCAAAAAAGACGGTCTACAGTTTAGTGATTCCTCATTAAATCGAGTTCATGCGCCTATCGGACTGGATTTAGGGGCCGAAACGCCTGATGAAATTGCCCTGTCCATTATGGCCGAAATTAAAGCATTTTTTACCAAAGGCGCGGCTGGCTTTCTGAAAAATAAAACCGGTCCTATTCATGAGCGACTATCAGGTAACTCACCGAATCATAGTCGGCAAGCTATGTTCGATTCCGATTCCATGAGCATAGATGTCGCTAGCTAAGCATGTCTATTGCAACAATCATCCTGGCGGCAGGCGCGTCAACCCGCTTGGGTGGCCAGCCTAAACAATTGCTTACTCATAATGGCACGACCCTTATCCGGCAAATTGCCGATGCGGCTTTGGCGCTCCAGGCTGGTCCAGTAGTTGTTGTTTTAGGGGCCAATCAGGAGCAGGTTCAACCCGAACTTATTGATTTACCTGTTCGCATCGCCCAAAATCCCACTTGGCACGAGGGCATAGCCTCTTCCCTTCGGGCAGGGCTGAATACCTTAGCCGATGAGCCTGTCGATTTCTTTCTGGTTGCCTTAACAGACCAGCCTTACGTAACAGCTGATCTTCTTCAGCAATTAATTAGTTCGCAGCAACAGACAGGCCGGGGCATTGTTGCGTGTCGCTATGGCGAAATGGGCCATCTGGGTGTACCGGCCTTGTTTGATATTCGCTATGCTCCCGAATTCATGAACCTTTCAGGCGACATAGGGGCCCGCAAGCTCATTAAACAATATGCTGGTGACTGCGCCGAGATTCCATTCCCACTAGCCGAGATCGATATAGATACAGCTCAGGATGTAGAAGTGTGGAATCAAAGGCGGGGAGCAGAGAGCGCGGGGCGAGGTTTTCCCTATAACGAATAGTCAATTGCGAATTTTCTCTACCCCAGCCCCGCGCTCCATACGCCCCGCCTTTTGCCCCTTCCCCTCCCCTTCGTACCTTTGCTACTGAAATGGCACGACTCCTGGCAATCGATTATGGCATGAAACGTACGGGTATCGCCGTTACGGATTCTTTACAACTCATTGCGTCGGCGCTGGAAACAGTTCCCTCGCATGAAGTGCTGAAGTTTCTGAAAGCCTATGTTCTTAAGGAGCCGGTCGAAGCGTTCATTGTTGGTCTTCCCAAAGGGTTAGATGGTCTGGATACCGACAATACTGCTCGGGTCAGGAAGTTCGTAACGCATTTGCAGAACGCATTGCCCGACATTCCGGTTTATTGGCATGACGAACGATTCACGTCTGTTATGGCCTTACAAGCCATGATTGCAGGTGGAAGTACCAAAAAAGATCGACGAATAAAAGGTAATATCGACAAAGTAAGCGCGGCTATTATTCTTCAGTCATATATGGAAAGTAAACATCTGAACCGGGATTTATTTGATTAAACTGACCGACTATGATTTCGAACAATCATAAAAATCAGCTTAATCAAACAAATCCTGGTTCAGACATTAAAATTATGATTCTCCCAATTATTGCCTACGGCGATCCGGTTTTACGGAAGCGAGCTAAAGATATTGAACCCCATAGCCTCGACGTGAAAACGTTGAGTGAGAATATGTTCGAGACGATGTATGCTGCATCGGGTGTTGGGCTGGCCGCTCCGCAAATCGGGCAAAGTATTCGGATGTTCGTAGTGGATGGTGAACCGCTGAACGAAGACGAACCCGAAGAAGACATCGATCAAAGCCTGATCGGGTTTAAAAAAGTATTCATCAACCCCGAAATCATTGAAGAAGCGGGCGATGATTGGGGTTTTGAAGAAGGTTGTCTGAGTATTCCGGGTATTCGTGGGGAAGTATTTCGGCCTGAGATTGTCGTTATCCGATACCTTGATACTGATTGGAACGAGCACGAAGAAGAATATGAAGGCATGGCAGCCCGTATTATTCAACACGAATACGACCATCTCGACGGTAAGCTCTTCACCGATTATCTGCCTACCATCCGCCGGACGCTTATCAAGAAAAAACTAGCCGACATTTCGAAAGGCAAAACCGATGCCGAGTATAAAATGAAGTTTCCTAAGTAAGGGAGTAGAGGGAGAAAGGAGGAAAGGGACGAAGGATTAGTAGCTCCCCCTTTTCCCCTTCCTCCCTCTCTTCCTTCTTCCCTTTCCTCCCTCCTTCTTATGAACATCACTCTCCTCCAAACCGAACTTTACTGGCATGATCCGGTGGCCAATCGGGCTATGTTGGAGGAGCGTATTTTCAATCTGTCAAAGCCTACAGATCTGATCATTTTGCCCGAAATGTTCACAACAGGTTTCACGATGGATGCCCAGGCGGTGGCCGAATCCATGAAACTGGCGACGTTTCGATGGCTAAAGCAGATGGCCGCCCAAACGGGAGCCATTGTAACAGGCAGCTATGTGGTTCAGGAAAAAGGCAACTATTTCAATCGCCTGATCTGGATGCAGCCCGACGGTCAATTCGATGTGTACGACAAACGTCACCTATTTCGGATGGCGGGAGAAGATAAAGTTTACACAGCCGGAACACGTCGGATTGTGAAAGAATGGAAAGGCTGGCGCATTTGCCCACTCGTTTGTTATGACCTCCGCTTTCCCGTTTGGAGTCGTAACAAACTGGCTAATTCTATTGATTTCGATTACGATTTATTAATCTACGTCGCCAACTGGCCATCTGTTCGGCGCAACGCCTGGAATACGTTACTTCAAGCCCGCGCCATCGAAAATCTGAGTTATGTGGCAGCTGTCAATCGGGTTGGGCAAGATGCAAACGGGCACCCGTATACGGGCGACTCTGCCGTCATTGATTTTAAGGGTGACGTCCTATTCCGACATTCTGACACGGAAATTGTCCATCACCAAACCCTGTCGCTGGATGAGTTACGAACGTTTCGGGAGAAGTTTCCGGCTAATCTGGATGCCGATAGTTTTACGTTGGTGTAGACGCATCGTCGCCTATTAACTAACCGACCAGGTTTTAATTGAGGCATTAATCCAATAGGATCAGCGGCATAGTTCTGGCATTACCAATTACAGCAAGTCCAGTAATTCGCGCATATGCCCGAGGGTTGTAAACGATTTTCCGGTCAGTTGCTCATCCGCAACCTGTTCATGCGCCCACGTAATGGCATACGGTATGTGTATAGCGCGTCCGCCAATGTGAACCACGGGCAGGACGTCAGACTTCAACGAATTACCAATCACCAGAAAATCAGCGGGTTGAACATTGTATCTTTGTAAAACGCGCTGATATGCCTGTTCGTTTTTCTCACTGACGATTTCGACATGCGTAAAATAATGCCCTAAGCCTGAGCGAGCAATCTTGCTTTCCTGATCGAAAAGATCGCCTTTAGTCAGCACCATCAGGTCAAATTTTTTGGAGAGTATGTCCAGCACCTCTGGCACCCCATCCAGTACCTCGATCTGGAAGTCGATCAATCTCCGACCCATATCAATAATCTGTTGAATCTTAAGTAATTACGCAGAATTAAATTTCACTATATTTTTCTTGACTAATTCATCAAAATTGATGAGATAGTCTTGCCCAAATGAGCGAATGATGGCGAAAATCGCTTTTTTTAGGCGGCTCCACGAACTGTAATAGAATTTTTGCAACCACCGATACTTGATAAATCGCCAAAGGATTTCGATTGGATTCAGATGTGGGCTGTAGGTAGGTAAAAAGAATAAATACACATCTTGTTCTTCCCAGCCTGCTTGTTGGTCATAGACCGCTTGGCAACGGTGTATGGGGCCATTGTCGAGTACAATTACCACCGGTTTGGAGTGGCCTTTACCAATGAAATCAGTCAGCGATTTACCAATAAATTCACCAGTCAAACTCTGTTCGCTATGATAAACACTTAACTGATTGTCCAACCGCATTAACCCAAATAGATTTAATCGCTTACTCTTAGTGCGGCAAAGAATCTGCACCTGATGGCCCGGTTGCTGCCAGCCGTAGGGTATATAGGACTGAAGGGTGATCCCGGTCTCATCGGCAAAATATAGTTCGATCAGGCCACATACCCACAGCGTTAGCAACATTTGCCACCGGCTCAGCCCATCGGCATAGGTCTGAGCGTTCTGCTTAGGTTTGGTCGTGCGTCGGATGCGTCGCCAGCGATAATTATTTTTTTTAGAAACCGTTTCACCGTATCGCGGCTCATGGATTTACCCAAAGCCGTTTGTAAGTCGGCTTTAATGCGCTCGGCATCCTGATAATGAGCCGTAACGGCTCGATTCAAGGCTTGCTGATGGAGACTGTTGGTCAAGCTCAGAATGGGTTTTCGGCCTTGCCCTTTTTGGCGCATAAGTCCAACCAACCCTCGTTCTTGCCAGAGCGAGAGCCACTTGCCAACCGAATGTTGGGAGACTTCGGTGTGAATGGCGACCTCTTTAGCCGAGAAGCCTTTATGGCTCCAAAGCAACGCTTGACAAGCCCGTCGAAACGCATGCTTGGGATGATTTTTAATAGCTTCTCGCAGAGTAAGTTGCTCCGTGTCAGACAGGGTAATACAGCGTTTTTGGCGGCTCATGAAGCAAGTTAATAAATGAAATTTAATTCTGCGTAATTACTTAGCACCTGTTATAGCTCCATTGGTCAATTCGATAGCGGTTTCAATCATTGAGAGAATGAAACTCTAACCCAATGCAGCAATCGTTATTGATCGCTTTCATGTGTTTACTCATCTGCATAAGACCATTAAATGGCTCCGCTCCGGCCTTTAGGTTTGAGGGCTGGTAAGAAACCAAGATTTAGGTAGCTTGCCAGACAAACAACCGAGCGGGCTTCCCTAACGTCTCCGGCCAGGTTTACGCCCTATGGGCCGATTCAGGTCCCGCTCGGTTTTTCTTGCTCAGCCTCGAATAGAAATTAGGGTGCTATGGCCCATTAGCAAGGTAGCGAGTGATGAGTAAGCATCTGATTATCGAACCATAAAATTAAGTACTTCAATGGGCATTCACCACTTTATTGGGATTGATGTATCAAAGAACACGCTGGATTGGGCTGTATACGCTCATAAAGGCATCAGTTGGCAAATCAAATCTGAGAATTCACCCGTCGCTATTCGAGCTATAATCAAACAACTCAGGACTTTACCAGGCTTTAATTACTTAAACTGCGTGGTCTGTATGAAACATACAGGGCTTTATAACGCACATGTCCTCGAAGTGCTGTTTGAGGCTCAATTTCCGATTTGGCTAGAAGCTTCTCTACATATTAAACAGGCAAGTGGTTTGCAACGAGGCAAGCCTAATAGTATTGATGCTCAGCGGATTGCTGAGTATGCTTATCGCTTTCAAGACCGTATCCGACTCTAGAAGCCTGCTCGACCAGTGATGAAAAAGCTAGCTGAATTTACTCGTCTTCGTCAGCGCTTGCAGGGTATGATCAGCCAGTTGAAGGTACCTTTAGCTGAGCAAAAACGAAGCCCTTACCGCCCAACTAGGCCAGCATTGCAGTATTTCTCTAAAGGCTTTAGTCAACGACCTGAAAGGTGTCGAAAAAGCCATTAAACAACTCATCGCTGATGATCCTACCCTCAAATCACTCTTCGAGTTGGTCACCTCTATCCCAGGTGTTGGTCAAGTTGTGGCTACTGATTTGATCTTGGCTAGTGATGAATTTAAAGCCATCGACGATCCCCAAAAGCTGGCCTACCACGCGGCCGTAGCCCCCTTTGAACATTCCTCAGGTAGTAGCGTGAGGGGCAAAACTCGCGTGAATCACCAAGCTCGAAAATCGCTCAAGAAGTTGCTCCACCTGGCGGCCATGTCGGCTCTTCAAGTGAAGGGCGAACTTCAGGACTATTATCAACGGAAAGTTAACGAAGGCAAAAACAAAATGCTGGTCATCAATGCATTACGAAATAAGCTCATCTATCGGGTCTATGCGGTGGTCAAGCAGGACAAAAATATAACAAAAATTATACGCCTGCGCTTGCTTGAGCTATATAAATCGGACCGGTTGTATCGAGCCTGGGAGAAGTTATCGATGGCTGAGAGGTAAACATTGTTGAGAGCTTTCCGACTTTCAGCGACCGTGCGGCATCTGTACTTCCTGAAGAACGAACTACGCAATATTTTTGAGACTGACTTGCCTGTAAGCGAGGCAGACGTGTTACTAGCGGACTGGGTCGCGCAGGCCAGTGCCAGCGCGATTGAGGGCTTAGATACGTTTTTGACAATGGTGCAAACTTGGAAAAAGTCTATTATTTCGTTTTTTCAGCCCACCACAGCAATGGGATAGTGGAAGGCATTAACAATGCCATCAAGACACTCAAGAGAGGAGGTTACGGTTTCCGCAACTTTGCGCAGTTTCGAGAGCGAATACTTGTCAATTTCTTGCAACCACTATTGAGCCCGAAGAACCTTTCTTTTTAGGGGTAACGCCTTTCAAATACGGGAAAATTCCCGTTGACGTTTGTTTGTAGATTTTCGTTCTTGAACGCCAATTCCTCCCTCTTTTTAGCCTGACCTTTAATGAATCCCACCACTCCTGCAAATGCGGTTTACCGCGAACTCGCAAAAAATTGGTTTGGCGTGCCCCTCGATAAGATTGGTCACTTCATGCAGTTTAATTCCAATTCCAGCGTTTTCAATAAAATTATTCTGTACGGAATCGGTTTGCTGTTGACTCCTATTACGTTGGCAGGGTATCTGCTTGGTTATACACGAGCTTATAACCGTTTCATGAAGCCATTTGGGGAATATCCTCTGCTGTATCCTTTACGGCCCATCGTCCGCTTTGCCATATTTGTCGGGGCAATCCTGGTCTGGGTTCTTATCTTTTGGATGCGGACTTTGCTGAGGGTCGTTGCCGCGGTGATCATTCAAAAACACCTTCTAAATAACCTATAATTCATATATCACAAAAGAATACATTAAATAAAACTTACAATGTTATTTTGAATTATAAACTTAACATAAGTGGCAAATATATTAATTTACCATATTTCATTTCCTAAATAACAATGGACCTTACATTAATAGGGTTAATTATGGCTGTTATTGCCTTCATATTTGGAATTCCTGGCAATTTAAAAGGATTGATAGATTTAACAAATCATCTAAAAGATTCTCGTAAAGATAAATATTCAGAAAAAGTGGGCAAAACAGATGCTAAAAAATTACTAGAGTCTTATCCTCTACAAGAACTAAATGGTATGGATGCGAGTAATGAAAGTCAATTGATTGAAATATTGTCAAATAATCTCTACATAAGCGACAAAGGTTATGTTAGGACAGGTATTGTTTCAAATATTGGTTGTTCAATATTTTTAGACATTTTCAGCCCATCTACTATTTTAAACAATAGAGGACTTATGGCCAAGGCTATGGCAGATAAAGTTCTAGAAATAGAACGGACTACTAAGAAAAAAATAGATATAATTGCCGTCCCTAAAATGGGGAATGTATTATTAGCAGACCAAGTAGCTCAAATAGTCAATAAACCTATTGTGATTGTAAGGCTAACAAATGCTATACGCTTCGGATATCCATTTGAGGGTTATCCACAAAGCGGTCAAAACTGTATCATTATTGACGATGTTGCCAGCGATGGTAATTTTCTTGGCGCATGTGTTACAAAATTACGTCAGTATGGTGTAAAAGTTCATAATTGTCTTTGCCTTTATCAAAGGACTGACGGCGATGCACTCAAAGAGCTTACCACCAAAAATGTAAAACTACACTACTTCTTTAGCCTAGATGATAACCATTTGAGCAATTATATTAACAAGAATGATGACAGAAAATAGGCCTCTAATAAAAGAGTTAAATACCCCTCCTTCAATTGATTGGTGGATAACCTCTGCTTGTAATTTAGATTGCGATTTTTGCTATGGGCCACTTCAAACAGGAAATGAAAAAAGAAGGTTAATGCTTGAAATACTAAAAAAAATAAACAAATCAAAATCATTAAATATTACATTATGCGGTGGAGAACCTTTGGTCGCAAAAGGAGTTGAAGAAGTTGTATATAGGCTTCATGTAGAGGGCAATAAAAATATAATTCTTAATACGAACGGCGAATTATTAAATAGAGAAAAAATTTTATCTTTAAACATTGGCAGTTATATAAAAACAGTTGGAATATCAATCGATGGATATGACTCTGAATCTCATTCAAATATGAGAGGAATAAAATCGAATTTATCAAAAATATTGTTTAATATTAATCTACTAAAGGATATACCTAATATTAGGTTAAAGATAGCAACTGTAGTTAGTAAAAAGAATATAGATGATCTACTAAAAATTGGCGAATTAGTACAGAAAATAAATCCAAATGTTTGGAGAGTATACGAATTTTCAGCGAGGGGACAGGCCAATAAATATGAAATTTTACATTCAATTAGCTCAATTAGTTTCGAGTTAAAAGTAGCTGAATTAAAAAAAAATTTCCCATTATTGAATATTCAATCTTCAAATAATGACCAAACCGCAGGATGTTTTATAATTGACAATAAAGGAGTTATAGTGCAACCTAAAGGAGCTAAATATACTAAAATAGGTTCTTGCTTAGATAATGACATAGATGAAGTTTGGAATAAAAACTTAAGCTTTAAAACCGCTGTCTACAAAAACAAAACATGGTTAAACGGATAAAATTATGATAATGGAACAAATTGGGGAGAAAATGTTTATTAAACAATTGCTCCCAGAATTAGTAACGCATAACTCATTTGTTAATGGGTTCGGCCATGATGCAAGCATTTTGGATATAGGGCTTGAAAAAAATATTGTTTTGAAAATTGATAGAGCAGCAAGTCCGATTGCATCTATTAAAGGTTGGTGTGATTACAGACTATGGGGAAAACTTGCAGTGACTTCAAACTGCTCAGACATTCTAGCTTGTGGTGGTTTTCCAACGGGCGTTATGATGGCTGTATGTGTTCCTAAATCATTTGAAGTAAAAGTAGCTCTTGAGATAATTAATGGAGCAAACGAAGAATGTGAAATTAATAATATTGCTTATTTAGGTGGAGATACAAAAGAAACAAAAGATCCAAATATCGTTGGATGTGCTGTTGGTTGGATAAATAAAGATTTTTTTCTAAATAGAAATACAATCAATGCAGGTGACTACATTGTTATAGCAGGCTATTTAGGCGGCTATATGGGTTCTTATATACTGATGATGAGCAATGAAGGAAACAATAACAATGAACATCTAATTCAGTATATGGCGAATCCAAAGGCCCAGTGGAACGAGGCAAAATTTATGATAGACAATAGAATTCCTAAGGCGGGAATGGATACCAGTGATGGTTTATTTGATGCGTTACTTTCTATGAGTGGAGGTAATTTTGGGGCAACGCTATTTCTTGATGAGCTACCTTTTCATGAGAATGCCGTCGAGTGTGTAAAAAACATGGATATAAATCTTTATAATTTAGCATTTACAGTAGGAGATTGGAATATTGTTTACACTGTTTCACCCGAAAAATTAGAACAGTTAAATCGAATAAATTTATATCCTCCAAATTTAAAACTTAAAGTTATAGGGCAATGGACTGATGAACATAAGTCTATAATTGGCTTAAAATCAAATGGTAATAAGTATTTATTAAGTGGAATAGTTAATGAGCACTTTAGAAAAAGAATGGAAGATCAAGGAGATTATATGGCTGTTGCGAAGACTAACATTTCGTTGACATCGATATAAATTTTAATTAAACTTCTATCGGCTCGAAGCCGATAGATTTACCTTCAGCTGAAGCCGACTAAAGAAAACAAAAGCAGAGGTGTCAATCTATGCTTTTGCTAGAACAAAAGGGTTAAACTCAAGTCTTCGCCTAAAGGCGAGGGATTTTCCCCCAGAGTGATACATTAAATCATTTGGCCAGAAGACAAGTGCCTAATTTTTAATAATTGCATACTTTACAAATCGTTCCGATTTTGAAGTCTTAGGATTGGTGATCTTCAAAAGCATTCTATCAACTTGATTGGATGCCTGATTTTCTATAAGTATGCATATTGAGAATGTTGTATCTATGTTGTACCAATAGTACATTAATATAAAAAACTGCCTCCATATACTCTCATTACAATTTTTAATACCAAGCAGCAGAGAATGAAACTCTTGGCTCCATACCCAAATACATGGAGGTTTCTAATCTGAGCATCATAGAAGCGTAGCGTGAGTGTTTCCTGGTCAATATGGTGCGACAGTAGTTCGCATAATTTTTCCTTAACATCTACATAGTTTGGCTCGTTAACCCATAAGGTGTCGTCGGCGTCAAAAGCAATTAGTTTCATGGCGAAGTTCTGGCTTTAGGAACTCGGCAAAAGTATGGGCAGAATCGGCAATCAGGTGATCAAGGATTCGTGGCCGACCTGATTTTACCATAATTTGATTTGCGTCATATTGCTGAAATACCCAATTTGCCACCCGTTCCTAACGCTATTTTTCCCTTTCTATATACTATGGCATTTACTGAACAAGATGAAGACCAGATTCTGGTACAGGGTGTATCGCTCGACCAGATTGACCAACAGATAAATTACTTTGTCAATGGCTTTCCGTTCCTAAACGTTATCAAAGCCGCCACCATTGGCGATGGCATCGTTCGGGTTGCTGAAGATAAAATACCCGATTATATCCGTCGTTTCGATGCCGCTGCTCATGAGCGCGACCTGGTCAAATTTGTACCCGCATCGGGAGCTGCCACCCGAATGTTCAAATCCTTGTTTGCGGCTTTGGATGGCAAGTCTGATAAGTCGGTCGATGAAGTGTTTGCTCGAATCACGGACTTTGCTTTTTACGAAGACCTCAAAGCGGCAATGGCGGCCAAAGGTCTGGATTTAGATAAAGCTGTTGCTGAGAACGACCGAAAAACGGTCTTAACATTTTTACTGACCGACGAAGGGCTCGAATACGGCAGTTTACCGAAAGGCCTGCTCAAATTTCACCAATATGCCGATGGCCCTCGCACACCAGTAGAGGAACATTTGGTAGAAGGAGCCGCCTACGCTAATTCGGATGGGTTGGTGAAGCTCCATTTTACCGTGTCGCCCGAACACCGTGATCGTTTCGAGCAATTGATTCACGAGCAAAAAGCCGACTACGAAGCCTGGCTGGGGGTTACGTTCGACATTACGTTCTCTGAACAGAAAAAATCGACCGATACGATTTCGGTCAATCTGGACAACTCACCCTTCCGCAACGCCGATGGATCTTTATTATTCCGTCCAGCAGGTCATGGGGCGCTGATCGAAAATCTGAATGACATTCAGGCCGACATCGTCTTCATTAAAAACATCGACAATGTTGTTCCCGATGAAATTAAAGAAACAACCGTAACGTACAAAAAAGTACTGGCAACGGTATTACTGGATGCGCAACAGCAGATTGCGCGAATCCAGGGATTGCTGGATAGCGAAGACGTAAGCGACGGTTACCTGGCCGAAGCAGATGAGCTTTTCCGCCGTACTTTATTTACGTTACCTCCCGAAGGCTTCGACAAGCTATCGAAAGAAGAGAAAGTAGATTACTTCCGCCGGAAATTGGATCGTCCTGTGCGTGCCTGCGGCATGGTGAAAAACGTTGGCGAACCAGGCGGTGGGCCGTTCTGGGCCAGAAATCAGGATGGTTCGGTTTCGTTACAAGTGGTTGAGTCGGCTCAGATTGATTTAGCAAACCCAGCTCAGAAAGCCATCTTCGACGAGGCAACCCACTTCAATCCAGTTGACTTAGTATGTGGCCTGAAAGATCATAACGGTCGGAAGTACGATCTACCTGCCTACCGAGACCCGCTTACAGGCTTCATTACAGCAAAATCGAAAGATGGCAAAGACCTAAAAGCCCAAGAACTGCCTGGTCTGTGGAACGGAGCCATGGCCGATTGGAACACCATCTTTGTTGAAGTTCCCCTTATTACGTTCAATCCCGTTAAAACGGTGAACGACCTTCTCCGCAAAGAACACCAGCCTGCGGAAGAGTAAGGTTTAAGTTATATAGTTAAAGGGTTATATAGTTGTAAAGTTCTGTTGGATGCGCCAGCCACTTTACAACTATATAACCCTTTAACTTTACAACTCAAATTTAAGCCGTCATCTGATTAGCCGAAGCGTCAGCTAATTGGGCAGTGGCGGCTCCAATACCAATTTCTTTTGTTTCGAGCAATTCCGGATTCTGGAATGTCAGCAACGTAGTGTTTTCATAAACACCGAGATTCGCATCCCGCACTCGTTCCATAATAGGCCGCAGGGCACAGGTTACTTCGTCGTTGCAATCGTCGCACTTTACATAGAAGTTAAACGATACACAGGGGGTTGGGGCAATTGGGCCATCGATTACCCGTAATACCTGCGCCAGATTCACCCGAGCAGGATCGACTCGTAACAGATAACCACCACCTTTTCCCTTCTGACTTTGCAGAATACCGTGATTACGGAGCTCCAGAAGGATAGCTTCTAAGAATTTCTTAGGGATGTTTTCTTTGGCCGAAATGTATGAAATCAGTACAGGGCCTTTCCCATATTCTTCAGTTAAAACCTTAAGCGCCTTGATGGCGTACTTCGCTTTCTTAGAGATCATTGTTACGGTGACTAGGGAGTTGTAGAGATGGTCTTGCCAATTACTTGTCAGGTATCATCTGGCAGTATGTGGGCAAATTAGTAAGTACTTAACATTCAGCCAAAACTTATCGAGCTTCAACGGAAAATCTTTTAGCCTAAGCTAGCTTTCCAGCAAATCTCCTCATTCACCCTAATAAGTTTACTGCCAAACATTTACAAATATCCTAAAAGTTCATCGACTTACTTGGGTATTGGACGCAGATATAATTTATAAGTCACTCAGTTTTTAGTAAGCTCCTGAATTTAACCTGCTTAATGTATTTATCTGTTTGTTTTGTTACCTCCACCAAGCGAAAATCAGGGTTCATTAACACTAGATTACAACCTGCTATAGGTTCTTAACAAATCCTTAATCGTACATCACCCTTTCATAACATTAGCCTAACAGAGGGCGTAGGTATTTCCGTGAATTTTGCAGCGAAATACACCTATTGATTTACAAATGAAATCATTTATTTCTACAACATTACTTGTACTACTTCTTTTTGCTGCGAGTTTATCCTCCTGGGCACAGGTAACAACGAGTGGACTCTCTGGCCATGTTACCGATGCCAAAAAAGAAGCCTTAGTTGGCGCAACTGTACAGGCCGTTTACACGCCCACCGGCACAAAATACGCAGCCGTTACGGATATCGATGGTCGCTACCGCATTAACAACATGAATGCAGGTGGGCCTTACGAAGTCGTCATTACCTATGTCAGTTACAAAACTGAAACCCGTAACGATGTAACGTTACAGTTGGGAGAAACAACGAATCTCAATATCACGCTTCAGGATGCCAGCACGCAACTTAGCGAAGTTGTAGTGAAAGCCAACCGCGAAGGTGAACGTCAGGGAGCAGGTCTGAACGTAAGCGGTGAAGCTATTCGTCGGTTACCGACCATCTCACGGAGCTTGACGGACATGACCCGCCTGTCTCCCCAAGTTAACAACAACAACTCGTTTGCAGGGACCAACTTCCGCTACAATAACGTAACTGTCGATGGTGCGATCAACAACGACGCTATCGGCTTTAGTCCTTCGCTTGGTGGTTCAACCGGCACATCGGGCCAGCCTGGTTCGAGTACACGTACAAACCCAATCAGCCTCGACGCTATCCAGGACATTCAGGTAGCCGTAGCTCCGTTTGATGTTCGTCTGGGTAACTTCCTTGGCGGTTCGGTTAATGCCGTAACACGCAGTGGAACCAACGATGTAACGGGCTCTGTATACGGATTCACCCGCAATGCAGCCCTGACAGGCTCCTGGAATGGCGCATCGAATGCGAAAGAAAAACTGCCAAGCACCTTTTATGAATATCAGACAGGGGTTCGGGTTGGCTTACCACTGATCAAGAACAAACTCTTCTTTTTCACCAACGAAGAGATTACTCGTCGCCAGGACCCTGTTCAGTTCCAGGCTGGCTCGCCCAGCTCGCTAATCAAAGATGCAGCGTTGGCTCAGCAGATCAGCGATTTCGTTAAAACAACCTACGGTCTTGATGCCGGTGCATCTGGCGATTATTCGATCTACTCGAAAAGCACGAAGTTCTTCAACCGCCTTGACTGGAATATCAACGACAAGAACCAGTTGAGCATCCGGAACAACACCGTATTCTCAGAAGCAACGAACTTAGAGCGTGATGCCCAAAACTTCCGTTTCGGCAGCATCGATTTCAAACAGACGAACAACCAAAGCAGCACGGTTGCTGAGTTAAAAAGTCAGTTTGGTGGTCGGGCTTCTAACAGCTTGATCCTGGGTTATTCGAACGTACATGACTTCCGGAATACGCTGTCTAATGTTCGGTCATTCCCACAAGTTGAAATTGGCTACAACGGCGGTACGATCTTCTTAGGAAACGACCGGGAGGCATCGGTCTTTAACCTGCGCCAGAAAACATTCGAAGTAACGGACAACTTCACGTTCTACCTTGGCAAAAACACGTTCACAGTAGGTACGCACAACGAGTTTTACACCATCGATTACGGCTTTGTTAACTCGCCTAACGGACGTATCTCGTACCGCTCTCCAGCTGAGTTTTTAGCACAATTGCCAAACCGGGTTCGGGGTTCGTACCCATTCGGCGACGCTAGCAACAATCTGGATAATCAATTCAACAATCCATACGCGCACTTCAATGTTAACCTGATGAGTTTGTACGCACAGGATGACATTCAGCTTAGCGATCGCTTTAAACTATCTCCTGGCGTTCGTTTCGACTATACAGGATTGCCCAACAAGCCAACCCTGAGCTCACAGGTAACTAATTCGGCCGGCGACCCAACCAACATGGGTACGACCTATAGCTTTACTCCGCTGAACAAAATCACGAATAACTACCTAAACAACGTTCAGATTTCGCCCCGCTTAGGCTTTAACTTCGATGTGAACGGTGATAAGAGTGTGGTAATTCGGGGTGGAACGGGCTTGTTCACGGGTCGGATTCCATTCGCCTGGTTAGGGTATGCGTTCTACAACAACGGTGTAGGCTATGGTGCGTATGACTTTAACAACAACGCTACAGCAACAACCAAACTGGTGGGCGATCCTTTAATACCGAATGGTGGGGTATTGATCAACAACAACCCAGCCAACGGTGGTGTAACCCGGACGCAGGTTGACTTGATCGACAACAACTTCAAAATGCCACAGATGTTCCGGAACAACCTTGCTGTTGATTACACGGTTTCTGGCTATAAAATCACGCTCGAAGGATTGTACACGAAGGTGATTCAGGACCTGAAATTCCAGCAGGTTAACACCAAAGATGTGGTTCGCTACTACAGCTACGATACGCAGCATCAGCAGCCAATCTACGTTGCAGCGAACGGAACTGCCGGAGCACAACGCATCGACAACAACTTTGCAAACGCCTACATGCTGTCGAACACCAATCAGGGTTATCGCTACAGCCTGACAGCTCAGATTCAGAAGAACTACGCAGCTGGTTTTGGTTTCTCGGCCGCTTATACCTACGGAAAGTCGTACGATATTACCAACGGTATTCGGAACTCGATGGAATCGAACTGGCAGTTGAACCAGTCGCTGAATCCAAACAATCCGCAACTGGCTTATTCGAACTTCGATATCCGGAACCGGATTGTCGGTACGATCAACTACCGCAAAATGTGGACTCCAAATCAGGCTACGACTGTTACCCTGTTCTACTCGCTACAATCGGGCACACCGTTTTCGTGGGGCTATGTTAACTCAACGATCGATGGAACAGGCCAGGCTAATAGCTTAGCGTATATCCCAAAAGACCTGGCCGAAGCACAAACACTGCTGCCAACAGGTTCGCAAGCTGCTGACTTCATGGCTTTCGTAGAATCAGATTCATACCTGAAAACACGTAAAGGCACCTTCACCGAACGGAATGGTGGTCGTACTCCCTGGAACAACACGATGGACCTGCGCTTCCTGCACGAGTTCAAACTGAAAGGCCGTCAGTCGATCCAGATCAGCTACGATATCATCAACTTCCTGAATCTGTTAGACAAGAAACTGGGGTACGTTTATTTCTCGCCTAACACGTTCAACTCAACTGCATCAATCGGTCTGGCACGGGCAACCAACCCTGGTACGGGTGATCCAACCTTTACCTGGTCTGCTCCTGCTGCTCCCTACTCAATTGATCCACTGGGATCGCGTTGGCAAATGCAGATTGGCGCACGGTACACCTTCTAAGATTAACACCTTTCTCTTCATAATAGCAATCGCCCGACTGAAAAGTCGGGCGATTGCTATTATGTGCTTAATGCTAGTTTGTGGTGTCGGTTTCTCAAAACCGACACTATGAGAAAGTCACGTATCCACAAAAGAAAAAACCAGAACAACGCCCTGGCCTTTCGTGCGACACCAATATGAAGAATGAGACAGATGCTTATCTGTGCAAACTTAATACACCAAAGGTAGTCGCCTAGTATTACACAAATGTTACGCTAGTATTACGCTTGCATTATACCTCGTCCAATTTAGTTTCTATCGATTCTTTGGATTCTATCGTCTTTGATTATCAGCACAATAGAACCAACCGCGCGGGCGGCCCCGAGAATCTATAGAATCCCCTAGAATCTAGTTTGCCAAAGCACTAGTCAATGATACCATTCTGACGATTTTCGGAATTTTCTTTCCAGAAACCATTGATGAATCGGTACTGAATTTTATTACTTTTCTTAAGAAGGAAGGTTGGTATCTGCTCTAATTCAAGGGGTTGGGCGGGCAGAGTACCTTCAAACAATAAATGCACGGCTTGCGTGGGGAAATTGTCCTTTTGTGCCTTCCGTACTTTAAAGGCCACGACACCATCCCGCCCAAGAGCTGGCAGATCAAGTTTGGACAGATCAGCCACTGAATCCAACGTATCTGGATAGGTATAAGCTGGAACCAGTGTCAAACCTGTTGCGTCGATTTCATCGATTCCGTAAAATGTAGAAAGGTCCCCGATGTCATCAACGCTACTCTTATAGTAAAACCCATCGGCCGCTTTCGTGTTGGTTTCATACTGGTTGATGCCCACATCGACAAGAACGGGGCGGCCTTCGCGAATAACGGTGGCATTTCGGATCAACACATCAAACAGCGCCCGACCATTTTCAGGGATCGCCTGGTAGTCGGCACTATTTTCCTGTTTGTACGACCCATCGGCAATGGATTTCAACGCAGTCAGGATCGCCACGAAATTTAATCGGCGGATCGTCATTTTTTCGGGATCACCTTTAAATCCGCCCGACTCAATCAGTATCAGCGTGGTACCCCATTTCTGAATGTTATCGCCAAAGGCACGGGGTTCAAACTCATCATCGTATCGACCGACCTGGCCCGGTATGAATTGTTGCAAGGCTCGGTTCATCCCCACAATAAGCTGCATCGATCGCTGCCGAACATCGTTGACGTTCCGGTCTTCGTCGTACGCCGTTGCCAGAAACGAAACGACGGCTTGTTTCCCCGTTTTACCAACACCATAGCGTGGATTCTGATCGTGTAGATTGAAGCCGACGAGCGGTTTAAGCGTTTGCTGGAGGTTTTTAAGAAGTGTCCCTTCGGGCGTTTGCAGGCGCAGCGCATCTCGGTTCATATCGATATCCGTTGCCGTTCGGCGTTGAAACCGCTCCGCTCCGTCAGGATTGAGCATCGGTACAAAGTACAGCGTGGTATTGGTCAGTATCGTCTGCCGTAGTTCATCGAAGCCGTCGTTTTTTGCTTGTAAAAAAGTGAAGATGTCGAACATCGCCATCGTAGCCGTAGCTTCATCGCCGTGCATCTGGCTCCAGAGCAACACCTTCGTTTGTCCTGTGCCCGCTTTCACCTGATGAATCGATCGCTTCTCCAACGACTCGCCCACCTGGCTAACAGACAATGGCCCGCCCAACGCATTCAGCAAGGGCAAAATATCCTTATGCTTAAACCGACGGTGGGTAAACGTTTTTTCTTTGTACGTCTCGTGGGCGTCATGTAGCCGACGCGCTAATTCCTGAGCTTGTGAATCTAGTACACTCATGCGTAATAAAAATAGAATCGTGACCGAGTTGACGCGCCAGTTTGCTGTATAGAAATCAATCAAACCAGCTACTTTCTCTTCAATCCACGCTTTCATTGGTTTATATGTTTTGTCCAAGCCAGAGGCCGCTCACCGAAGCCAATAAACTACCCTAGATGGGTGAATTAGCGAAAATCTCATATGGGCAAACTTACGAAAAAACGGAGTTGGCACGCAGATGACGCGGATATAGCAGCTTTTCACAGATTTTATTCGCTATTATTGTACAAACCACTTTCCTCCTACCCGCCGGACTATGGCCCAGAATCAACTCAAAAAATTGTTAGGCGTCGGCTTTGGCGTGGCTGTTACTATTGGCGGTACCATTGGCACGGGCATTCTCCGTAAACCTGGGCCTATTGCGCAGGATATTGGCAACCCTACCCTTATCATCGCTGTTTGGTTGATTGTCGGCGTATATGCCCTGGCGGGTTCGTTGTCGGTAATGGAGTTGGGAACAATGTTGCCTAAAGCGGGAGGCTGGTATGTATATGCGCGTAGGGCATTTGGCAACTATGCTGGCTTCATTATTGGCATTAGCAGCTGGCTGGGGAGTGTATCGGCTATGGCGTTTGGCGCAGCAGTCATGAGCGAATATACGGCCTTACTATTCCCATCCACAGCTGATTATCAAAAGGTTGTTGCTATTGGGATTCTGGTGGCATTTGTGGCGTTTCACTCTATTGGGGTACAATTGGCCAGCCGGGCGCAAGAAGTGATGAGCCTCCTGAAAGGCGTTGGCTTATTGCTCTTTGTTGTCGTTTGCTTTGTGGTAACCCCCGATCAGCCAGCTCTTTCCGCTACGAGTATCCGTCCATTAGCCGAAGGTGGTATCTGGATAGGCATTCTGGCGGCTCTCCAATCCGTTTTTTATACCTACGATGGCTGGCACACAGCGGCTTACTTTACTGAAGAAGACGTTGACCCCAGCCGAAACCTGCCTCGTTCGATGATGAGTGGTGTCTTGCTCATCATTGGTATTTACATTCTGGTCAATCTGGCGTTGCTATATGTACTTCCAGTTGAGACGCTGGCCAGCTCAAAGCTTCCAGCTGCCGATGCCATTCAGGTGTTATTCGGACCAGGGAGTGCCCAGGTTGTAACCTTCCTGCTCATGATCTCGATTATGGGGATCATCAATGCGCAAATCATGTTCAACCCGCGAGTCATTTTCGCGATGGGTAGGGATGGGCTATTTTTTCGATTCGTTACGCACGTAAATGCGGGAGGAACACCTACGTATGCGACCGTGCTGACAGCAGGGGCTTCTGCCCTGATGATTCTAACAAATACCTATAGCAAGCTCTCCGATATCGCTACTTTTTTCTTTGTGCTCTGCTATGCTTCTGCTTTTGCGGCTTTGATTCGGTTGCGCCAAACCGAGCCGGATCTCGCCCGACCCGTTCGGGCATGGGGCTATCCATTTACGACTTGGATACTCCTTATTGCTTCGCTTGCCTTTCTGCTGGGCGTGGTTATTGGCGATTTCTCAAGCAGCTTGTATGCCGTTGCCTTCATTATTGTGAGCTACCCGATCTATCAGCTAATCAAGCGGTAATAGAAACTTTCTATTATCTTTAATGCGTTGATTAAATGCCAATGATTTGGGTTAATATAGATTCACCTTATTAGAAATCCATAGACATTCATCGCTGATTATCAAAGAAATCCAAACTTTAGAAACATGGCAACTGTATTGACACCAACCAAAAGCATAGCCAAACAGATGCTTGAGGATAAAAAAAAGATTCAGGAATATTTGAAGACCAAAGATGAGTCTAAACGACCAGGAGGAATCAAATTTGCCGCACTTATTCCCCTATCAGCTTGTACCGATAGAGGACAAAGCCACTAATAGCATTATTTATTCGTTTGAAACTGACAGTCAGGTTAAATACGAACTTGTTTTTAAGTCTGATAGCGACTACCTCCCCGATGAATCTATTGCTGATAATGTTTACTCCTTCATTCTCACAAGAGTCAGTGGCAAAGTAGGTATTATTGATAAGAGAATCAGAGATACAGTTATTTATGGTTTGCGAGCCGCCTTCGATGCCAATCCAAACCTTGTTATTACATACACCTGTAGTACCGACAGCAATCAACAAAAGCAACGAGCTTTACTATTCCGTCGGTGGTTTTTTCAGTGCGGGGATAAATACAAAAGCATCGATTTTTCTGACAGTAAGCGAATTTACGCGACTGCCCTTTTCCGAAATGACCATCTTTTACAAGATCAGATAATCAATACCTTTTTCAGAGTTTATCAAAATAAATGATCGTTCGCAATAGACAGGTAAAGCTGTCTTATTTTCGACTTATGCGTTTGACTTCTCCGGACAACCTACTCAAACGCATAACTCGTTATGACCTCTTTATTTTTTCGACTTACATCTCTCCTGCTCCTGCTTCATTTCGTTGCCATAGCACAGGTCGATCATCTGGCTAAGGCCAATAAACTCCCCGCCCACCCACGATTATTGTTGTTGAAAGGCGAAGAAGAAGCCATTAAACGGACCATTAGTACAGATAAAACCTGGAGCAATTTGAACCAGGCAATTCTGAACGAATGCGATGCCTTGCTCGACAAGCCTTCACTGGAACGGATAAAGATTGGACGACGCTTGCTCGACAAATCCAGAGAAGGCTTACGCCGGATATTTTATTTAGCCTATACCTGGCGATTCACCCATCAGGAAAAATACCTGAAACGAGCGGAACAGGAACTACTGGCTTTATCAGCTTTTGACGACTGGAATCCGACCCACTTTCTGGATGTGGCCGAAATGACAATGGCCATTTCCATTGGTTACGACTGGCTTTACAACGACTTATCCGATCAGTCGCGGTCGATTATCAAAGGCGCTATTTTGAAAAAAGGAATTGAACCCTCTTTAGATTCGAAATACAATAGCTGGCTAAAAGCCACCCATAATTGGAACCAGGTTTGTAATGCGGGGATGGCTTATGGCGCGCTGGCCATTTATGAAGATCAACCCGAACTAGCCAAAAGCATCATTAACCGGGCGATCGAATCGGTTGTGTTGCCTATGGGCGATTACAAGCCCAACGGGGCTTATCCAGAAGGGTATGGCTATTGGGGCTACGGCACCAGTTTTAATGTGATGCTCATCAGCGCTGTTGACAAAGCCTTCGGAACCGATTTTGGCCTGACAAACGAACCGGGATTTTTGAAAACGGCGGGCTATCTGGAAAACATGACTGGCCCTTCCGGAAATGCCTTTAACTACTCCGATTCGGGTTTATCCGGTGAATTACAACCCGCTATGTTCTGGTTTGCTCAAAAATCGAAAGACCCGTCTTTACTGTGGGTAGAACGAAGTCGGTTACAAACGAATGACCCGAAGAAACATGTTAAGAATCGACTGCTGCCGGCTATTATGCTTTGGAGCAACGGTGTAAGTATGAATGCGATAGCCGAACCGAAACCTACCATGTGGGTTGGAGAAGGTCGCAATCCAGTAGCGCTTATGCGCACTTCCTGGTCCGACCCGGCAGCAATTTATGTGGGCTTAAAAGCGGGCAGTCCGTCGGTAAACCATGCGCACATGGATATTGGCTCGTTTATTATGGAAGCTGACGGCGTACGCTGGGCCATGGATTTCGGGATGCAGGAGTATGAGTCGTTAGAATCGAAAGGCGTGGATTTGTGGAATAGCAAGCAGGATTCGCAACGTTGGCAGATTTTTCGGTACAATAATTTCGTGCATAACACGCTCACAATAAACAACGGACTGCAACGCGTTGCGGGAAAAGCCGCTATCACGCATTATTCTAATACGCCGATGTTCATGAATGCGACCACCGATTTAACGGATGTCTACAAAGAGTCGTTGACAAACGCAAACCGGGGTGTCGCTATCCTGGATAAATCGTATGTAATCATCCGGGATGAACTCGAAACGCCATCCACCGAAACCACTGTTCGATGGACAATGCTTACTCCGGCTACAGTAACTCTTACGGGTAACAAAGCGGAATTGACTAAAGATGGCAAGAAATTAATTTTACAAGTCGACGAGCCCGCTCGTGTAGAATTAAAAACCTGGACTACCAATCCACCTCATGAGTACGATGCGCCCAATCCAGGAACCACGTTGGTTGGGTTTGAAATAACGCTTCCCGCTAATACGAAAACGGCGCTTACAGTACGGTTAATCCCTGAAAAATCGGTTAACCAGGCCGCTAAAAAAGTACCACCATTAGCGCAATGGCCGAGCAAGTAGTAAGGAACTACTCCCTTCTAAAACCGCTCATGAATTTCTTTCAACAGCTCCCCCGTTCGTCGGCGCATTTCGCTTACTGTCTGGGTAAAGTTGTTATGCATAATACTGAAGTAGAGCGTTTTGCCCGAACGCGTCAGTACATAACCACTTAAATTATAAACGCCCGTCATAGAACCCGATTTGGCAAAAATATAAGGCTTACCATCCATCGCTATACTTCGTAACGTACCCGATTGTCCAGCAGCTGGCAGCAACGCAAATAATCGTTGCCGCGGTACTTTCGCATCAATACGGCCGAGTAAGGCAATTAGCACGTTGGGCGTAAAAACGTTGTAACGTGACAGGCCCGACCCATCGACCCACCTGGCCGAAGTAGCCGGTAAGTGCAACACACTATCGGCCATTCTACGAAGTTCAATCGTTGGCGTAAGCATCGCAGAATTCCGTTCAGCGGAAGCCATAAACAGTACCTGTTCGGCAAACTGATTATCACTTACAAACAGCATCCGTTTGTAGAGTGAATCTGTCGCAGAACCTCGTAATAGTTTGGTTATCGGTGTTAGGGGACGGTTTATAACACCAATAGGGCGGTGCAATGTATCGGATAAGAGTTGAGCCACTAACTCCGCCGACCACCGAAATGGTACATCCTGCCGACCAGATTTATTACCATTCGGAAGGATGAATTGATTCGTATATTCCAACCTCCTAACACTGTTAACCACAGATTTACTATCTGAATTAATACGTAAACTATCCAAAAATCGGTGGGGACTCACCGTAACAGCAGTCTGCACTCCATTCTTAAATCGAGCAACATTTCCATAAATGGGTAGTGAAGCTAACTCAGGAGAATAATCGTCGTTATAGTCATCCCACGCCCAGCCTGGCCCGAAACGTGGCCCGTTATAATTAGCTGGAGAGAAAAACAGCTTTTCGGGCCGCTTCCGTAGAAAAGCCAATGCACTCGTGTCGGGCAAGTCAGGGTGGAGTAACAGGGGATTTCCGGTGCCCCAGAAAATCAGCGAGTCACCATTGGTAACATAGCGCAATGCCGGTAGTGAATCCGGCAAGGATAACAACCCGGTGTAAAAACTAAACAGTTTAGTATTCGATGCGGGGGTGAATGGTTTATCGGCATTATATTGAATTAACGCCTTTTTCTGAATGGGGTCATAGAGTGCAACACCTGTAAAATGATCCGTGTAGATTGGGTTGATTCGTAAATCACTACTAATACGCCGGGCGGGCGAACAACCTAGAACAATACAGGCAAAGACGAATGGCAATAATGCTTTCATACACAGACTTATGTGAATTACTTTGCAATAATAACCTTCTTCGTCTGTATCGAGTCGCCTACTTTCAACTGCATCAAATACAAACCTGCGGGCAATTGCCCAACATCAAGTTGCTCACTGATTTGCTTACCGTTCACTTTCAGAGTCAATTGCCGAATGGGTTGTCCAGTTAGGCTGCTAATCGTCAATCCGAGTTCGGAAGTTGGTTTCAGTAGTTCGGCCTCCAATTGCATAGTCCCATTGCTCACTGGATTGGGATATAACTTAAATGAACCTTCACGAATAGGTCCCTCGGCTAAGATTAACGGAACAGGCGTTTGAATAAACAAGTTGTCAATAGCCCATCCCCATCCGTACGAGAGTGGATCGGCAAACAAACGAAACCGAATCAGGAGTTGATCACCCGCCTTGAAACCCGTTGTTTGGTTCAATAACGGTATTTCCCGTCGCCGATACATGGCCGGAAAGCCGCCCGCTTTGGAGTTTTTCTCACTACGCAAACCCGTTACTAAATCGCTGTTATAGGCTGTTAACCACTCCGTTCGGGCATTTGCGCTATAGGCATCTAGCAGCGGTTTCCAGGTTTGGCCATTATTACTGGAACCTTCGACCACAACGTAATCATAAAAATTACTGTCACCCAGACGACTACCCGTCGCACCCGGCTCAACCAGCACAATTTCATCGAATCGAATAATAGCGCTGTCAGGGTTTGCTTTTATGCGAATAGGCGTTAGCAACGTGTAATCGTAGTTGCTTTGCGATTGAAAATCAGTGCCATTCGGATATGGGTGCGTTGAATGAATAGCCCCATCGCCGAAACTGGCTGGCGTAGTGACTGTAAATCCATAGCCCGCAAAATCGCTGGCTGTCGATCCATCATTGAAGGTATTCACATATTGATCACGTACCGCTTTTGTGGCTACAACCGTAAGCTGATAGAAACCGGTCGACGGGTTAGTAGTCTGATTTTTAGCCCGAGAACCATCCTGCGCAACAATCCGATAGGTAATCTTATCGCCAACTTTCAGTGAGTTGGCCGGAAAATTAATCCGATTGACGTAAACGCTGTCGTACGTATAGTTGCCGATCGTCAATCGATTATAGCTTAGTGGTAGTGCTGACTGCGACACGCCATTGATTTGATAATCAACATAAGCGCTGGAAATACCCGCCCGATCATCAGCTATCCGAGCATAGATTGGTAAGCTATCGGCAACGGCTGTCGAGAAAATACTTGTTTTTGCGGGCGCGTACTGAATAGTTGGTGGCACATTGTCGGGGCCGATCTTGACGTGATTCCAAATCTGCCCTCCCGCGAGTTGCTTTCCCGGATTTGAAAACGTCCGGCCCGACGCATCCTGTGCCTGGAAATAATACCAGATATCACCCTGTGCCTGGGCCGCTGGCAGTGTGTACTGATACGTATCGGTAGTTCCAACACGAATTAAGCTAACAGTTGTAGCCGCCGAATCAGTGGCGGCTGGCGCAGTTTTACGATAAACTAAGCGCATTGAACCTGCTATCAATGTTGTGTCGCTAATAATACGTGTACTAAATACCAGGTCTTTAGCATCTTCTGTATTCGCGATTGGATCATGCAGTACCGACGTTGTTTTCCATTCCAGATCGGAGAAGAATTTCAATACATTGATCCCCGGCGAATGAATCGACTCGGCAAGTCCCAGCTTCGGCGTCATGAGCGAGTTAATATTGCCGGGAGGATACGTATCCTCATCTAAATGGTAAATACTGGAAGCCCGCGAAAACGTAGATTTCGCGTGAACCCGGAGTTTTTGCCCCGTGGTTTGTTGCAAAACCGCGCCATTCAGAAACAGATCATTCCCGGTTAGTTGGCGGTTCAGCGGAATAGAGTTATTTGGAAAAACGTCCTGCGAGGTTACCAACCGTCTTTTCGGTCCACCGGCTCCCCCAGTTTCAATAAAGCAATCATAAATCGAGGGTAGAGCTGCCAGATATTGCCCATTGTTCATGTCGCCGGGAAAATCCGTAACGTTGAAAAAGCCAATGAATCCCAATCCGTGCGCCAGTTCGTGTAAGACGACCGTCACCATATCGGTTTGCCCCGCCGGTGTTAGCCCATCTGTGCCAAAATACCACTGATTATTCCGGTTGAAATCTGCAACAATATCAGCTTCATTGAGACCATTCAAGTTCTTATGGGCAATTTTTTCGGCCAATGCAATTGGGTAAAAAGCCGTTGCTTTCTGCCCTCCATCGAAATTATAGCGGTAAGACGTTGGCCCCGCCGATCCTAATAAATTGGGTTCGTCCGACACCCAATTAGCCTGAATACGGATTGGCACCGAGGAAACAATCAGCGTAGACCAAATGTCGACGGCATATTGAAAGGCTTTTTGGGCCTCTTGCGTAAAGTTGGTGTAGGTAACAATAAACTGGGCGGTTTGCGGGGCTAAGCGCCCGGACGAACTTTGCCTTTTCAGAAAGGCTTCGGGAGCGGGTACTCTTGAGAAAGCGTCACGGTCGTCTTTATAGTACTTGATTTTAGTTCCGGCGATGGATAAGCTAAGCGGGTACGTTGCTGCTGCGCCTGGTGTAGATGAGCCAATTTTCTGAGCAAACACGGGATTTAACAGCATCCTAACCGCGAATAATACTACCAGCAACTTCCCGTAGTTCATAGGTATTTATAGTGATTCATCTGCTGCAAGTTTCACTTCAAAACGGCCATTAGCAAATGGGGGCCCTAAAAATGATCGTACAACAGCCATTCCTCCACGGGCAGAATGCACAATCGCCCAGCCTGTTCCGGAGAATAAGCTGGGCGATTATAAACTAGGCTGCTGTGATTACTATGAATCGGCAGTCCGCTTCAGTACAAGCGAAACCGAGTTCAGGCAATAGCGCATTCCAGTAGGTGGCGGTCCATCGTTGAACACATGCCCGAGGTGAGCATCACACACATTGCATAACACTTCAACCCGATGCATCCCGTAACTATAATCTTTTTCCAGCCGAATTCGATCGGCCTCAATGGGTTCCGTAAAACTCGGCCAACCCGTACCTGATTCAAACTTGGTTGTTGATTCGAATAACTCTGTACCACAACAAACGCAGGCGTAAATGCCAGGGTCGTGGGCTTCGCAATATTCACCCGAGAAAGGTCGTTCGGTACCTTTTCCCCGTGCCACTCGATATTGTTCCGGCGTCAGGATTTCCTGCCATTCCGCATCGGATTTGATAACTTTCTGAAGCATAATTGTTGTTGCTACTGATTGCAGATTTGCGCACAAACGTAAAACGCAATCTCGCTGATTTGTGTTTCAGGCGTAAATTTGTAGAAAGGTATCTGGTTTATGGTGTTTGGTTTGCTGACGCGAACCATACCATAAACCGAATACTATAAACGATAAACACAGTGACCACCCGGCAGATATTACAACAGTTTTGGGGATACACCAACTTCCGACCGATGCAGGAAGATGTTGTGAATACAGTGCTGGATCGACAGGACTCGCTGGTGTTGATGCCTACGGGTGGCGGCAAATCCATCTGCTTTCAGGTACCAACGCTGGCCATGAAAGGCGTTTGTATTGTGGTCACGCCCCTTATTGCCCTGATGAAAGATCAGGTTGAGCAGCTTCGCAAACGGGGTATTCCGGCAGCAGCGATTTATTCGGGCATGCATTATCGGGAAATCGATACAACGCTCGACAATTGCATTTATGGCAATACCAAATTCCTATATGTCTCTCCCGAACGGCTTCGAACCGAAATCGTTATCGAGCGAGTCAAACAGATGACGGTTTGTCTTTTAGCTGTTGATGAAGCGCACTGTATTTCGGCTTGGGGGTACGACTTTCGGCCACCTTATCTGCAAATCGCCGAATTTAGAGAGCTCATCCCAGACACCCCAATTATTGCGCTCACCGCTTCGGCAACGCCTGATGTTCAGAAAGATATCATTGAAAAGCTGGTCCTAAAAGACCCTGCTATCTTTCGGCAAACCTTTGCCCGGCCCAATCTTTCTTACTCGGCGGTAGTGGAAGAAAACAAAGACGCAAGATTACTCCGCGCCTTACAAAACGTACCGGGTTGCGGCATTGTGTATGTGCGTAGCCGCAGGCAAACCCAGAAAGTGGCGCAGTGGCTAAATCGACAGGGTATTTCGGCAGATTTCTACCACGCAGGACTAACAACTCAGCAACGGGCTGAAAAACAGGACGCCTGGATTCAAAATCGGACGCGAGTGATGGTCGCCACGAATGCGTTCGGTATGGGTATCGACAAGCCCGATGTGCGCATTGTTATCCATTTAGATGTTCCCGATTCGCTCGAAGCCTACTATCAGGAAGCAGGTCGGGCTGGGCGCGATGGACAAAAAGCTTATGCGCTAATGCTCTACACACCAGATGATCTGGAAAGTCTCCGTTTCCGAACCGAGCAGCTTTATCAGCCCATTGAGATGTTACGGCGGGTTTACCAGGCATTGGCAAACTACACGGCAGTGCCCGTCGGCGGGGGTGAATTTGCTAGCTATGACTTCGATCTGGGCGCATTTTCGGCTACATTTAGTCTGCCTCCGCAAGAGACTCACTATGCGCTAAAGCAATTGCAACTGGAAGGCTTTATTCAGCTGAATGAAAATTATTTTCATCCATCACGGCTAACAATCGTTCTGGACAATCGGCAATTGTATGAATTTCAGGTCCTGCACTCACGCTTCGATTCATTTCTTAAACTACTCCTGCGCGTCTATGGAGGTGAGTTGTTCACCGACTTCATCACGATCTCCGAATCGACGCTGGCAAGAACCTTCATGATTAATCAAAGCGAAATTGAACAGTTGCTAACGCAGCTTCATGAACGCAATGTGGTTATTTATGAAAAACAAAAAGACAAACCTCAGTTAACCTTTCTGACTCCTCGTTTCGATGCACCTTCACTGCCAGTTAATATACAAGAGTTAAATCGGCGGAAGGAATTAGCAATGCGGAAAGTGCAGGCAGCCATTTTGTATACCGAACACCAAACTCAGTGCCGGACTCGTTTGCTCCAGGCTTACTTCGGTGAAAAACCGGGCGACGCCTGTGGCATCTGTGACAATTGTCTCAGGAAAAAGAAATCAGCCGAAACGGCCACAGCAGCCGTACGTGAGCAAGTCCGAGATTATGTCGCGCTGGCAAATGGGCCAGGCGTATCTCCAAAACAATTAGCTCACCATTTCGCCCAAACTGACGCCGAGTCGCTGGCTCAAATCGTGAAACTGATGTTGGCCGAAGAGGAAATCCGGTACAACAAAAACGGAAATTTGACGCTAAATCTGGGGTAGTTTTTGACAGGATTAACAGGATGGACAGGATTCCTGACAGTGCCAATCCTGTCCATCCTGTTAATCCTGTCAAAAAAATAGGGCAATCAAATTTGTCAAACGCCCCAATAATCTTGTCGTAATCTCCCAAAGTTGTCATTTATCCCACAACCATGCAGTTTGTCCCTTTGAGTTGGAGTGGTCAGTTGAAGGCTTTTATGTTTGTGCTATCGAACCAAACGAACATAAACCTGCATAACTCATGAAAACGATTATCACCACCTTCTTTATCATCGTCCTATTCATCACAAATCTGACTAAGCCTTGCCTGGCTCAACAAACAACACCCGCAACATCGGCTTCGGTTAGCGGGACTTATTCCCTTACGGTTGTCATTCACAATGTGAATACCCGTTCAGGCAAACTCTATGTTGGTTTGGCCAATAGCCCAGCTACCTTCACCGGCGAATCATTTCAGCGGAAAATAGTTGATGTAACGCCATCAGGTGAGCTCACTACTATTTTCGAGGGTTTACCAGCCGGGAAATACGCCGTTCGGCTTTTTCAGGATTTGAACGGGAATCAGAAAATGGACTTTTCAGGACAGATGCCATCTGAACCGTTCGGCCTCTCAAACGTATCGATGCTGATGGGCCCACCCGATTTCGACCAATCAGCCATTGAGTTGACCGAGAATAAAAGCATTCGAGTACGTGTGATGGAGATGTGAGAATCGAAAATCAGCGGAGTAATTATATTACAAAATGCCATAAAGAGTACAAGTTGATATGAATTATATATCAACTTGTACTCTTTATGGCAAATATATAATACATTTGCCTTTCGGTGAGATAATTCTATCCAGAATATATGTGGCTATTTCGAGTTGTTTATGACAAGTGGGGTTGGCCTGGTATTGGCGTTTTTGTATTAATAATAGTACTCGTAAGCACTTGCAAATCCTTTATGGATCAATCCACTTATGAATCCTCTTTGAGAGAGCCATCTATTGGTGATCTATATATTATTAAACGTAGTACTGATTATTACGCACATCGGTTAGTCTCAATCTCAAACGATTCCCTTTGCTTACAAAAGCCCAATTATGAGTTGGGCACTTTTGAAGACAAGGACGTAAGCTCCTTAAAAACAAACCCTTACTTATTTGCAAAAGATTCTGTTTGGATGAGCAAATCTGAGCTATCTAATTTATTAAAGAAGGATCGATTGAAAATTTATCATTAAATAAACCACCGTATATCACAATGGGAATTATTACTCGAATCATAATCCTTATCGCATGTTATATGCTTTTTAAAGAAGGATGGCAAGACTTTAAGTTTAACTCTACTGTAAGCGAAGCGAAGGTATGTACTATCGAGGAATTAGAAAAAATACCTCCTGGAGATATCCCTAGATACATCAAAGTCAAAGATGTAAAGATTTTAAAAGGTAATTATGTAGTCGAAGTGGGCAAAAAAAAAGGAGACTTACGGGCAGTAATATATCCAGTATTTTCCCTGAAAAATTTTTTGGCATCTGCGCTCCGTAAAGATTCGACTGTCAAAGGGGTAACTTATCAACTTGATACCACTGCCAAAATAAAAGTTAAATTAGTCGTTCGTGATAATCATGCAAACAAGGCAGATGTAGAGAGTGGTGAGTATTTTAAAAAACTAAAAAGCGAAGTAGAAGGTAAATATGACCCTGACTTAAGAATTAGTAATGACACAAAAAAATTACTGGAAGATAGTGGCTTCAATATAGATAAAGAAGCTATTGAGCTTAGTCAAGGTGGAAGCCCATGGGGAAATATAGGTAGTATTTCGGCAATGATAGGTAGTAGCCTTATCGGGCTATTGATGTTAATATCATTCCTACCAACGCGTCAGCCAGAAGATAAAGGTTAAGATTCAGAAAAATGCTTGTATTTTTTTCTTAAGGATTCGTTTTTATATTTGTGGCCCAGTGCGGGGTGTAGCGCAGCCTGGTAGCGCGCTACGTTCGGGACGTAGAGGTCGTGGGTTCGAATCCCGCCACCCCGACCAGAATAGCAGCTTGATAAAAGGCTATGTTGGGGAGGTAGAGGTTGTGGCCGGGGGCGCGTCCGCCTTCGAATCCCGCCACCCCGACCAGAAATAGAATTCAATTTGATAAAACGAGTTAGACACTCATGAATAATACGGTTAACAACATGATTTGGTGGTGGCATTCTTCTCAACAGGGATGAAGGTTGCCGCTATTGTTGTTTACCAGCAAATTTCTCAAGGCTCACCGACATCCCGGTGAGCCTTATTTTTTTATGCACTAACGACTATTGACTTATGACCATCGACTTAAAACCCACTTACCGCGTTGTCAGCCGTCATAAACGGATGCTGGCCGATATTATCACCCCCGTAAGTATTTACCTGCGCATTCGCGACCGCTTTTTGAATAGCATTCTGCTCGAAAGCTCCGATTACCACGGAAACGACAACAGTTTTTCCTACATCGCCTTCGATCCGGTTTCCCGCTTTTCGTATGAAGGAAATAAACTGACGATAAAAATGCCGGGCGAAGACGAGCAGACCACTGAGCTTCCCGTTCAGGAAATGCGCGCGGCTCTTCAAAACTATAAAGACAGCTTTAAGCACGAAAAAGCGCCGTTCCCCTTCATTACCAACGGTTTGTTTGGCTACTTCGGCTACCCAGCCGTGCAGGGTTTCGAAGATATCACGCTCCACGCGCCAGTACCAACCGAAAACCAGATTCCAGCGGCCGTCTTTACGGTGTACCGTTACGTACTGGCAATCAACCATTTCAAAGACGAGCTGTATTTATTTGAGCACAGCTACCTCCGCGATGGCGACATCGAACCGGAAAGCACGTTAGATTACATCAGCGATCTGATTACGAGCCGAAATTATCCGACTTATTCGTTCAGCCCTGCCGGACCCGAACAATCGAACTTCACCGACGATGAATTTCGGGCGGTTATTCAGAAAGGCAAAGATCACTGTCAACGGGGCGATGTTTTCCAGATTGTTTTATCGCGTCGGTTTTCGACACCATTCACGGGCGATGAGTTCAATGTGTATCGAACACTCCGATCGCTCAACCCCTCTCCTTACTTATTCTACTTCGATTACGGCAACTACAAAATCTTCGGCTCTTCGCCCGAATCGCAAATTGTGGTGAAGAATCGCCAAGCCACCATTTACCCCATTGCGGGCACCTTTAGGCGCACAGGCGATGACGTCCGCGATGCCGAACTCGCCCAGAAACTCTACGACGACCCGAAAGAATCGGCAGAACACGTTATGCTGGTCGATTTAGCCCGCAACGATCTTAGCCGGAACTGTGATGTTGTTAAAGTCGAGACGTTCAAAGAGATCCAGTATTATTCGCACGTCATTCACCTGGTGTCGAAAGTAGTGGGCGATTTAACCGAACAGGCCGACCCTTTACAAATCGTTGCCGAGACCTTCCCGGCCGGAACGCTCTCAGGTGCCCCCAAACACAACGCCATGCAATTGATTGACCGCTACGAAAACCTGAGCCGTAGTTTTTACTCGGGCAGCATTGGCTATATGGGTTTCGACGGCGAGTTCAACCACGCCATCATGATTCGGACGTTTATGAGTAAAGACAACACGCTTTATTATCAGGCCGGAGCCGGTATCGTGGCGAAATCGGTCGTTGAAAGCGAGTTGCAGGAAGTCCATAATAAACTAGCCGCCCTACGGATGGCCCTTGAGCAAGCGAAACAATTATAAAGTATTAGGAGAGAGCAGTGAGTAGAGAGAATCCATCCGGCAGAAGTTAGTTTACGCCAGCCATTCTCGCTCCTCGCTCCTCACTCCTCACTCCTCAGAACATGAAACTTTTAGTCTTAGATAATTACGATTCGTTTACCTACAATCTGGTCTATATTCTCCGCGAATTAGGGCTGAAGCCCGATGTCATCCGGAATAACAAGATCAGTCTGGAAGCAGTAGGACAGTACGACAAAATCATGCTCTCGCCCGGACCGGGTATTCCGTCGGAAGCGGGAATTATGCAGGATCTGGTTCGGGAATATGGGCCAGCCAAGAGTATTCTGGGTATTTGCCTCGGGCATCAGGGGATTGGCGAAGTCTATGGCGCTACCCTCGAAAACCTCGGTGATGTGCTACATGGTGTAGCCCACAAAGCAACCGTAACCGATCGATCCGAACGACTCTTTACCAATATTCCAGCAGATCTGGTGGTTGGCCGTTATCACTCCTGGACTGTTGTACCAGATTCAATGCCCGAGGAGTTGCGAATCACGGCTGTAGATGAGCATGGGCGCGTTATGGGCCTGGCTCATACACGATTCGATGTTAAGGGACTTCAATTCCACCCCGAATCAGTCCTGACCGAAAACGGCGTCAAGATGATTGAGAACTGGTTGAAAAATTAAAGAGTGAAAGAATAAATGAGCGAAAGAGTGGCTGACATACTTTCACTCATTCACCCTTTCGCTCATTCACTCATTATATCAAGAATGAAAGCGATTTTAAATCACCTTTTCGAATACAAGCATCTTACCAAAGACCAGGCGCGTGAAGTATTGCTGGGTATTGGTCGGGGAGAATATAACCCGGCCCAAATTGCCTCGTTTTTAACGGTTTACATGATGCGAAGTTTGCGTCTGGAAGAGCTCGAAGGATTTCGTGACGCGATGCTTGAGCTGTGTTTACCTGTAGACCTTGCCGCTTATGATCCTATGGACTTGTGCGGCACCGGGGGCGATGGCAAAGACACGTTTAATATCTCAACACTGTCCTCATTTGTAGTGGCGGGGGCTGGGCAGCGCGTGGCCAAGCACGGCAATCACGGGGTGTCATCGTTGGTCGGTTCCTCTACCGTAATGGAAAAATTAGGGTACCGATTTACGAACGACGTGGGCGAATTACAGCGAAAAATGGAAACGTCAGGCATTTGCTTCCTGCACGCTCCCCTGTTTCACCCAGCTATGAAAAACGTGGCACCCATCCGCCGGGACCTCGGTGTGAAGACATTTTTCAACGTTTTGGGCCCGATGATAAATCCGGCAAAGCCTGTTAAACAGCTTGTTGGCGTCTTTAACCTTGAATTGGCGCGATTATATGCGTACCTTTATCAGCAAACCGACAAGCGGTTCATGATTTTGCATGCGTTGGATGGTTACGACGAGATTTCGTTGACGGGCCCCTTCAAAGTCATTAGTAATCAGACCGAACAGGTGTTGGAACCCGAGCAGTTGGGGTTTAGCGCCTTAACGCCCGAATCGCTGGCAGGCGGACAGACGCTGGATGAATCGGCACAGATTTTCATGAACGTGCTGAATGACGAAGCAACTCTACCGCAAAAGCAGGCGGTTCTGGCCAATTCGGCGATGGCGTTGCTGGCAGCCGGAAAGGCAACTACCCGCGAAGAAGCTGTAGCGATGGCTCGGGAGTCTTTGGAAAGTAAGCGGGCGTTAGCGGCTTTTAAAAAATTGATAATGTAAAACGGAATGGTATTCCGTTTAGCCGTCAGGCTAATTAAATAGACATAAAAATTAGCCTAGCGGCTAAACGGAATACCATTCCGTTTTACAGATTAAAATGACGATTCTTGACGAAATAATTGCCCAAAAACGAATCGAAGTAGCCCAGCGAAAAGAAGCGACCCCCGTATCGGTACTGGAACAGATGCCTAACTTTAACCGCATCTGCCTGTCTTCGCGCGATGCGGTTCAGGATTTACACTCGACAGGCATTATTGCTGAGTTCAAGCGAAAATCACCATCCAAAGGTATTATCAACGATAAAGCCGATGTAGCCGAAACCACGCAGGGTTATGTGCGGGCGGGTGCGGCTGTGCTGTCGGTTCTCACCGATGAGCCTTTCTTTGGCGGAACCCCTGCCGATTTGCAGGCAGCACGATTAGCGAACCCCAATACGCCGATTCTCCGCAAAGATTTCGTTGTAGACCGTTATCAGTTGCTTGAAGCCAAGGCCTGGGGTGCCGATCTGGTTTTGCTTATTGCCACCTGCCTGACGCCAGAAGAGGTAGCCGAACTCAGCCTACAGGCGCACGATTTGAGTATGCAGGTGCTGCTCGAAGTTCATGATGAAGAAGAATTGGACCGAAGCCTAAATCCAAACATTGATTTAGTAGGGGTTAATAACCGGAATCTTAAAACGTTCAAAACCTCGGTCGATACGTCGCTCCAGTTGGTTGAACGAATTCCCGATACGTTTGCTAAGATTACTGAAAGTGGCTTGCACGATGCCGAAACGATGCTTAACCTGTTCCGGGCGGGTTTCGATGGTTTCCTGATTGGCGAAGCGTTCATGAAAACGCAAGACCCAGCCTCAGCTCTGCAAACATTAGTCACTGATTTTACTTCACGCATGATCACTTCTACAAACTTGTACAACTCATGAAAATCAAAGTGTGCGGTCTACGCGACGCCGACAACCTGAAAGAGATTGCCGCCCTGCATCCCGATTTTGTAGGATTTATTTTCTACGATCAATCGCCACGCTTTGTGGGAGACGATTTAGATGAAGCGGTTGTAAAAGCCCTTCCCCGATCAATTCGGAAAGTGGGTGTGTTTGTCAACGCCAGTCCGGATTTTATTCTTCGGTCAGTTAAAAAGTACGATTTTCAGTATGTGCAGCTGCATGGAAATGAAACACCCGAATACTGTCGGAGTCTGCGAAACCGGGGCATTAACATCATCAAGGCATTTCGGGTCGATGAGTCATTCAATTTTTCGATGCTGAACAACTATAAAGCGCAATGCGACTTCTTCCTGTTCGATGCCAAAGGCGATCAACCCGGCGGCAACGGCCACACGTTTGACTGGAGCATCCTGAGCCGGTATGATAACGAGAAACCATTTTTCATCAGTGGTGGCATTGGCCTGGACAACCTCGATCAGCTGGCGACCTTAAAAGGCATGAAGCTTTACGGAGTCGATGTCAACAGCCAGGTAGAAATTGCACCCGGCGTGAAAGACGTTGCCAAAGTGAAGGAATTGATCGACCGCGTACGACCCGTTGAAGAGGAAGAGACGGTGTAGGGAAACGCTAAAATCTTTCCAATGCCAATCTTGTTAACTACCTAAACAACAACGCTAATGGAAACGACGAAGCTTATTGAAGATGAGATTCCTCCTATGAAAAGGGGGCAGTTAAATTTCTATAAACCAGAAGATATTCGCCGTTGGGGAGTAGAGCGCTTCTTAGAAGCAACAGCTGTAAGAGAACCTTTCAATCGTGTCTTTCCTGAGTTTACAGATGAAGAAAATCGACGAATGGACGCAATATTAGAGGAAGAGAGAAACTGTAAATAATTCCTTCGTATCTATCAAAACTGCACCTGATGACTCGTAAAGAGAAGATAGAGAAAGATGTAAAACTGCATGGGTGGATCGTATACAATATAATTGATAAAACCTTACCAACTTTCGCTTATACAGTTGGCTTATATGCTACGTTTGGCCATCCCGAAATAATTATTTCAGGTCTTAGAAAAGAAATTGGCCATCAGATACTTAATGATATAGGCAATGATGTAAGGAAAGGCATTAACAGACAAGCAGACCAGAGCTACAGCGATATATTGCAAAATTACAATTGTGTATTTAAGCAAATATCAGAGAATACGTATCAGGATTATCTGGGACAAGCTATGGTCTTTTATGATGAAGAAAGAATCCCATTTCTACAATGTGTCTACCCAGATAAAATGGGGAAATTCCCTTGGGAAGATACTTACCAAGTAATGGATCAGGAAATATTATATTGAACTTAGTAGAGTAACAATGCAAACTACCCTAGAACCCCAAACCTCATTTGAGGTATCTAATAAAGGATTTTACGGCCATTTCGGTGGAGCATTTATTCCCGAAATGCTTTATCCAAACGTCGAAGAATTACGCCAGAATTACCTGAATATCATAGCTGATCCAGCTTTTCAGGCTGAGTTCTGGCAATTGCTTGAAGATTACGTTGGCCGTCCTACTCCCTTGTTCTTAGCCAAACGATTGTCTGAGAAAGTTGGCGGAACCGTCTACCTCAAGCGCGAAGACCTTTGCCATACCGGCGCACATAAAGTCAACAATACGATTGGGCAGATTCTGGTCGCGAAACGGCTTGGCAAGAAACGTATTGTTGCTGAAACAGGCGCTGGTCAACATGGTGTGGCAACGGCAACGGTTTGCGCCCTGATGGGTCTGGAATGCATTGTCTACATGGGCAGCATCGACATGGAGCGCCAGAAGCCCAATGTCGACCGGATGCGGATGCTGGGAGCGACGGTCGTTCCGGCAACATCGGGTAGTCAGACGCTCAAAGATGCTACGAACGAAGCCATGCGCCACTGGATTAATAACCCAGTCGATACGCACTATATCATCGGTTCGGTAGTTGGGCCTCACCCCTACCCAGATATGGTGGCGCGGTTTCAGTCCGTTATTTCGCAGGAAGTGAAGAAGCAGCTTTTTGCCAAAACAGGTCGCGAGAACCCGGATTATGTTGTGGCTTGTGTGGGGGGTGGCAGCAATGCCGCTGGCGCATTCTTCCATTACCTCAATGAGCCATCTGTTCGACTGGTAGCCGCCGAAGCTGCTGGGCAAGGCGTTGCCTCAGGCCACTCGGCTGCCACAACGGCACTGGGCAAGCCAGGTGTGTTACACGGCAGCCGGACCATTCTGATGCAAACCGAAGATGGTCAGGTTGTTGAGCCTTACTCCATTTCGGCAGGTCTGGATTATCCGGGCATTGGCCCCCTTCACGCCCACCTGTTCGAATCGGGCCGGGGTGATTTTTACGCCATCACAGACGACGAAGCACTACAGGCTGGCTTTCAACTGAGCAAGCTCGAAGGCATTATCCCGGCTCTCGAATCGGCTCACGCCTTAGCAGCCCTGGAGAAAATGAATCTTAAATCAGACGATGTCGTAGTCGTTTGTCTGTCAGGGCGTGGCGATAAAGATTTAAGTACGTATTCAAAGCATTTATAGTAGTTTTTGTCATTCTGGCGATAGCAGGAATCGCGATTCTTTAGCTAGTCAAGCTTGAGATTCCTCCTATCGTCGGAATGACAAAAAGTGACCACCAATGACACAAGAACTCACTAAAAACCGCATCACCGACCTGTTTGCTCGTAAACGTGAACGGTTGCTGAATGTATATTTTACTGCCGGCTTTCCCAATCTTACTGATACCGTGTCGATTCTACGCGGTTTACAATCTGCCGGTGTCGATATCGTTGAAATCGGAATGCCCTACTCCGACCCCGTTGCCGATGGGGAAACGATACAACAGAGTAATGACAAGGCCCTAAATAACGGCATGTCGTTAAAAACGCTGTTTTCTCAATTGGCCGATTGCCGAAAGGGAGCGGATCCAGTAACCGTACCTATTTTATTGATGGGCTATATTAATCCTGTCTTGCAGTTTGGCGTCGAAAATTTCTGTAAGAAGTGCCAGGAAGTTGGCGTTGATGGCGTTATTCTGCCTGACCTCCCGCTGGATTTATTTCTAGACGAGTATGCCCCCATCTTCAACGAGTACGGTATTTTGAACGTTAACCTCATTACCCCGCAGACATCGGAAGAGCGTATTCGGTTTATCGACGCCGAATCTGACGGATTTATCTATATGGTTTCGTCGGCGAGTATTACGGGTTCCGTAAAAGGCGTTAGCAGCACCATGCAGGCTTATTTTGAGCGCATTGCCGCCATGAACCTACGAAACCCTCGTCTGATTGGTTTTGGCATCAACAATCACGAAACCTTCGACACGGCTAGCAACTATGCTAACGGAGCCATTGTCGGGAGCGCGTTCATTCGGCATTTAACCGAAAAAGGTACATCGCCCGAGAGCATCCAGGCATTTGTGCAGACGATTCGCGCATAACGGTTTACCTTTGCAGCATGAATTCCGAGATTAATTTCGATAAATCGCCCGATGGGCTGATTCCCGCTGTCATTCAGGATGCCGAAACGGGCAAAGTCCTGATGCTGGGCTATATGAATCGTGAAGCGTACGACAAAACCACAGCCGAAAATGTTGTAACCTTTTTTAGCCGCAGCAAACAGCGGCTCTGGACGAAGGGTGAAACGTCAAATAATTTTCTGCACGTCAAAGAGATTCTGGTCGACTGCGACGGCGATACGTTGCTGATTAAAGCCAATCCTGCCGGGCCAACCTGCCATACAGGGGCCGATACCTGTTTCGATGAGGTAAATAAACCAGCTGGGGGCACTCCAGCCGGGGGCCAGTTTCTCAATTACTTACAAGGTATCATTCACGACCGAAAAGTTAATCCATCCGAGAAATCGTACACGACAACACTGTTTAATCGGGGAGTCAATAAGATTGCTCAAAAGGTTGGCGAAGAAGCCGTTGAGCTTGTGATTGAGGCCAAAGACAATAACGATGACCTGTTTAAAGGGGAGGCCGCCGATTTATTATTCCATTTTCTGGTGTTGCTTGAGCAGAAAAATATTGATTTAGACGATATTGTGGCCGTATTACAGGCCCGCCATGTCAAACAATAATTCGGCTTTGCGGTTTGTCTGTTCAACAAGGGTGGGCATCACAGGGGTGCCTGCATCATGTTATTCACCAAACACTCACTTTCCTATGGGACTGATTATTCGTATCCTTATCAGCGCAGTAGCCGTTTGGATAGCGGCTTATTTTATTCCAGGCGTTTCTGTTTCAGGAGGAGCCGGTACTTATCTGATGGTTGCCATTGTATTAGGCTTTCTAAACGCCTTTATTAAGCCAATTCTGACGGTTCTGACTATCCCGATTACCATACTGACGCTGGGGCTATTTTTACTGGTATTAAACGTCATGATGGTTTATTTAACAGCTTATTTAATACCGAGTTTCCATGTCTCTGGCTTTATTGCTGCGCTGTTATTTAGCTTTTTGGTTTCTATTGTGACAGCGTTGATCGACGCAATCGTCTAACCAACAATCTGTCTGAACATACGAATGCCGCGCCCCAGGTTGCGGCATTCATTGTTTTTAAGGATCGTCATTTTTCCGTAGGTTTCACCATAAAAATTGTAAGAACTGCCATGACATTTGTTCAAACTTCAGATGCACCAGTGCCCGGTGGCCATTATTCGCAGGCTGTAGTCCATAACGGACTCGTTTATTTGTCAGGTATTTTGCCGATTACACCAGCAGGTCAGAAATTGAATGAAACTAGTATTGCCGAACAAACCGAGCAGATACTGGCTAATCTTGACGCCATTCTGCAAGCGTCGGGTAGTAAACGGGAGCAGGTTCTTAAAGTCTCTATTTTCATCACCGATATTAGTGCCTGGGGTACCGTAAACCAACTGTATGCCGAATTTTTTGGTGACCACCGACCAGCACGTTCAGTTGTTCCCTGCTCTCCGCTTCATTATGGATTTGGTATTGAGCTAGAAGCGATTGCCATTATTTAAGTAGGTATTTATCAGCACATTAAAATTCAATTAAGCTAATCGCAAACAGCTGATTCTTCGTAGGTTTGATCATTACGGCGTTAGTAATCCGCATGTCTTTCGAAGAATTTATACTGGTTTTTCTGGGTGGGGTTGGCATGATGACGCTGTACATCGGTGCACAAGCCTTCATGACCGGCGAGAAAGTCTATCGCTATTACACAGCCTATGCCCTTTGCTGGATCAGTTATTTTTTTTTCAGAGTACTCTGGACATTCGGCGATGCTCGAATTGAGACCGTCATTTATCCTTTTGGGCGAATAGGCTTCCCAATGTTAGCTTATGTCTTTTACTATCGTTTCGCTGACGCATTTTTAGATCTGCGCCGATTAGTCCCACGTGTATTCTGGTTATTTCGCTGGACGGAAATTGTTCTGCTGACTTATGTCGCAGCCGAATTACTTGTTTGCCTGTTTTTCAATGACTGGACTAGCGCAGCGGCTCATGAGTGGGTCCATACCATCATGCGGTTGGGCGTGGCCATCGTTTCTGTTTACGGTATAACTAAAGCCTGGGAGCAGCGCAATCAACTATACTATTATTTCGTAACAGGGTCTGCACTGTTACTCTTTTTAGGCTTAGTGTCGATGGTGCTTTCATTTACCATGCCCAATGATGATGGTAATCTATTCAGTCCCTTATTCTTTCTTAACATTGGGATTTTACTCGAATTACTTTGCTTCTCGCTTGGGTTAAGCTACAAGAACCAACAAACTGAAATTCAGAAGATTACCATTGAACAAGAAGTCATCCGTGAACGTGAGCAACGAGAATTGGCCCAACTCAAAACGCAGTTTTTTACCAATATTTCTCACGAGTTCCGTACACCACTCACCCTGATTCTTGGCCCACTAACCGACTTGTTACAGAAGAACCCGGCCTACCCTACTTATCAACTGATGCATCGAAACGCATCGCGACTACTGGCCTTGGTCAATCAACTACTCGATCTGAGCAAGTTAGATGCGGGACAACTCCAACCTGATGTGAAACCAGGCAACCTTACCGAGTGGCTTCGATTGCTAACGGGTTCATTCTCTTCACTGGCAGCTAGCCGATCCATCCAATTATCCTTCCTGGCCAAAAGTCATTTGTTCGATTTGGCCTATTTCGACCAGGATAAGGTCGAAAAAATCGTTACGAATCTGGTAGCAAACGCCTTGAAGTTTACTCCTGCCAAGGGTGCAGTTCTTGTTCAACTAGACACCTCGGCCGACAAACAGGCAGTGATTCAGATTCAGGATACGGGCATTGGTATTCCAGCCGATCAGCAGGTGCGGATTTTTGAGCGATTTTATCAACGGTCCACCGATGCGGTAGCTGGCAATTCGTCAACAAACGTAGAAGGCACAGGTATCGGACTTGCTCTGGTACGTGAATTGGTGAGTGTCTTAAAAGGTTCGGTTTCGGTCGAAAGCCAGGTTGGACAGGGAACAACATTTACCGTAACGTTACCCGTCGATGCCGAAACCTGGGCCGCTTCGATAGACCTGTTTATCGAACATACTATTGAGAAAACAACGCATAATAGCCATTTATCTGAACCTGAGTTACCGATACAAGATGAGTCGCTAGAAGCCGTTTTTGACTCCAACGATGGCAATCGAACTGACTTACCGCTGCTGCTGATCATTGACGATAATGCCGACGTGCGTCAATACATTCGTCAGATCATGATACCTACCTATCGGATCATCGAAGCGGTAGATGGGCAAGATGGACTAAATCAAGCTACCCAGGCTATTCCAGATATTGTTATCTGCGACTGGATGATGCCAATCATGAACGGCGTGGAATTCTGTAAAACGCTAAAAACACAACCCACCACCGATCACATTCCAGTCATTATGCTCACGGCCAAAGCGTCTACTGAAAATCGGATTGAGGGCTTCAGCGGGGGGGCTGATGAATATCTGGCGAAACCTTTTAACCCTTTAGAACTAGCTGCTCGTGTCGAAAATCTACTGACACAACGGCAAAAGCTTCGCGAACGATTCAGCCGGGAATTATACCTGAAACCAACCAATATGCAGGTTTCGTCGGCCGAAGAAATTTTTCTGCAAAACGCGATTCGTATCATCGAACATCACTTGGGCGAGAGTTCATTTTCGGCGGAGCAGTTTGCCGATGAATTAAATCTCAGTCGAATGCAGCTTCATCGCAAACTGAAATCGCTGACCAACCAATCGGCAACGGAATTTGTGCGCCATGTTCGCCTGCAACGAGCCGCCGACCTGCTGGCAGCCCGCTCAGCAACAGTCTCCGAAATTGCCTTTACCGTTGGTTTCGAGAGCTTATCATATTTTTCAAAAAGTTTTAAGGAACAGTTTGGCGTATTGCCAAGTGATTATGAACCGATCACTCAATTAGCCAGCCGAACCGATTGAAACAGAGCTATTTTTATCGGCTGTTACATACCAGCAAAACAATGTTACACGGGCGTTTAGCGCTGGCTAAGCCCATAGAGTATGTTTGTGTCCGTCAACTCTGTCATTTTTTAAACGACAATGAAAACATTAGTAACACTGTTAATCGCTACGTTATTTGTCAGTCCGGCTTTCGCTCAATTCGGCAATATTCTTGACCGGGCCGCCAATGCCGCTACAAACCGGGCTAACCAAAAAATTGATCAGGGCATAAACAAAGGACTGGATAAAGTTGAAGAAGGTGTAAAAAACGGGGGAAAGAAGACAAGCGGAAGCCCTCAGGCACCAACCACTAATCCCGATGATCAAACAAAAAATACACCCAGTACTAATGGAGCTGGGCCGTCGGAGCCAGCCAAACCCGTAAGTATGAGATCGTATGCGAATTACGACTTTATACCCGGCAACAAAATCATTTTTGAGGACGACTTCCATACCGATCAGGACGGCGAATTTGCCGAGCATTGGGATTTATTAGGCGGACAGGCGATTCTGAATAAATCGGGCGATGGGCTGGTCATGAAAATTACCGATGGCAACTATGGCAAGGTTGCTCCGTTAATGAAAGAGAAAAACTATCTGCCTAAAGAATTCACGCTGGAGTACGATTATTATCAGACACCCGGTGCCTATGGTTTACAATTTTGGTTTGAAGATGCAGAAGGGCGTGAGGTAATTAAGTGCCAGGCCGACCGTGACGGAGCTTCAGCCACGTATATGGTCAATGATGAATCCAGAACGCTGGCCGGAAGTATGCCTGAAGAGCTAAAGTATGAAAACTTCAATAATCGCTGGCACCACGTTGCTTTCATTCTGAAAGGTCGTAGCATCAAGATGTATATCGATCAGTTTAGAGTATTAACTGTACCGCAGAATACAGCTGTACCCAGCCGCATCATTTTTGGTGGTATTGCTACGCAGGAAGAGCCGCTTATTTTTAAAAACGTACGCATTGCCGAAGGCGGTGGTGCTAACCTGATCGGGCAGAAATTTGGGGAAGGGAAATACGTCTCGCACGGTATCAATTTCGACTATGGCAAAGCCAATATTAAACCCGAAAGCATGGGCGAGATCAATGCCATTTACAAGTTTTTGAGCGAAAACAGCGGTTCAAAATTTGAAGTGGGTGGCTATACGGATGCAGATGGTTCAGACGCCAGCAATCTGACGCTATCCCAAAAACGTGCCGACGCGGTTAAAACACAACTTGTCAGCATGGGCGTAGACGCGGGTCGCCTAACGGCCAAAGGTTATGGCGAGACAAAACCAATTGCCGACAATGCCACATTTGAAGGCAAAGCTCAGAATCGTCGGGTGGAGTTTGTGAAAATGTAACTAGTTAGTATCTAGACTTTTGTCATTCCGACGTAAGGAGGAATCTTACGCTTGACTAATAAGGGACTTTAAGATTCCTCCTGCCGTCGGAATGACAAAAAAGAGTAGCAAAACCTCATTAGTGACCCACTCTTCTTTATCATAAAACTCCTTTAAGCCCAATCTCTTTTCATGCATTTCCGCAAACTACTTCTGGCAGTAGCTGGCCTTGCTGTGTCCGTTATTGCCAACGCTACTACCCCTATCCGTCCGATGGATGGCTCAGATATTAAAGTTGTTGTTACAGGTGGCCCAAACGCTGGTACCTATAATTTGAAATCCACTGAAACAACCTGTTCGCGCAACGCGACGGGTACTAACTCGTTTGGTAACCAATACTCTACCCGAGCCGCAACGGGTTTAACCAGTGTCCAACTTATTATTAGCGATGCTAAAAAAGCGGCATCGGGTGGCACCGCAGATTGTTATCTATCCATACGATTTGGGAAGTTGATCGGCGGAGTCAAGTATGAGTTTGGCAAACTACCAGCCTCATTCGGAGGTACAGATTCGGGAGGCAAAGGAACTGCCAGTCTTTCGGGTTCAGGCAACAATACGACCTCCACTATTGAAGGGACAACAAAAGCAGGCGTAAAAATACAGGTGACTATTCAGTGCCATTCTGTACTTGATTTAGGCAAGTAATCCCACATACATCTACCTGTTTATCATGAAAAAACTACTTATTCTGAGTCTGGTAGGTTTGTTGGCTTATCGGACAGCAGATGTTCTGTCAGACATTGGCCTAACTCACTCCCAGGCCGAGGAGACTGTCTTTAACGGAATAACTTCAGGCTATCTATCGATACCAGCCGCTTGCCGTAAACTAGCGGTTTCGCAACGGGCAAGCGTGGTTAATGGCGTTGTCAGCTTTGCTAAATCCTACACAAAAACCGATGATTTTAAAAAACGGTATGCTACCTGGCGATCAGATGCCAAACCAACATCGGATGCTAAAAGCTATGAACAGGTGCAAAAAGAACAGAAAGCCCAGATCACTGAGATGAAAAAAGGGCTGGCTGAGACAAAAGCATCGATGGCAAAGCTGGATGCGGCCACGCAAAAGTCAATACAGGGCGCGATTCAACAGCAGGAAAAGATGATTGCCGAAATGGAATCGGGTACAAGTCCAATGCTAATGAAACGGGAATCTGTTGACCAGCTCAATAAATATGCGGAAGCCGAGTATCAGGAAAAACTAAAAAAATGGGAAGTCGATTATCCTGCCGATCCTGGTATCCTGATTCATAAACAACTCAGCCTGTTTCTGGAACAGTCGGCCGGGGTTGATTTTACCGCTAAACTTACAGACCGTTCTGGTAAAAAGTATTTCGTAAATCCCTCCTACGAACAAAAACCCGACAACTGGAAACGGTGTTTTCGCGCTGGTGCAGAGGCTACTTCTGTGGCTCAGCAACTGGCCAAAACCTGGTTATTCGAGTTAGAGAAAAAGTAGTAACGCGAGTGGAAACCCGCCTTACTACTTCACTTTCACCCGCCCTCCTGTCGAATGCGCCGAGAACTCGGGTGCATAGAAACATTGTACGGTAGCAACCCCCGCGGAGAAATCGCCGGTTTGGGCAACCCGCAAGTCATATTCAAATACGTGCGTGCCAGTGGCCAAGTAATCCATAAAGAAATCGGTACTGGCATCACGGGGTGATTCGTAATACCCCAGGCCGTTCTGGTATTTATAACCCGACAAGACCGCAATGGGCTCAAAGCCCGATGCCCGACTATCTTTCAGGTGAACATATTCCATTGCCCGATCGGTCTTTAAGACCAATCGAACTTTGATCAGATCGCCAGGCTTCAGGCTTGTTTGTTGCGTTACGGGTGTTATAACCGGGCCACTTGGTGAATCATGCTGTACATATAGAGTTTTCTGAACGGATAAACCCGCGCTGCCAGGCATGACCTTATCCAGTGGTTCGAAATGCTGCCAGTATAAAGCACCCCAAGCTGGCCCGTCTGCTTTTTTCGTGATTTGAATTACACCCATTGCCGGTTTGATTTCGGAGGACGAGTAGGTCACTTTTTCGTAGCCGGTAATCGCATCGGCCTTTGTCACGCGACTTTCGATGGGTTGCCCACCCAGGCTAACCTGCGTTGTAACGCCCATACCCAACCAGTCACTTCCTCGAAGCAGCAATGCGTATATGGCCTCGGTAGTAGCCTTAGTCGATGACCACGATTGCGTCTGTTTCTGCCGAAGCAACCAGCGTTTCATATCATCGACTTCGGCCTGAATCGGGTTGATTTCGTCGAATGCTTCGATCAGATAGGCTTGTGTTTCAATGGGTGTCTGATACCAATATAAACCACTCTGATTATCCGGCCAGTACATACCCATCTCCTCGGACTTTCGCGACCGTTCGCGCATTGAGTTTACAATACCGTTGGCTGTTTTTGTATCGCCAAAGCGATTTAATGCCATTGCCGACAGGGCCTGTCCCTGTAAACTCTGATTTAACCAGTCGTCCGCTACGCGTTTTTTAACGTAGGCCAGCACAGTTTTATCCACAGGTTTATCGAGGTAAAAGCTACGGGCATATAGGTATTGCGTTGCCGAGAAATACCAGGGTGCAATCCGTTTATCTTTCGTTTTTTGTTCTTCTTTCTTCTGCTCATCAACCCAACGCTTCATTTCGGCATCAGCGTAGTGAATGGCATTGGTTTGCATCTCGCTTAACTCTGACTGCATCGCTTTGGGGAATTGGACGCCCAATTTCTGTAAATGGCCGAATCCGCTCAGGATATGCAGCGTTATGGACAAATTGGGTATTGTTCCACCAAACCAACTAAAGCCTCCTCCGGTCAGTTGAAGTTGCTTCAATTTCTCAAACGCCCTCAACTGCTCGCTCTCCATCCGGTTAGCATCCAGAAGCTGCCCTAGTTTCGCCTGCCGATCACTTTCGGAACGTGCATCGGCCAGCCAGGGCGAATTTTCCAGCGATACGGCCCTTAACTCTTCATTTTTTTCTAACGGGCTCTTAGGAGGATTTTTCTGCCATTCGGCAATTACCTGCTTAAACGCTGGCTTACTGGCCACAATTTGTGTCGCTAAACTATTGGCATACAACCGACTAAACAATTGCTCAGCGCACTCATAACGGTACTCCATCAGGTAAGGCAACGATTGCAGCGCGTACCAACTTGGGTTGCTCGTGACCTCTACCGTCAAGCGTTCGTGTTGTACAGGCAGCTCTGGATTGAGGCCCGTAAGCGGTTTAAGCTCAAATTCTTTCGTCTCATGGCCATTCACCCAAAACGGCTGAGAGTCTGTTACGAGCATCCGATTAGGCAGCACGGGCACTGTAAATTCTTCGCCATCCGTAAACGTACCCGACTGAGCGGTAAAGCGGCAGGTTACAGCCTCCAGATTGGCCGGTACGATTAACGTCCAGCCCACGGCCTGCCCTTGTCCGGCAGCCACGTTAACCACCGTTTGGGCGCTGGCGAGTTTAAGTTTCTGATTAATAGGCTCACCCGTAAGTGCATCCAGCAAGGTAAGGCTTGCGGTTACGGGCAATGATTTTTCGCTTAGGTTATTGATGCGGGCTGTTACCCGAATGGTATCGCCTTCGCGCAGGAACCGGGGCGAGTTAGCCGTAATCATCAACTCTTTCTGCGTAATAATCTCACGCTCCAACGTACCTGTTTTTAGGTCTTTCGTATGGGCAAAGGCCAGCAACCGCCAACGCGTGAGTGCTTCGGGCATCGTGAATTTCAGGATAACCCGCCCTTGCTCGTCGGTTTTGAGTTGTGATAAAAAGAAAGCTGTCTCGTTGAAATTTGTACGTGGGTTGATAAGTGGGGCTTGAGTTGATTGCGGATTCGATTCGCTATTGGCAGCCTGTTTCAATTCCGCAAAACTCATTCCCTCTGCTTTGGTCCGTGCCGCAGGAGCGGCATCTGCCATTGGGGCAGCCGCCACACTCATTTTAGCCATCGCCCCGCCCCTGATAGACATACCGGTGGCATACGGTCGGCCCAGATACTGAAGATCCATGCCTTGCCCACGTAATCCACCCGTCAATCGGTCATAGTTGCGAATGGGCACCGATGGCTCAGGTTTAGTGCGATAAAAGAGCGTATTGGCCGACTGAATACCAAAGCTGCTTGACTGCCATTCGTTGAAACCGGGCGAGTACAGTTGATAGAACGAGGTGGGCCAGTCGAGTCGATTAAATACATCCAGGGAAGCATCGTATAACGTGGCCACCAATTCGGCAGGCGCTTTATCTAACCCACCGATTTTCAACGTCCACTCTTCACGCTCACCGGGTTTGAGTTTAGTACGGAAAGTTTGCGTTTCGATCTGGAGTTCCTTGTTGGAGAAAGGCACATTAATCGTCTGCGATTTCTGATACATTCGCCCATTTTGAACCATCGTAAACTGTACCCCAAACCCACCACGCTGCTTTTCGGTAACGGGCAAGGTTACGCGCCGAGGCCGACCATCCGTTTTCAGCCATTCCTGCCGGGTAACTCTCTGATTTTCTTCCACGGTCATCAATACCCAGCCAGGCTGACTGTTACCCACCCAGAAAATGGCTTCTTCGCCCGGTTCGGCAGTGGCTTTACGAACCTGCACCCAGCTGTCGATACGGGCCGAAGCAGTCGGCTGCTTGTCGTTCACAAACGCAAAAAAGGCCTGCTCTTTTGTGCTTTCGCCACTCGCACTCGTAACGGTTAATTCCGCTACATATTCGCCGGGCGTGAATCGGCTTAGATCGGGCTTAATAAGCGAGTCGGCGGGGCTTGTGATGGTTTGCTGTTGAACCATTTCGCCCTTTGGCCAGGAGCGCGGATCGTTTTTATTCGCGAATACGTCGTTCGGGAATAGCTTTTCGAACTCCGCTTTGCTCAGCAGTTGACGATCGGGCCTGCTCCACAACCGATTCCGCAACGGCCGGGTTGGGGGTTGAAGTCGGTAAATTTTCAACTGCCCCGTTGCCGATACCTTCTCGCCCGATTGATTGGTGATACGAACCGGAAAGCTCGCTGGAACATCGCTCTCAATCTGCGCCGGAATAGCCAGACTAATTTGCAACGCCGAGTAGCCAATACGTAGCGTTTGGGTGGCACTACGCGTTTCTCCGGCCTTGTCTGTTACATCAATCGTTACGTCGAAATCAAAAATCGGGTTGCTCTCCCGAGCCTGGTCACGATCAGGAGTCGCCGTAAACGAAATACGCAGGTTGCCTTGCGCATCTGTTTTGGCAGTACTGTTCACGATTTCGGCCTGATTGTTATTTCGTGGGCTTATATTCCGGCCCCAATACCCCCAATCCCAGCGCGGACGAAGTTTCCGAACAACCCGATAACGCACATCGGCCCCATCGACAACGGCTCCCGAGAATGTTTTTACCTCAGCAGAAAGCTCAACCGTCTGACCTAGCTTGAATGCCTGCTTTATGGGCTGAATTTTCACCTCAAAGGTTGGGCGTTTATATTCCTCGACCCGAATACTAGTGCTTCCGTAGGGCGTCTGTACTATCATTTCGCCTGTCAACCGACCAACGGGGGCTGTGAAGCTGGCGTTGAACGTACCGAACTCGTTCGTTTTTAGCGTTTGCGTGGCAATCCGTTCGCCATTTTGATCCAGAAAATCGAGCGTAACATCCTGACTAGAACGAACGGCAAACACATTCTCTTTGCCTGCATACAGCAACCCTTTCACATAAATAAGCTGACCAGGCCGGTAAATGGCCCGATCAGTGAACAACTTGGCATAGGTCTGCTCCTGTTCCGCTGGTTGCCCATCGTTGTATCGATAAAAATATTGCTGATCCGACAAAAGCGAATCGTACCCATTGGTAATTAAGTAGTAGAAATTTGCCTGCGAAGGCATATCGCCCGGCTGAATCTTCGTCTGTCCATTGTCGTCGGTTATAAACCGTTTTCCAGCAATAGAAGGCCGATTTGTGGCGCCTACAATCGAAACGGAAGCCTTTTTGATTGGCTCACCCGTTACTCGATTGGTTACGGATACGGTCGTAAGCTGTCTTGATTGGGCAGTAGCTAACTGGCCCGAAAAATAACTTAACGCCGAGACGGTAAAGACTGCATATTGAACGGACTCGGTTTTCTCCTGAAACGCATTATCCGTCGTTGCCAGCAGCAGATAATGGCCTATCGGTAAGCCCGCCAACGGTAGTTCAACCGAATGTTGATTCAAATCGCCATCGTCTGGTAACGCAACACTCTTTTCTACGACAGCCGTACGTTTTAGCCACGCGCTGTATAGTTTTTTCTTCTGTTCCTCATTCGGATAATTGTCTCGATACGTCTGTACGTACGAAGCGGATACCCGAACAATTCGATACGTGACCTTTGCCACATTCTGATAAGTCAACAGGGCCCGGAATGGCTTCTCCGGACTATTCACCTGCTCAACCTGAACGGAATAAGTAGGTAGCAGGAGTCGGTACAATAATTGAGCCGCTTGTTTGCCCGACATCGTTTTGGGAAACCGCTTGACCAAATCCCGGCAAATGTCGGCAGCCTGCTTCCGGTTCCAGCGGGAAGGATTGGGCTTTATGGGCTCTGAGGTTGGCTCATCGCTATCGTCCAGCGGGCGAACAGGATTTCCATAGTTTGTCAGAAACTCAGCCAGTTGGTAGGCGTAAACGGCTTCGGATGGCTGATTTTTAAACCGGGTAATTTGCGTTTCAAGGGCTTTTCGATAGAGTGAATCCCGTTCTGGCAAACTACTAGTTCGGTGTACAAATGCCAGGCGCAAAACGTCGGCATCGACGAGTGCATCTGGCGTAGCATCCGATACATGAAACGCCAGCAGTTGTTGGTACAGCCGCAGTGCCTGATAACGTCCTGATAATGAATCCAGACTCTGAATTGACAGCTTGATAAATGCCTCAGGAGCCGCAAAGTAATTTGGCTGATCTAACTCAAACCGAAAAACGGGTTTTAATAAATCAGGTTCGGTATTCTGGAAAAAACTGATAGCGCGATGCGCCAACAGGTCGTACAGCGTAGGCCATAGTAATCGTGCTTCGGGATCGCCTTTTTCCAGGAGCGCATCATACGTAGCGATGGGCGTTTTCTGGAGTAACTCACTTGGCTGAACCGAAGCGAGATAGGCCGACGTAACCGCTTCAACCAGGTGTGGGGCATCCCAGGTGGTAAAATTGTTGGTCGAGTCCGCTGGAGTCGTTGGTTTTTGCGGTGTTGCATTTCCCGCACCTACCGTGGCTCGATTATAAAATTTGTAGCGGTTTTGCTGAAAATAACGCCAGTACACCTCAGCCAATGCCGACTCTAACACAGACTTAGCAGGTTTGGGGGTTTCCTGAACATCAGTCCGCAGCGACTGAATCAATTCGACATACGCGTCCTCATCGGAACTACTACGAAAAATCATCCGGGCTATAGCGGCTTTTGCTAGCTGCGGATAATTTTTCTGGCCCTTGGCTTCTTTGTATATGCGATTGGCGATTTCCAGCGCCGATTTTGGCAGTCCTTTGCCCGCCAGCGAGTCAGCGCGTTTCCAATCTCGGGCATAGTCGGGTTGTGGCTTAGGTTGTTCTGGTGCGGCCAAGGTAAATAGGGCTATAAAAAGTGTCAGGAACTGGTGCATAGTTGATATTAAAAAGCAATCGTTGGGATAGATGAACAGCGTGCTGTTTTTTCACAACGTTTGTCACTATGACTCTGGTTTAGTGGAAAGGGTTTAATACTATCCATTCAGTATCTTTAGCCTTATCTACTAGCCAACGATCAATCTTATGCCCAACATCTTACTATTCATCGCTTACCTCGTCACATTACACACTCCACCAAAGCCCGAAAAAACATATCCAATCGGGCAGATTAAAACTAATAAAGGCGAGATACTTTTCTGGCTGTATGACGAAACGCCCAACCATAAGGCAAGCTTCATTAAACTGGCGAATCAAAACTATTGGGATACGCTTACCTTCAATCGGGTTATCAATAATTTCGTTGCACAAGGTGGCTGCCCTGATACGCCAGCCGGTTTTGCTGATTCGCCTTATCTACTGAAACCAGAATTCAGACCGACCATTCGGCACATTTATGGAGCGGTTGGTGCCGGACGTGATAATAACCCGCAAATGCTCTCGGCAGGTTGTCAATTTTATATTGTGCAAAACAAAAAGGGCGAACATCGGCTCGACGATAAATTCACCGTATTCGGTCAGGTTTTTAAGGGGATGGAGGTTGTTGATGCGATTGTTGCCGTTAAAACCGATTCTACCGACACACCCTTATCACCCATCAAATTGGATGTGAACGTGCTCAACCTAAGCGCAGCGGATTTAAAAAAGCTGGGCTATACGGTTAAAGATTAGTTCAGCAAATCATTCCACGACTTCGTGATGGTAGATGTAAGCATCTGCCATCTTAGGTTTCTCAAAACCTACTTTCATTCGTTAGGTTTTGAGAAACCTTCCTGTGTCGGTTACTAATAACCGACACCACATAGAAAATTAACCCTACTGCTTCAACAAAAACGCCGTTAAATCAGCTAGTTGCTGATTCGATAAGCCCATCGCTGTAGGGTCAGGCATGAGGCTGGTTTTATATTGTTTTCGAGAGAAAATAGCATCGGCAGGAATTGTGTGTTTGGGTCCTTTTATGCCTCTGATAACCACAGCCTGCTCATTGTCGCTTACTAAAAAACCGTAATAGGTATTTCCCTTTTTCGTCGTGATTAGCCAGGGTTCGTAGCCGAAGGCAATACCTGCATTCGGGTGAATGATGGCATCTAATAACCCGTTTTTATCGAATTTCTGATGAATCTGCGTCAGTTCAGGACCAACGTCGGCTCCAAATTCACCGTGCCGATGGCAGGTAGCACAGTTGGCTTTGAAAATCGTTAGGCCATTTTGCCCGTCGCCCGTTAACATAGCAACCTGAGCAATGGCAGGGTCCGAACTACTGGCAGTCGCCAGCACAACGGGAGCTGTTGGGGTAGCAGTTGGAGCTGGTGTCGGAACTGACGTTGGGGTTGACGGCACGGCCTGCAAGGGAGCAGCTTCAACAGCGGTAGACTCTTTTGCTACGACTACTTCAGGTTTGGGCAAGAAATATTCTTTCGCCATTGTCCGAACGGTCTGATCGGAATTTTTTAGAATCGTTGGCGCTACAGCCTTTATTAATTTATCCGAGAGCTTTTTATCGGCGGCCAGCCCAACCAGAATTTTGCCACCTTCAGCGTCACGGGCCATTTCCAGGGCGACTTTTCGTTTTTCGGCATCGGTCTTGTATTCATCCAAAAGCACCTGCCGATTGGTTAACATTCTCTGTTCTTCGTCCGACACCTTGGTTGGCATCACTTCATCCCAATTCAGGAATTTGGCCCAGTCGTTACCGCGTCGGAAATTCAGCCAATACAACGCTTGTTCAGCCACGTCTTTATCGGCTGATTTCGACAACTCAGCCATTGCCTTAGCAGCGGATTCGCTTTTAATAAAACCTATTGTAACAATAGCCTGCTTTCGGGCATCAGCCGTCAGGGAGGAAGCTTCAGCTCGTTTTTTTAGCATGGTCACAGCCGATGGTGGATGTAGCTCCCAAACGAGATTAGCCGTTTTCTGATCCCAGTTGACTGGATTTTCGGGCATGGTTTGGCGCAGGTTGAAGAACAAGGCTTCCTCTTTTCCATCTGCCGCTTTCCCCAGGGCATCCAGATACCACCGATCCTGACCGTCGTAACCTTTCACTAAATTCATCAGCATAAATCGGCATTCGTCATAGGGAACATCGCGTAAGGCAATTGCCACTTCCCTCCGAACAGCAGGACTCCGATCCGTTGCCAGATTCCCCAACAGCGGCAACAGCGCCTTTTGCGAAGCCGTCAACGACTGAATGGATTTAGAATTTTCGGGCGTTATACTTCGCAAGGCCCGAAGTGCCGCAACCCGAACAGGTGCATCAACCGCTTTTAAAAGTCGTTCTACTTCAAATTGTCCTTCAGCACCGAGTTGAGCCAGCAGAAAAATCGCTCGTGCCCGATAAAACTGATTTGGCGAGGAAAGCAACGCCATAACCGGCTCAATAACCTTTTCGCCCTGTTCGCGCAAGGCCTCAAAGCCCAGCATTCGCACGTTAACGGCTGGATTCAGAAGGGCTGCAATTTGACCCTGCGTTGTTCGAAGATCAATTTTTGGCGCTTTTAGGTTCTTGCCTTTAGGCGTTATGCGATAAATCCGCCCATAACCTTTATGATCCTGCATTTGGTGACCTCCTACAATTGGATCATACCAATCGGCAATGTAAATGGCTCCATCTGTACCAACCGCTACATCGCTAGGCCGAAACCATTTACGCGTATCATTTTCGACCGCATCCCATTTGTAATTTGGGTCTACTTCGGGAAACGAACTGATGAAATCGGTGCGCGGAAGTCGATAACCTGCCCCCATCGGCTCTGGTTTGTAGCCAAAAATCACATTACGCCCAGCCTCGGCACTGAGCAGCATACCCCGGTACTGTGGCCCAAGCTCATCGCCTTCATACATAACCATTCCCGTAGGCGAGCCCGCACCTGTAATATCTCCGGAAGGCATAACCCCCGGATCTTCCTGGTGCCAGTGGGCGGTTGGAACCGTTTGACCGGGCCGTTGATCACCCTGCCAGTAGCGGGTACCATCGCTACTGAAATAGCCCGCATTTCCACCTTCCATTAACCAGCTTGTGCGGCAGGCAACCACCTGGTCGTCGTTATCATTTTGCCACATGTTGCCGTACGAATCCAGCGCAGTTTCGTAGTTATTCCGAAAATTATGCGCCATTACTTTCAGGCCCGAACCATCTGGATTAACGCGCAAGGCCATTCCACCCGTCCAGACTCGGCCATCGTCGCTAACCTGGTTACCCCGATTTAGTTTATTGTAAGGCGTCCCACCTACGTACAAACTACCAGAACGCAATGTCCAGCCTTCGGTATCAGTAACAATGTGTGGGCCAGCATTTCCGGTGTTGAAATAATACCTTCCGTCGGGTCCGGCAACAACTGCATGGAGCGAGTGATCGTGATCTAATCCGCCGAAACCGGTCAGCATAATTTCCTTTTTATCGGCTTTATCGTCGCCGTTCTCATCGGTATAGATAATCAGATTGGGTGAGGCCGAAACGACAACTCGATTACCAATAACTGCAATTCCCATAGGTGACACCAAATCGGGGTCTGTTACAAAGACTTTGCTATCATCGGCTTTGCCATCACCATTGGTATCTTCCAGAATTACGATACGCTCCCCTTCCGGGTGATTCAGTCGGCTTTCGGGCTTATTATTGAATTTTCGATAGTTAACGGCTTCGGTGATCCAGACCCGCCCTCGGGCATCGATGTCCATATTGGTCGGGTTGTAAAACATGGGGGCTTCAGCCCAGAGCGTCGCTTCAAGATCGTTGGGGAGATAAAGTGTGTTTGAATCGGCCACCGTCGCAATGTGTCGGTGCGGATTTTGCTCGAAATCTGGAGACAGATTCAGTTGTGGATTTGATTGAAACGTTTGCCCCGCCAGATACAAAAAACCGACTGTAGTGAGCGCGAAAGGATTCAGCGAAAAGATTGTTTTCATTCGTTACTTACTTCAGGTTCCAGGTTTAAGGTTTCACGTGCCATGTTATGCGCTGGAGTGATTTTGCGTCAGCCAACCTGGAACATGAAACCTTAAACTTGAAACAATAAAAAATCAACTAAACAGCGTTCTAACCGTCTTATTATTATCAATATAACTTTCCAGCATCGGCTTACCCTTCGGAACAGCTCCTTCAATTTGCAACCAGCCGGTATAGCCAATTTCGTCTATCACCTGCCGAACTTTTGACAAATCAACAATTCCCTGACCGAGCAGATGGTCGTTTTCTTTCAGGTGGATTTCGCAGATATGGTTTTTACCAAGTGTACGAATTTCGTCAAAAATAGGATAACCCATTACGGAAGAATTACAGACATCGTAATAAACCTGGATTGCTGGCGAACCCACGGCATCCAGAATAGCCATATGTTCGGCCGCCGATAGCCAGGATTCGATACCCAGAACAACGCCCGCCTTTTCGGCTTTGGGGGCAACCGCTTTCAACCGATCAATCACAACCTGGGTTCCTTTTGGATCGTTACGCAGATCATTATTGCTAAAAAAAGCCAGCAACACGTTTTTTACACCCAACGAATGAGCTACGTCTACGCTATCCTGTACCCATTGTTCGGTCCGAGGATCTGATTTATACGGTATTTCATTCAGCAAACCGATAGCCAAACCGCCAATGGCAACGCCCGCCTGTTTAGCCGCATCTTTGAAAGCACGCTGCATTTCGGGGCGCCGTAGATGGTCCTGATCGGCCTTTGTATTCAAACTAAGCTGTACCCCATCCAGCCCAATTTGCTTAGCCACTTTAAATGAATTTATATCGCCCGTCGGACCAATTGACCAATCGCAGGCACCAATTTTGAACCTACTTTTAGTTAAAACTGGGTAAGTCATGCCTGGATACAGTAAGGTCGACAAACCGATACCCAATGAGTAACGTAATGCATTGCGACGTTTCATACATTCTTAAGCGCTAAGGGAGTTTACCAAAGGTACGTATCTATAAAACATCAAGCATTAATTATCGTAGAACGTATATAATTGTAATAAGAAAATAGTTTTTTTTATGCGCGCTTCCAACTGTTTGATAGTGAGTGCGGTCATAGGGTTGTCAACGTTGCTATGCAGGATGAATACCAATTAGTCGAAGGATGCCGACGGCAGGACCGGATTGTGCAGCGACAGCTCTATGAGCGGTTTGCCGGGAAGCTCTTTGTCGTTTGCAAACGATATATCAAAGATCCTGACGAAGCTGAAGATGTATTACAGGATGCGTTTATAAAGGTTTATCAGCACATCGACTCCTTCCGATTCGAATGTCCGCTGGAAGCTTGGTTAAAACGGATCGTGATTAATACGGCGTTGAAGTTTTTGCGAAAACAAAAGCCCTGGGAACATACCAGCGATGTGCAGGAATTGGCCCCAGTGCTACCCCAGGCCGACGAAAGTTTGCCTGCGCTGAATTATAAATATTTGCTTCAACTGATTCAGGAACTTCCTCCCGGTTGTCGCACCGTGTTTAACTTATATGCAATTGAAGGTTATAACCATCCCGAAATTGCTGAGTTACTCGACATTGCCGAAGGAACATCTAAATCACAATATGCCCGCGCCAGAAATCTACTGCAACAAAAACTACAAGCTGATAAACGATTTGCAGATGGGTATCCTGCCGAAGGACACTCGTGAAGAATAACGAAGATGGACGAATTAGATAAAAATAGACCGGACGATTTCTGGCGGAAGGCATTCGATGAAGCCGCCGAGACACCTCCTCTTCGGGTTTGGGATTCTATCGAACGTCGATTAGATGAGTCTAACGACACGAAGATAATACCACTCTGGGGATTGGGGCTGATTTCGTCGCGACCAGCTGCCTGGGGAATGGGCGTGGCTGCTGCGGTAACATTACTACTAATTGGGTGGTGGGCTGGTTCTGCTCAGGTAGGTAGCAACCAACCTGCTACAATTGCCCAGCATAGCGAGTCAAGCGAACGGATAAACAACAAGACGCTTACGCCTAAAAGCACGAACGTAGACGAAGCATTGGCTCAGTCTTCACCTGAAGTTACTCCCACTAAGAAATCAGGCTTGTCTTCGGCGAGAGTAGGTTCGGATGCTTCGTTAACTGCATCGACGATTGGCGAACAAACCAGTCGTGTGCTGGCTCAGATCAAAGCTAACACGGATACAAAAGACCAATCGATTATTAGTCAACGCATGGCGATGAGAGCTAGTCTTGTGATGGGGACTAAAAGTTCATCAATACCGCCAGGTATCGAAAATGGGGCGCTTTCGTTGGCTTCTGGTGGGTCTATGTCTGTTAATTCTTTTGCGGCCCGAACAGTAGCAACAACAATAGAACCGTCGAATTCATCGAAAATAGCCCGCTTTGAACCTCTTTCAGGAAAATCATTGCGCTTTCGTGATATAAGTCAGATTCATCGTATTGTCTGGCACCGTCCTACAGAGGTGGCGCTAACGCCAGAAACCTTCAAATCCAAACAAAAGAGTCGTGATGTTTGGGCGTCGGCCACGGTTATGCCCGGTTCATTCAACCCGATGGTAGCCGTACAAACGACTTCCATTGCGAATGCGAATTATGCCAATCTGAATGCATCAAAAAATACAACAACCGGCTCATCGATTAGTAGTCGGGCTAATTTTTCGGTTGCTTACCAGGCTGGTGCTGGTGTTCAGTTAAGCGAACGGTGGTCGTTAGAATCCGGGATTGGCTACTTATCTGGACGGTCAACCGTTGAAACACCGGCTCAGACATCAGCAGCCTCGCTTGTAGCGCTTACCGGACGCAATACAACATCGGGGAACTTGTATGTAGATGCGCTGAAAAGCAGCTTCCAAGGTAATGATCTGGCAGCCGCTTCACCCGTTTTTACTAATGGTGCGGGCAATGCCTATCAACAGGCAAATTACGCCGGTTCAATACATCAGATTCTGACGAATAATTACCAGTATATGCAGGTACCTCTTCAGGTAGGTTACCAGCTTCGCCCTCGCAAACGGCTCAGCTTAGCTGTACTCGGCGGGCTGATTACCAATATTTTCGTTCGAAACACAGTGGGTAATGAAGTGGTTGTTACGGCAAAGGATGGCGTCTACCGTCCTCTTTCGCTGGCGGCTACGATGGGGGCTCGCCTACGCTATCGACCTACTCAGCAATGGTCAGCTTCGCTGGCAGGTGTTTATCAGCCTTCGTTGGGATTAGGGACTCAGCCTGAGGCACAGGTGCAAACTCACCCGACTTCTGCTGGTATGAGTTTTGGCGTTGATTACCACTTTTGATTTCTCGTATCATGAAAACCATCTCAATTGCCGTCTTATTTCTTGTTGGTTTGGGCCGTTGTACAAGCAGCCTCTCGCCCCAGGAATCAATTAGTGATGACTTAATTATCCGTACGGGAACAAGATTCGGAATGTGTATGGGTACGCAATGTGTAAAAGACTTCGTTTTTAACGGGACCAGCGTTACCCTAACCCAGAAAAACGTACAACCTCGAGCACAGTCTACGTCTCAAAGTTGCCAATCAACCATTAGCCTCTCCGACTGGCAAAGTCTTAAAGCGAATGCTAATCTGGATGCCTTTAGTAAAAAAGATACCATAATCGGTTGTCCCGATTGTGCCGACGGTGGAGCCGAATACATAGAATTACAGCTTGGTGAACAGAAGCACCGAGTTACCTTTCCATATGGGGAAACTATCCCTGGTTTCGAGTCGCTGGTAAGTTCTCTACGGAGCCAGCGCGCAACGACTAAAGACTGTTTATAGCCTATTCTTGTATTGATATTTACTATACCTCTGTACCAATACAAGCTAAAAAACGTAAAGCGCTATGAAATCGACCCTTTTTTCAACGTTATTGACGGTTACAGCGGGTGTTTTTCTAACCACTATTAGTTGTAAAAATAGCGACGTCAGCCCACCGCCGAGTACAGCGAGCGACTTGCGCGTATCGGCACCTTTTGCCAGTCAAACAACCCAGTTTGCGTTCGATGTCTCCAAGCAGGTAGTTGCCGAAGAAGGACAAACGAATAACGTCTTTATTTCTCCGCTGAGCCTACATATTGCGTTAGGCATGATCCTGAATGGAGCCAACGGACAAACGGCTCAGGAGATTCAGAAAACACTGAAATTAGATACTCAGACTCTCGCCGAAGCCAATAACACCTACCAGAATCTACTAGAGAATCTACCCGGTGTAGATTCTAAGGTTACGCTCTCTTTGGCCAACTCAGTGTGGTATCGGAATACGTTTTCGGTGGAAACTTCTTTCCAGGATTTACTGAAACAATCGTTTCAGGCAGAAGTATCGGCGCAGAATTTCGACGATGCGGCTACAGTGGGTAAAATCAACAATTGGGCAAGCCAGAAAACCAACGGTAAAATCCCGAAAGTACTTGACCGGATTGAATCCAGCGATATCATGTTTCTGATGAACGCACTGTATTTCAAAGGGAACTGGACAACCCAATTCAAACCTGAGCAAACGATTGACAGTCCGTTCAAACTAGCATCGGGCACAACAACAACTGTGCGGATGATGCGGCTTAATACGGCGTTAAAACACGCTTCCCGGTCAACGTATACCGCTTTTGAACTACCTTATGGCTCCGGCAACTTTGCCATGACGGTGTTATTACCTACTGAGAGTACGACTGCCGATGCGCTGATAAATAGCTTCAGTGGTGACGAATGGACACAGCTACAACAAGCCATGACGTCGAGTATGATTGATATTGGGTTGCCTAAATTCACGCTGACTTATGCCATCAATCTAAACAAAACACTGAGTACGCTCGGTATGCCAACGGCCTTCACGGATGGAGCTGATTTCACGAAAATAAACAAGCAAGGCGGACTTACGCTTAGCTTTGTAAAACAGAACACATTTGTGGCTGTAGATGAGCAAGGGACCGAAGCAGCAGCCGTTACAACTGGAGGCATATCGGTAACGTCGGCGCCTGTACCTATTCTGTGTAATCGCCCCTTTATCTTTGTCATTCACGAAAAAGCGTCGGGCACTATTCTTTTCGTCGGTAAAATTGCCGATCCCACTAAAACGAGTAACACATGAGATTCGTAGCCATTAGCTGCCTGATGCTTATTACGTTGGTCCTGAGTCAATGTACAAAATCTCAGCCCGAATTAGCGCCAAAAATAGCAGAGCTGATTGGAACCTGGCAGCTTGTTGACTCCGATTCTACGTACGCCGTAACACTCATATTCACCTTAGATACCGACAACCCACCGCACGATATTACCTCATTTAAAGCCAGTGGTAAGTCGTCGATCAATACATACAACCTGAATTTATTTGCCGCTATTGATGGTCTTATGGTGGCCGACCAGTTGGGGAGTACAAAAGTAGCCGGATCGCCTGCGGCAACGCAGTTTGAGCAACAGTACTTCAAGAATTTGAAAGCGGTTGCCCGCTTCGAATTACCAACAGCCAATGAATTAAGGCTATATCATGGTGGCGATTTACCCCGCGTATTGGTGTATAAAAAACTGAACTGATTATGAAAACTGTACGAATCCTCCCCTTTACTATTTTTTTAATTCTATTGGTTTTCAGCTGTGAAAAACGCATTTGCGGTTGCGTTTTCCCGCCATCTCCCCTATCCGGCGAATGGATGCTAACGACTATTACCTACGGCTTATCACAAAAAACAGTCACCGCTGCAGACGCCGGTTATTCTGAAACGTTGACTATCGATGGTGTTACAAATTCGGGTAATTTCCGAAAGGTGCGGAACGGATTACCTATTTCAGACAGCCGCTATTCGCTCTCATTTACAAAGGGCGGCAGCACCGAAGGAATCATTTATTTTGAGAAAGATACCACACAACAAGATTTCCGGCTTTCCGAAACGGTGCTCTATTTAGGTGAGCGTATTCCACGTGGAGCCGTTATTGCCGATGGTTCGACCTACGCGTATAAAAAACAATAATTGCCTTTTTGTGTAAGATCAATATTGCCCGGTCGTGTTCAAGACAGCCGGGCAATTTATTTTCCAGACGGTTCCAACGCTTTCATATCACAGAGAATCATTGTTTTAGCCAACAACCATGATCTCTATGAAAGCTTATATACTCGCCTTAATTCTTCCTTTATTTTACCTGACCAGTTGTACAGACAACTGCGAGCAGACAAGAACGTATCGAAAATATACACCGATCCAGCTCGCCCTGTCTGATCTTCGTCAACCAATTTCTTCTGGATCGCCCCAAACGCTTGTCAATCCGGGAAAGCTGTATGTAAAAGACCAGTATGTATTTATCGTAGAAGTCAAGAAAGGCATTCACGTTTTTGACAATAGCAATCCATCCAATCCAAGAGCCATTTCGTTTCTTCCAATTCCGGGCAATGTCGATATAGCCGTGCGTGATAATATTCTCTACGCCGACAGCTACATCGATCTGGTAGCGCTGGACATTAGCAATCCAACGGCTATTAAAGAAGTGAGCCGGGCCGAAACGGGTTTTACATATGGTGCGGTAGGGCGCACCTCCTGGTCATACGACAAACAAACCATGAAAATCTATGATCAGCGAGAAGACATTGCGACAGAAACGGTTAAAACTGACTGTGAGGGCACGTTTAATGTACTCCCCTATTTGGTACCTATTGCGTGGTTTGGTCGGTACTATGAAACCTTCGCCTTTGCCGATGTTGCTTATAACTCAATGAAATCACCAACTGCGCCAACAACCGGAACGGGTGGATCAATGGCGCGTTTTGCCATCATGAATAATCAGTTGTATGTAGTCAATAGCTCGTCTTTACAACTGTTCGATATCTCCCAGCCAGCGACGCCAGTAAAAGGCAAAACAGTTTCCCTAGGCTGGAGCGTCGAAACGATTTTCCCGTACCGTAACAATCTGTTTATTGGCACCACTACGGGTATGTACATCTACGATGCTACCAGCCCAGCCGAACCAAAGCAGCTTTCAGCCTTTTCGCACGTTCGTTCCTGCGATCCGGTCGTGGTACACGAAAACTACGCCTATGTGACACTGCGTGGCACCAGTACATGTGGCGTTGCGGGTACCCAGGATGTACTCGATGTTATTGATATTACAAACCTGACATCCCCCCGCGTAGTCAAAACCTATCCTCTCGACACTCCTTACGGGCTCGGCATCGATTATCCAACGTTGTTTGTGTGTCAGGGTAATAAAGGATTGAGTGTTTTTGATGCTTCAAATCCGCTTGATTTAAAAGCTCAGCAAACGTTCGCGAATGTGAACGCATTTGATGTTATTCCGCTCTCGAAAACCCTGCTTACCATCGGTAAAGATGGCTTGTACCAGTATGATTATTCCAATCCTACTGCGCTACGATTACTCAGTAAAATTGACGCCAGTCCTGCAAACTAATCTCTACTGCACCATGAAAACATTTACGTATCTAGTTGTGCTTTTTAGTCTATCTAATAGCCTTGTACAGGCTCAGAAAGAGCCAGGTAAGGCCAGTCGTTGGCGAACAACTGTTGAGATGGGGATTCAGGCAGGACGAGTACGTCCAGATCCATCCGACGCTTATAACTATTATGGCAATTATATCTATTTGCCGAACTATTATAACTATTCTTCGATTCGGCCTGCTGGTAACCGAATCGGCTTAACAATTCATACGTTTGTAGGTTATACACTGCGACCACAACTTATAACTGGGCTCGCTTTGGGTGTTGATTACTATAATAACTCCGCTTTTATACCACTAGCAGGGGCTATTCAGGGCGATATTTTTGGTCATACCAAACGCCTGACAACTTTTTACACACTTGAAAGCGGTTATGCCATTGCAGGTCCAAATCCACACGACAGTGAACTAAAAGGGGGCTGGTTGTGGAGTCCGGGAATAGGACTTCGGATCAACAAAGGGAACGGAACCGGATTTTTGATTAGTGCAGGCTACAAACATCAGGAAGCCAGACAAGTAGCTTCAGTAGATGGTGTTCAGGTTCTGTCACAAATAGAAGATCGCTCCTATAACCGATTGTTTTTCAGGATGGGATTTAGTTTTTAATTGAAATCAACTTACAACGACAATACATGAAAACTTCACTGCTGAATACGTTTCCAGAAGCCTTGCTAAGTATGATGAGATCTATCTTTTTCGGACCGCATCGGTTCCATTCAAGAAATTATTGTCTTGTACCTGTAACCAAGGCATAGGTGTCTCCGTCTCAACGTTGCTGTTGGGTTAAGAGACTAGTGACCGCACACTAAAAAGTAAGTAGAAGTAGCTCATCTAACCCATAAATTGGCCTAGATTTAAACTTAATCATATCCACCCTATACAGCCTTACGGGTGCGAAACAATTGTTATGAAAAAGATCACAGTAGCAGTCATTGGTGGTACACTCTTCATCGCCGGATATTATCAGGCGCGCAAGCAAACTGAATATATGACGTCGAAACCAATGGTACATTCAACATCTTTGGCAAAACCAATGACACTTCCGCTTAAAACGCAGTCAACATTTGCTTTTCGCTTAGATCGCTCTCTTGTAAGCAGCAATTAATTCTGCTTTTAGTTAATACAAAAAATCCCCGCTGAGCACTCAGCGGGGATTTTTTGTATATAAGTACGCTTATAACTAAGCCATTGCAAACTTGCTCTGGTTGCGTTTGCGTTCGTTTTCGTCCAGATAGATTTTACGAATCCGCATCGACTTCGGTGTTACTTCTAGGTATTCATCTTTCTGGATGTACTCCATGTTCTCTTCGAGTGAGAACGAGATTTTCGGAGCAATTTTCACGTTGTTATCCGAACCCGAAGCCCGCATGTTGGTCAACTGTTTCGCGGTCGTCACGTTAACCACAATGTCGTTCTGACGGTTGTGTTCGCCAATTACCTGACCCGTATAAATTTCATCACCTGGTTCGATAAAGAACGATCCACGATCCTGCAGTTTATCAATCGAATAAGCCGTAGACACACCGCTGGTCATTGAGATCAACGAACCGTTGATCCGCTCTGGAATTGGCCCTTTATACTCCTGATATTCTTTGAAACGGTGACTCATTACAGCCTCCCCGAAGGTAGCCGTCAGAACGTTCGACCGAAGACCGATTAGACCACGCGAAGGAATATCAAATTCAAGGTGTTGCAAGTCGCCTTTTGGCTCCATAATCAGCAATTCGCCCTTACGTTGCGTTGCCAATTCGATAACCTTACCGGCCGTTTCTTCAGGTACGTCTACAACGAGGGTTTCAATAGGCTCCAACTTACGACCGTCTTCATCCTCTTTGTATAATACCTGTGGTTGACCAACTTGTAATTCATAACCTTCCCGACGCATCGTTTCGATCAGAACCGACAAGTGCAGAATACCACGACCATAAACCAGGAAGCGGTCTTCGCTATCTGTATTCTCTACACGCAGCGCAAGGTTTTTCTCAATTTCTTTGTAAAGCCGCTCACGCAGGTGACGTGAAGTCACGAACTTACCTTCTTTACCGAAGAATGGCGAGTTATTGATCGTGAACAACATGTTCATGGTTGGCTCATCTACCGAAATACGGCTAAGTGGTTCAGGCTTGTCGTAATCCGTCAGCGTATCGCCAATCTCGAAGTCTTCAAGGCCCGTTACAGCACAAATATCACCACATTGAACTTCGGCAACTTTCTGTTTCCCAAGACCTTCAAATGTGTGCAGTTCTTTGATACGAACCCGTTTCACGGTACCGTCCGACTTGGCAAGGCCCATGCTGGCGCCTTCTTTCAGTGTACCCCGGTGTACCCGACCGATTGCAATCCGACCTACGAAAGCCGAATAATCGAGCGAGGTAACCTGCATCTGAGGTAAGCCTTCGTTTACGGGAGCAGCAGGTATGTTCTCAACGATGGTGTCGAGCAGGTAAGTGATGTTGTCGGTTGGGGTTTTCCAATCTGGACCCATCCAGCCCTGTTTCGACGAACCGTATACCGTTGGGAAATCCAATTGGTCTTCGGTAGCACCGAGATTGAACATCAGATCGAAAACCTGTTCGTGTACTTCGTCAGGGCGGCAATTTTCTTTGTCGACCTTGTTTACAATAACAATGGGTTTCAGGCCCAATTGCAGCGCTTTGCTCAACACGAAGCGTGTTTGCGGCATAGCTCCTTCAAAAGCATCGACCAACAGACAAACGCCATCGGCCATTTTCAGTACCCGCTCAACCTCACCACCAAAATCACTGTGGCCTGGCGTATCAATGATGTTGATTTTAACATCTTTGTAACGTACCGATACGTTTTTCGATACGATGGTAATGCCCCGCTCACGCTCCAGGTCATTGTTGTCCAAAATCAGATCGCCGAACTCCTGATTTTCCCGAAAGAGTTTTGACGCGTGAATAATTTTGTCAACCAGAGTCGTTTTGCCGTGGTCAACGTGGGCGATGATTGCTATATTGCGAATTGATTGCATACAGTTTTAACCGGGATTTGTTTGATTATACTGATTACCCGGATTTTGAAAAATCATTGAAGAAAGGACCGTAGCTTATCATGCTAATAAGCATAATCAAACGAATCCCAGTTCAGGCAATTTTTCTGCAAAGGTAAGAAAAAATATGCTGAAACACAGATTTTTACAACTAATAAAACGAAAAAAGGCCCATCTAAGGGCCTGACTCTTATATAAATACAATTTCTTACTGGTAGCTTAATGATTCGGGCAACCACAAGGGTTTTTCTTTCGGAAAAGTCCCGTATTAAATAGGCCACCACGTCGGGGTTTATAGCCTTTTCGCTTACGGCCAATAGCCGAAACCTCCGTCTTTGTAGTACTAGTAGATGCCAGGGTTTGGACGGGCACGTCAATCAGCATCAGCGATGCAGCTATCATCAGAAATACTTGCGTCTTTTTCATTGTTGAACCCGGTTTTATCTAGTTAACGGCAAAATTAACTACTTTCGTCAACCTGCCAGCTATATTTATTTAATGACTAACAATCCTGATTTCCTGATCGTTTACGGCACACTTCGCCCGCCTTTCGATAATTCCTTTGCTCAATACCTCCGCCAGCGAGGTCGTAATGTCGGCGAAGGCCAATTTAAGGGACAGGTTTTCGACATGGGAAGCTACCCTGGAGCTATTTATAACGAGAGCAGCAACGCCTACGTATACGGAACCGTTTTCAATATAAGCAACCAGAAATCGGCTATTTTGACCTATCTGGATTACTACGAAGGCGTTGGGGAGGATTTTGAACAACCTACCGAATTTATTCGAGCGATTATCCCAGTATCGTTCAATGACACACTAACCGACTGCTGGATTTATTTATATAATCTTCCAACGGACGACAAGCCCCTGATTGAATCCGGCGATTACTCGAAATTGATCGGGAACCCCTATCAATCGCCTGCTTAATAACGATTTCTAAAACATAAAAAGCATCGGCTTAGCTAAGCCGATGCTTTTTTGTACTCCCTCTTTTTAATTAATTAACGTGGCCCACGGGACCGACCACCCCCGTAGAAACCGCCACCTCCTCCACGGCGGGCATTAGGACTACCCCCTCCATAGTATCGAGGGCCAGGAGAATAATAGCGGGGGGCAGGCCGGACAATTACAGGGGGTCTATAGTAGCCATAAGGTCGTGCATATCCGTACCCATATGGATATGGGTTATAACCGTATCCATAATAGGGGCGAGGGCCGTAACCCACACCAGTACTTACGTAAGCCGGTCCGCAACTAGTCATCAGGACAACTAGCAAACCAGCCGTAAGTAAGGGCAAAAGTTTTATCGTTTTCATGACTTTTCGTTTAAAATTAACTTGTTGAACCATCTACTTATGTCTGGATTAACCGAACCTCATAAGGCTGATTAATCCAGACAGTTACTCTACCTCAATTTATCTACCAGCGGTGGCCACCGTGGCCATAACCACGACCACCCCAAAATCCACCATGCCCATAACCGATGCGACCACCATAATTATAGCCATATCCATAATTGGGATATGGGCGAACAACGACTGGAGGGGCAACAACAACTGGCGGAGGAGTCACAACAACTCTTGGTGGAACAACTACAACCGGTGGCTGAACTGGATACGCTTGCCCATATTGGTTATAACCATAATTCCCATTCGGATACGCCTGGCCATAGCCATTATTATATCCATTTGGGTAGCCCTGATTGGGGTAATTCTGCCCATAACCATTTGGATAAGCTGGGCTGCAATTACTCCCATTTGGGTAACCCTGGCCGTAGCCGTTACCCGGTCCATATTGTCCGAAACTAACAGTAGCTATACCTAAAAGCAGGCCAGCTAATACGCCACTCCATTTTATCGTTTTCATCTTCTTGGTGAGTTTTGCTCGATTTGTAGGTTAGACTGAACAAAAGCTCCCGCGTTTAATGGAAACTAGAAGAAAGCGGTTAAAGTTTAATTAAAAGCCTGACCATGAGAACACAGTCAGGCTTTACCGTACGAATTCTGAGCTAATTAAGCCTTCAATTTATTTTTCAAATAAGCTAGTGCCAGCTTGTACGCGTCAGCGGCTGCTTCTTTGTTATAAACCGGATTGCTGGGGTTCGCGAAACCATGACCGGCGTCGTACATTTTCACCGTCACTTTCTCGCCCGCTTTCGCCATATTCTCTTCAAATGCCTTCACCGATTCAGGCGTGATGCCTTTATCCTGACTACCGAAAAAGCCCAATACATCGGTATCTAATGTTTTCAGTTTCTCAACATCCTGCTCTGGACGACCGTAGTACATAATGCAGCCTTTAGCCTGTTTGCCTTCCAGCATAGCTGATTGTAGCGACAGCATACCACCAAAGCACCAGCCTACGCTGGCAAATTCGGCTTTGGGACCCGCATAGGCAATGGCCCCTTTTTGAATGTTGGTGAGCCGTTCTTTATTAGCGCCTTGCATTAATTTCCCGGCTTCAGAAGGCTCGGTAGCCACTTTACCGTCATACATATCTACCGCCAGTACGTTAACATCTTTAAGGTCGTTGTAGAACGTTTCAGATTGTTGTTTGATGTTGTCGTTCAGGCCCCACCATTCCTGATAAACCAGCAGCCATTTGTTCGATGGCTTTTTCGCTTTCAGCAGGAATCCATTGGCCGACTGACCGTCTGGCGTGGAGAATTTAATCATTTCGCCAGCACCGGTGTAAGTAAATGGGAGAGGAGCTTCGTGCAAACGTTGGAAAGCCGGATCAGCAGCCATCGCCGACATATCATTTCCAACACCGTTGGTAGTAGAATTATGACATAGCGGAATTGTCGCTTCTGCTGGTTCAGCTGACTTCGGAATTAGATACGAAAACAGGGACATGAAAAACGATAGTCCGGTTATGAATACAATTTTCATAGGGTTTGTTATGATTATTAGTTGACAATATTTTTTCGACAGGATTAACAGGATTTTCAGGATTTATTGAATGGGCCGTAGTAAAACAAATCTTGAAAATCCTGTTGAAAAACCGTTTAGCAAGGAATTTGATTAACAACTTAGGCTTTTACTAATTCAAAAATCGTAATCTCGGGCAAAATACCGACCCGACCGGGGTAGCCAATATAGCCATATCCCCGATTGACATAGAGTCGTTGATCGCCTTCCTGATACAATCCAGCCCATTGCTTATAGAAATACTGCGCCGGGCTCCATCTGACATCGCCAACTTCTACACCGAACTGAGCACCGTGCGTATGACCACTGAACTGCACATCGATATCCTTGTACTTCTTATTGACTTCGGCATCCCAGTGTGTAGGATCGTGGGAGAGGAGGAGCTTGACGGGGTAATCTTCTGTTCCTTTGTAGGCTTTGGCGAGGTCACCGGCCCGTAAGGCCGCTGGTCCAAAACCCAAGTTCTGAACACCAATGAGCGCGATTTTATCACCACCCTGTTCCAGAATCTTATTCTCATCCATCATGATATTCCAGCCCATTTGTTTGTGAGCTGCGACCACGTTCATTACGTTTTGTCGCTCAGCCTGTGGGCTTGACCACTGTACGTATTTACCGTAGTCATGGTTGCCTAAGGTTGAATAAACACCCAGTGGCGCTTTTACTTTATCAAATACATCGATGTAGCTATTAACCTCTTCGGCATGGCTGTTAACGAGATCCCCCGTAAAAAAGACCATATCGGGTTTCTGGCCAAGTAACATCTCAACGCCACCTTTTACGGCAGTTTTGTTGAAAAAACTACCTGAATGAATGTCCGAAATCTGGGCAATGGTCATGCCATGAAAGCCCGATGGCAGATTTTTGAGCGGGAGTTTAATCCGTCGGATTCTATAGTCGTGTGCTCCCGAAAGTATTCCCCAGGTAAAGCCTACAAAAGGCACAGCACCAACAACCAGAGCCGTTTTCATCAGGAAATCCGAGCGGGTAATGGTATCGGTAGAGGGGATCGTCTGGCGGGTTGTATCTTCAACGGCTTCACGCACTTCAGGCTTGTAAAACAGCGATACAAGCCAGCGGAAGAAGCGGCCGATGTCATCAATCAGGATAATCAGAACGGCAAAAATCTTTGAGAAATAGGGGATAGCGATGGCTGCCCACAAAAATGTACGGGTGTTGCGGCTGATGGAATCCGGTGGCAGGAGTTGCATGATAACGTACAACAGCAACGACACCGCTGTAAAACCCCAAAAGGCAATAGCAATAATTCGTTGCGTACTTTCTGAAGCCGACCGGCTCAGTGTTTTAACAGCCTGAAAGACATACCAGTCAATCAGCAGAAGAATGGCAGGAAGAATGAAAAATAAGGCGGTACGGTTCATGAATTAGCGAATGAAGGACATAGTTGCCTAACGGAATCAGCATCCGTAAAGTTTGACAGTATATAGCGTGTTTTCGTTATTTATACCTCGCCAGCTCAATTACTTACTTCGTAAATATATTCGCCATTGTATGTTTGTCAAAACCCGGCCATCCTATGAATTCCTACACTGCCCAGAAAATTACAGAGTCAATAATGATCAATGGTGATGTCACAAAACCAGTTTGGCAGAATGCCGTCTGGAGTCATCGATTTGTAGATATGGCGACGGGCGGGCCGGGCATGTACGATACCAAAGCGGCTATTCTCTGGAATGACACGCATTTGTACGTTGCTTTCTGGGCTGAGGAGCCTTTTGTAGAGGCTCATTTAACCGAACGTGATTCCATTATCTTCCTCGAAAACGACCTCGAATTATTCATCGATGGGGGAGACTGCTATTACGAGCTGGAAGTAAACGCTCGAAATACGCTTTATGAAGTGTTTTTTATCTGGAAAGACGCCTATCAGCGCGGAAGTCGATTCGATGTGCCGCAATTTGATGTGCATCACCCACAGGCGATGACATTCGGTGGTGATTCTGATCGAAATGGAGCTTCGTTCTGGTACGGCACACATCCTCGGGGACTGCGGTGGGCGTTTCTGAATTATGACATGCCGGGTCTGGAAACTGCCGTTCATATTGATGGTACACTCAATAACAACAGTGATATTGACAACGGCTGGAGTCTGGAAATAGCCATCCCCTGGAACAGTATGACCTGGTTGGCCAACGGACGAAGTCTCCCTCCTCAACCGGGCGACGAATGGCGTATGTTTCTGGGCCGATTCCAGAAATTGATGGTTTCAGGCGCCGAAGTTCAACCCCACCCAGCTATGGTGATGAGTCCACACGGTGTTTACGACACGCACATGCCTGAACGCTGGAGCCGGATTGTGTTTGAGTAACCATATTTATTCTAACGAGAAATATGGGCGTTTTTGTCATGACAACCGGTCTAGAAGACCATCCCGACGTAGGTATGGCCTGGACAACCAAAGATTATTTGTTCAAGGCAAACTTACAATCCCGACGCAGGAGGGATCTTCGGAGTAGACTAATCAATGAGCTACTCCGAAGATCCCTCCTGCGTCGGGATGACAAAAAACAATTAGCGATAACTACCGGAATCAATAACAAAGCTACAAAGCGATAACAGCCGATGATTTCGAAATCATCGGCTGTTATCGCTTTTATAATCCCTTACGCTAACTCTTCTTCCAATTCCTCTTTAGGCTCCAAAGCTGGATCTTTTTTACCAAACCATTTCATCCGAATACGCTCGTTGATCCAGTACATACAAGGCACAATAACGAGTGTCAGGATGGTGGAGAACGTCAGACCGAAGATGATTGTCCAAGCCAAAATGTTCCAGAATACGGAGCTATCACCACCGACGATAATGTGTGGATCGAAATCGCGGAACAGACCTACGAAATCAACAGTGATACCTAACGCTAGCGGAATCAGACCCAATACAGCCGCCGATGCCGTCAGCAATACCGGCGTCAGACGGATACCACCTGCTTCGATGATGGCTTTTCGGAGAGGCACACCCCGGCCCCGTAGTTCTTCAATGAACTCAATAAGTAGAATCCCGTTTTTCACCACGATACCAGCCAGGGAGATAATACCAACCCCCGACATAATAACCGAGAAATCTTTGTTGAAAATAACGAACCCAAGCAGTACGCCAATCAGCGAGAACAGGATGGTTACGAAAATAATCAGCGGTTTCACGACCGAGTTAAATTGCGTGGCCATGATCAGGTAGATCAGTAGCATGGCAATACCGAAGGCCGACACCAGGAAGTTCATCGATTCTTGTTGGTCTTCCTGCTCACCACCCATCTTGACCTTGTAGCCATTCGGAACGTCCATATCATCAATAACATCCTGAATCTGAGCCACAATTTCGTTGGCGTTGTAGCCCGGCACAACATCAGAACTTAGTGTAACGATACGTTCCTGATTCTTCCGGTTTATCTGACTAAAGGTCGTCGAATAGCTAATGTTTGCCACCGACGTAATAGGAACCTGACGTAATTGGCCACCCATTACCATGTCGCGATAAACAATGTTCAGACTCAGGAGCTTATCAATTTGACTACGATCGTCCTGTTGTAAGCGAACCATGATCGGGTACTCGTCTTTAGCGTCCCGGAATTTCGAAACTTCCAGACCAAACAAAGCTGTCCGAATGGCCAAGGCAACCTGACCCGACGAGATACCTTCGCGTTCTGCTTTATCGCGATCGATGTCGATTACAATCTCGGGCTTGTTGGTAATCAGGTCAGACTTCAACTGGTCGATCCCCTGAATACCCGCCTGAGCAATTTTTTGACGAACCTGCTTTTCCAGTTTCTTGAGCTCATCGAACTCTTCGCCCGCAATTTCAATTGCAATTGGTTTACCAGTTGGCGGTCCATTCGATTCACGCTCTACCGAAATTTCACTACCAGGCAACCCACTAACTGCCTTCCGAACTTTACTCAACAGCGAATCGGTCGAGATGCCGTGCCGTTCTTCGTTTGGCTTAAAGGCAACCGTAACCTTCGATTTCTGCGGAGTCGCCGAGCGGTCCGGGTTCATTGGGTCGCCAGCGTTTTTACCCACGTTCGAGATAACCGAGTTAACAATATCCGTCGCCTTGTTATCATCCAAAACCTTAAATACGCGCTTCTCAATGACGCGGGTAACGGAATCGGTTACGCGGGCATCGGTACCAACGGGCATTACGTTGTACACATATATGTAATCAGGCTCACCGCTGGGGAAGAAGAGCACTTTTGGTTTAGCAATACCAACAATGATGAAGGTAAGAATCAGCAAACCAAATGCGCCAACAATAGCCCAGGCCGGACGCCAGCCAGTCAATATCCACGAAATCAGCTTGCGATAACCGTTCTTGAGTGCAGGCAATAATGTTTCCTGGAAAGGCACAATCAGTCTGGGTGTCAGCACGTAGTGGTTAAACACGTACAGAATAATGAACAGGACAAACAGATTACCAATGCCTCGGTCAATTACGTAGCCAATACCCGCCAACACGGTCATGATAATAAGCGGCCGTCTGATTTCGGCAAACGACTGCTTGTCTTCGTGATGGTCGTCTTCATGCCGTTTCATGAACGTAACCGCAAAAACCGGGTTGATCACGTAAGCCACAAACAACGAAGCGAACAGCGTTAGAATCAGCGTCAGAGGTAGAAACTTCATGAATTCACCCACAATACCCGGCCAGAATAAGAGCGGGAAGAACGGCGCAATGGTCGTCAGTGTACCTGACAATACCGGTACGAATACCTCACCCGCAGCGGCTTTCACGGCCTGTTTGATGTTCCAGTTTTTGTTCTCATTGAAGAGTCGGTGGGAGTTCTCGATAACCACAATGGCATCATCAACCACCAGCCCCAAACCAAGCAGGAAGGCAAACAGTACCATCGTATTCAGCGTAAACGACGCACCCACCATTGGCCCAAGAACGGGCATCAGCACGAAGGCAACCAGCGCCGATAAGGGTACGGACAAGCCAACGAAAATAGCGTCGCGAACACCCATGAAGAACATGAGCACTAATACCACAAAGATGAAGCCCAGAACAACCGTGTTAATCAGGTCATTGACGTTTTCGCGGGTACGTTCCGATTGGTCGGCAGTGATTTTCACGTCCAAACCTTCCGGGAAACGCGATTCTTTGTATTCTTCGATGGTTTTCTCGATCCGGTCGGCCGCCGAGATAAGGTTTGCCCCGGCTCGTTTGATCACGTTCAGCGTTACAACCGACTTGTTATTCAAGCGGGCAAAATCCTGCTGTTCTTCAAAGTTATCCCGCACCTGGGCAATGTCACCAAGGCGAACCGTAGCACCGGTTGCCGTCCGAATTTGCAGATTCTCAAGTTGCGTAACATCGGTAAACTCACCTTTCACACGAACCGTTCTTCGCACACCGTCAATCGGTAATTCACCACCTGATACGTTGATGTTTTCGCCCTGAATCGCTTGCTGAATATCGGAAAAAGCCAGACCTGCCGACTGCATTCGTGGCAAGTTGACATTGATCTGAATTTCGCGTTCCAGCGCACCAACGATGTCTACCCGACGAATTTCGGGCATCCCTTCAATCACATCCTGTAAGTCTTCGGCATATTCTTTCAATTGTTTCAGCGAGAAGCTACCCGCCATGTTGATGTTCATGATCGCCATTTCGGAGAAGTCAACATCCTGTGCGGTTGGACCTGAGTCAAGCTTTTGTGGCAGATCGGGCTTTGCTTTGTCGATAGCATCGCGAACCCGTTGCAACGCTTCGGCCGATTCTACATCGGGGTTAAACTCAACTAGAATAACCGATACGTCCTGCAACGCATTGGATTTGATGCGCTTAACACCCGAAATCGACTTGAGCTGTTTCTCGATCTGCTTGTTGATCGTGTTCTCAATATCGGCAGGAGCCGTACCGACGTATACCGTGTTGATATACACCTGCGGCACTTTGATGTCGGGAAACTGCTCTTTGGGCAGGTTATTATACACGAACAGCCCGCCAAGCGTAATCAGGAAGGTGAATATGTAAATCGCCGTCCGGTTCTCAACGCACCAGTTGGTAAAGCCGAGGGTTTTATACTGTTCAAATTTCATAAAAGTTGTTGGTTGGTTGTAGAGACGCAATCCCTTGCGTCTTTTTAATCATTATGCTTCATTAACCCCCTGCGTCTCATACCTGGCTGGCATGGCTGACGCGAATGAGACGCAAGGGATTGCGTCTCTACTAATAATTAATTTGTTGTCCGTCAACTAAATCCTGATAACCAGCCGTAACGATTTGATCGCCCGCCTGTAGTCCTTGCGTAATGGCAATCTGACCACCGTACGATTGCCCCGTTTTTACGGTCTTCGCTTTAGCGATTTTTTTGCCTCCTTCGTTTACAGCTACGTACACGAGCTGACCGTTCTCCGTACTCTGAATCAGGTTTTGATTAATCACAATGGCATTCCCCTGCGTGGCGTCGTTGATTTTGATACGAGCCAGCATATTGGGTTTCAAGGCATTATCGGAGGGTAGGGGAGCCTCGATCGTAAATGTCCGGGTAGCAGGATCTACCATCGTAGCCACAAATGATATGCGCGAGTTCAGGGTTTTATTCAGATCAGGGAAGTCAATCACAACAGGATCGCCTTTCCGAACGCTACCCGAATACGAGTCCGCTACTTTAGCAACTACTTTCAACTGCGACAGATTTACCACCCGAACCAGCCCCATACCGGGTGCTGCTGACTGACCAACTTTAACGATGACCTGATCGACAACGCCCGAGATAGGCGCCGTTACGGTCGACTGTCCCAACTGCGCATTCAGCGTAGCTAATCGGCGTTCGAGCGATTCTTTGTTATTCTTCGCCTGTAGGTATTGGATTTCGGTACCGATTTGCTGTTTCCATAGAGCGGCTTGTTTCTCATACACGGTATTTACAAGCGAAAGCTGGGTTTTCACTTCAGATAGTGACTCGCGCAGAACTTCGTCATCAACTTTGGCAATGGGCTGACCGGCCCGAACGTTATCGCCTTCTTTCACGAAAACAGCCGTAACAACACCGCCCGATTTTGGCGAGACCAGTACGTTGTTTTTAGCATCAATCGATCCCTGTAATTCAACAAAGTGCTTGAATGTAGAGGCTGCCAGTGGAGACACCGTTACATCTTTCACGCGGGTTTCCTCGGCCTTTTTCGGATCGAGCTTGTTAACCTCAGCTTCCAGCGATTTGATTTTCGTCGTTAATTCTGCCTGCTGCGATTTCAACTGAGCTAGTTCTTCGCGTTTACCTTGCAGATCATTCGATTTTTTTTCCTGTGAGCAGGCAGCTAATAAACTCACAAGAATAAGGGCGTAATATGGTTTCATCCGTAGCATTTTAAAGATTCATTTCAGGTTTAAATAGCCATAATTCAGTCCCTTAACATGAAACATAGAACTTGAAATATGGAACACGCAAACTGTTTAATTGCCTGTGTAAAGCTTTCCATTCGCTTTGTCGGCATCGACTTTGGTTTGCAGGAAGTTGTACAAGGATGCGAAGTAGTTCGTTTGGGCCTGTCGATACGAATTTTCAGCATCCAGTACTTCAATATTCGAACCAACCCCTTCCTGGTATTTGATTTTGGTTACGCGGGCAACTTCCTGAGCCAGATCGACATTCCGCTTTTGCGTACGTAGCGTTTGCAGGCTGTTTCCCAGCGTAATTGTCGACTGGCGGATTTGCAGATCAATCGTATTTTTTAGCAATTGGCCGCTATTCTGTGCCTTCTGCAACGTAAACCGCTTCTGTTGCGATTGGTATTTCTTCTGAAAGCCATCGAAAACCGGAACAGATAGGTTAATTCCTATCATCGACGAATTGAACCAGGGTGAACCAATTACTTCGCCAAATTTATTTCGGCCCGTGTTGTAGCCGTAGTTGGCGAAAGCAGTGAGTCGCGGATAGTACAGCTTGGCAATATTCTGAACATCCAGATCAGCCAGTTCAATCTGCGATTGCAAGGTCGAGAATTCAATTCGTTGATTGTAATCAAACTCAGCGGCTGATTGCATCGTAGTTCGTTCAACGGCATCGAGGTCAATATCCTGAATCTGCTCTGTCAGCGTGATATTGTCATTTATCCCTAGTCCCATCTGAAACTTGAGCAGGTAATAACTCAACTCCACCAAGTTCTTAACATTCTGACGTTCAGCCTTCAGGTTATTAACCTGCACTTCAAGGCGGCTTACATCAATCTTTTCGGCAAACCCCTGCTTGTTTAGCCCTTGTGTATTTCGATACAACGTGTCAACCCGGGCAATATTCAGATCCAATAATTTGATCTGCTGCTCATTCACCAATACACCATAATAGGCTTTGGCAACTTGTTCAGCAACACTAATTTTCGAGGCTTTTACATTTTTCTGGGCCAATTGCCGATAGGTATCAGCGGCACGCAGACCTAGTCGATACGACGCATCAAATAAAAGTTGGTTTAACGTACCGGTCGCACTACCTGAATAAGCTACGCCAAACTGAACAGCAACTGGAGGGTCACTGTCGGCAGCATTCACGTTAAAAAATTTGGCCGGAAGAAAAGCTCGTTGAATAATTAGATTATCCGATATTGATCCAGCCACACTTACCTGCGGCAAAGCGACTCCACGCAACTCCTGAATCCGTGCTTCAGCACTCAGCGCATCCAGTCCAGAGTTTTTAACATTTATATTATTGTCAATGGCATACTTGATCGCTTCATTCAGCGAGAATTCCTGCCGGGTTTGGGCCAGCACCGGACCTGAACTACTCAATAATCCGAGCAGCCAGATTAGCACTGTTTTTCTGGTATTACTTAACCTCATGGTTGTATTGATTAACGTACTGATTGTAAATGGTGAAGCCTTTTTCGGTTAGCATTCCTCGTACAAAGTGATGCATCAGTTCGGCCTGTACATCGTGCATCGAATATTGATCGGTTGGGAATAGATCGTGGTTAAATGCTAACTCGATTTGTTCGACCCGTAAGCGGGCTAGAATGGTCGGATTTATGTCGGAACGATATATGCCTTGAGAAATACCTTTTTGTATATTTTCAAGAATTGATCTCATAATCTGTCCCTCCTTATATTGCCGAAATAGGGCAAATGCTTGTGGGTAATATCGTTTTATATCGATCAACAGATTAGGGCTAACCTGATCTGTATTCTTTCGTATCATATTCAGGACGCCTAGTATTTCTTCAACCGGATTAGAGGTTTCGGTTACCATACAGTCCATTTCTGATTGATCTCTACCCGTTTTATCCTGTATAACCTGGTATAAGATCTGTTCCTTATCATTAAAATGCTGGTAAATCGTTTTCTTCGAAATACCAAGTTGGTGGGCAATATCTTCCATCGTTACGGACCGTACACCGTATTTCCAGAACAACCGTTCGGCCTCAGCCAGAATCCTCTCCTTCATCAAATAATAGAACTTTTACATGATGAACTTTGGAAACTCAAATATAGTTCTGAGTTTCCATCTAATTTTTGAGATTATGATGAACGGCCTAAATAGCGGAGTAAAACCACTAAAAAGCCCGACGAATTTGGTCGTTCGTCGGGCTTTTTCTATCCGTAAAATGTACAGTTTGGCTTACGGAGTTGGGTAGTTTTTAGCAGCATCGTCGAGTACAAGTACCCAATCCTGCCCATAGCCAGCCGACGGGGGAGTAAATTTCTGCTGGCCTTTATTCGTTATGGAACCACTCTCTTTTACCTCGCCCGTACGGGGATTAAGCCAGGCTGTCTTTAGCGTTTGACCCGAAATTTTGTCCAGATTCACGGTAAATGGCTTACCAATCGTGCTGTAAACAAAGGCATAATCCTTGCCTCGGGTGGCCTGAATCCGCTCGGCGGGCGCATAATTATTCTCGACAATCAGCGATTGGTCTGGAACCCGGTCGAGCAGTGGCCGCGACTCCATTAATCGGCGAACAATCTTCATCTGATTCGCGCCGGGTAGCTCAAGCGCATCCTGCCAATAGATGTGTGGAGCATTCACAGCAGGACGATTTGGACTGTACATTTGCCAGATATCGTGACAGCCGTAGGTATGGCCATGCGCTCCGGCAAACAAATCGAGGTACGCATAGATCCGAACATCATAGGCATTAGATATACCCAGGTCTTTCGCGTTAAAACAAACTGGATGGTCTTCATAGATTGGTTCGGCATCCATCGTCGGCTTGGTTGGGGTGCGATTATAGCTGACGGTGATTTTGTCATAAATCGGTGTGTCCCGGCAGTGGCCATTCTGGTGCATGTTAAAATCTAGCCACGCATCTTGATGAAACCACTTCGAGGAGCCGCCATCCTGAACAGAATTGGGTTGCGGGTGGAAGGTCATCAGCGCTTTATCACTACCGCCAACACCCGCTTCGATGCCCTCGGCCATTGCCCGCCAAATAGCTACATCGTCAGAACCATCGCGTGGGGTCCGATCACCGCCCAAGACCCAGATGATATTCTGCCGGTTTTTATACCGATTACCCAGCCATTGACCATACACTCGGGCATTTTTTGGGTTAAATACTTCGGGGCCATTTCCCCACGAACTCTTAAACACCTTATCGCCCCAGGTGGGCAGAAAACCAATCACCAGATTATTCTCAGCCGCCTTATCGACAATGTAATCAACGTGTTTAAAGTAGGCTTCGTTGGGCGTTGTCGGATCGTTATTGAGTAGGGGTTTGTCGCCAAGTGCGTTGGGCACGTTCAACCCATCAAATTCGGCTAAAGCGACCGCTTGAATTACGGTGAAGCCCTGTTCGGCTCTTCGTTTAAGATAGCGATCAGCCTCTTCGCGATTCAGGCGGTGGAATAATTCCCAGGCGGTATCGCCCAGATAAAAGAAAGGAGTCCCGTCCTGATGAACCAGATACCGGTGATTATCAGATACTTTCAGCGGGCCATTTTTGAACGTTCCCTGAGCTAGTACATTCAGCGCAATCAGCATCAGGGCGACTATAGATACGATTTGTCTCATACCTAACTAAGTCGCATAGAGAAGCAATCTAATCACGCGTAATCTCAAAAAAACGCACATCGGCTTGTACGTTCTTGATAAGCTCATGTGTCCGCTCCGGCCGGGCGTCGGTAATGAAAAGCTGCCCGAATGCACCTTCATCCATTTGCTGAATAAGCTTACCGATTCGGCGGTCGTCCAGCTTATCGAAAATATCATCTAATAGCAAAATCGGTTTGATTCCTTTTGCGGCTTGTAACTGATCGAATTGTGCCAGTTTCAGGCCAATTACAAACGTTTTCTGTTGCCCCTGCGAACCAAATTTCTTAAGCGGGACAGGTGCGGGACCCTCTGGGCCAACTTCTCGCTCACCAATCAGGAAGGCATAGTCGTCTTTATGGATTCCCATTGTTGTCCGCTGCAAAACCGTGTCTCGTCGGCGGAAATGGCGGAATTCATCGGCAAAATTCGGGTTACTCACTTCTGATTCATAGACAATCGTAACGCGCTCACGGTCATCGCTCAAGTAGGCGTAATGCTTTCGAAAATCAGGTAAAAACTCATCAACAAACTGCTTTCGTCGATCATGAATTTTCTGCCCCAACTCAAGCAAGGGCTCGTCGTAGGTATCGAGCAAATCATTATCTACCTGATTGCGTTCGGCAAAAAGCTTGAGTACACTATTCCGCTGTTTCAACACCTGCTGATACATCAGGTAATTGCGCAGGTACTCGGCATCCAGTTGCGAAAGCACGCCATCGAAAAAATGCCGCCGGTCTTCGCTATGCTCCCGAACCAGATCAGTGTCGTTAGGCGCCATCAGCACTACCGGAAAACGCCCGATGTGATCGCTAAGGCGGTCATAGGGTTTTTTATCGGCCATTAGCACCTTTCGCTGGCCACGCTGCAAACTGATCGTTATCTGTACGGAACGGCTTTGTTCCTGAAAAATTCCGTCGATGATGAAGTAATCGGCATCGTGCAGAATACTTAATGCGTCCTGACTCTGAAAAGCGCTTTTGCTGAGCGCCAGGAAATAAACCGCATCCAGGAGGTTGGTTTTACCACTCCCGTTGGCTCCCACAATCACATTTACCTGCGGCCCAAACACATACCGGCCATCTTCATAGTTTTTAAAATTGGTCAGGCTCAGTTTTTCGAGGTACATAGATATAGCGTGTAACGCGATAATGCGTAATTTCGCGGCTGTCAACCTTGATAGAATAGATTTTTTTCAAAAAAAATCTATTCTATCAAGGTTGACATGGCAACAAAGATATAGTCGGTTTGTTAGAAGAAACAGCCTATGTAGTAGTTGTCGACACTTCGTTAGCCTAACGCTCAGGCGATTAGCTGATAGTCAGTGATTATAGATTTTATCGAACTTCATTCCTCATGGCAAGCGTCAAAGAGAAATCCAAACAAAATGGTAAGGCTCCGGCAGCCGAAAAAACGCAGCATCCGAAAGAGCGGTATATGTACTGGTATGAGTCGATGCAATTACAGCGGAAATTTGAAGAGAAAGCTGGTCAATTGTACGGTCAACAGAAAATTCGGGGGTTTTGCCATCTTTACATAGGCCAGGAGGCTTGTTCGTCGGGTTCGTATTCGGCCTTAACGAAAGATGATAAATGGATTACCGCTTATCGTGACCATGGTATCCCACTCGCGTTAGGTTCTGACCCAAAAGCCATTATGGCCGAACTGTTTGGCAAACAAACTGGCTCGTCGAAAGGGAAAGGTGGTTCGATGCACATCTTCGACAAATCGGTCAATTTTGTCGGCGGTCATGGTATCGTTGGTGCTCAAATTCCTATGGGAGCCGGCATCGCCTTTGCCGAAAAATACAATAAGACCAATAACCTCTGTATCACGTTCATGGGCGATGGCGCTGTTCGTCAGGGTGCCCTGCACGAAGCCTTCAATATGGCCATGTTATGGAAAATCCCCGTCATTTTCGTTGTTGAAAACAACGGCTATGCCATGGGAACATCGGTAGCTCGTACTTCGAATGTTACTGATCTGTACACTTTAGCTGAAGCTTACGATATGCCTTCTGAGCCTGTTGATGCAATGAGTGTTGAAGCGGTTCACGAAGCCGTTAGCCGCGCTGCTGATCGTGCACGTGCTGGCGAAGGCCCAACGTTCCTTGAGTTCCGCACTTACCGGTATCGTGGTCACTCGATGTCCGATCCTCAGAAATATCGGAAGAAAGAAGAAGTTGAGGAATACAAAATGCGTGACCCAATCGAGCAGGTTAAAGCGGCTATTCTTGAAAAAGGATATGCAACCCAAGAAGACCTGACGGCCATTGATCAGAAAATTAAAGGTATTGTAGATGAATCTGTTCAGTTCGCAGAAGAGTCTCCATACCCAACAGCCGACGAAGCGTTCAAGGATGTCTATGTGCAAAAGGATTACCCGTTCCTTACGGAATAGACTATTTGCAACTTTTAGTTGGCCTTATTAGGCTCATTTCCAAAGAAAAAGGTCCGAGGTATCCATCTTGGACCTTTTTCTTTGAACTTTCAGACTTATTTCATTGTATATACATTAAATGTAATAACATTTAAATTTAAAAATTTAAACAGTTTCACCCATTAACTTATTTCAATCGTATGGAAACGCTGATCAATGGTCTTCACCACGTCACGACTTTAGCTGGCGATACGCAACGCAATGTTGATTACTATACCGATATCCTCGGGCTTCGTTTGGTTAAAAAAACGGTCAATTTCGATGCTCCTGATGTATACCATCTTTATTACGGCAACGAAACAGGTTCACCAGGTACGATTTTAACATTCTTTCCGTATGGTGGCATACCACGCGGCCGGAAAGGGGTAGGGCAGTTGACTTATACTGCATTTTCGGCCCCAACTGCGTCGCTTCGGTTCTGGATGGATCGGTTGCATGAGCGGAACATTCCGTACGCTGGCCCTTACAAACGCTTTTCGGAAACGTATATTCGGTTCGAGGATTTCGATGGTATGGGCATTGAAATCGTTTTCAACGATGATGATCAACGTCCGGGCTGGGACAATGGTCGGATTCCAGCCGAGTTTGCCGTCCGTGGCTTTCATACTGTGACCTTGAATGAAATTAACCCTGATAAGACGGTTAAACTCCTGACTGAACTTATGCAACACACATTGGTAGGAGAGGAGGAAGGTCGTTTCCGGTTCAAAGCAGGAAATGGTGGACCGGGCAATTTTGTCGATGTTTTACATTCACCTAAAGATGTGCACGCGTTGCAGGGCGCTGGCTCTGTTCACCACGTTGCCTTTTCGACTAACACTGATGAAACCCAATTGACTATCCAACATCAACTGGCTGAAGCAGGTTACCATGTGACGCCGGTTCAGGATCGTAACTATTTCAACAGTATTTATTTCCGCGAACCCGGTGGAATTCTGTTTGAAGTGGCCACCAATCCCCCAGGATTTGCCGTCGATGAGCCCGTTTCCGAATTGGGAACTGCCCTGAAATTGCCTCCTCAATACGAACCTCGTCGGGCCAAAATTGAAGCTGAATTGCCTGAGATAGTAGTTAAATAAATGGTTTATGGTATTTGGTTTACGGTAGTTGACGCACAACCTACCGTAAACCAAATACCATAAAATAACCACCTTATTATGATACACAACCCTAACAATATTCGTACGGCAGGGAAGCCTCTGGAAGAAGCGTCGAAAGTCATGATCATGGTGCATGGTCGGGGTGGATCGGCCAGAGATATCTTGTCACTTGCCGAGTACATTGATGATAAGGACTTTGCCTTTGTTGCTCCCGAAGCGCAGGGTAATACCTGGTACCCGTATTCTTTTCTGCGTCCGCTTGAAGAAAACGAACCGTATTTATCATCGGCCTTAGAAGTTTTAGCAAGTCTACGCGCCCGTTTGCAATCGGACTTTAATTTTAAGTTGCCGCAAATTTATTGGCTTGGTTTCTCACAGGGAGCTTGTCTCACACTGGAGTTTATCGCTCGGAATGCGACTGAATACGGTGGCGTGTTTGGATTAAGTGGTGGCTTGATCGGCCCGCCTAACCTTGCTCGTTCTTATGAAGGTTCGTTAGCAAATACACCTATTTTTTTAGGCTGTAGTGATATTGATCCGCACATTCCAAAAGCGCGTGTTCTGGAATCGGAGACGGTATTTCGGCAGATGGGTGCCAACGTTACGGCGAAATTGTATCCAAATTTTCCGCACTCCATTAACGAAGATGAATTAAACGTTGTTAATTTGCTGATAGCCGAAGCCCACTAAACGCTGGCTTCTACTTTAACAGCAATGCCTATGAGCCAATACATGGTTGAATTTGACCTTCCAGCTGTAATGGATGAAGGTTTCGAGAACCGGATTCCTGCCCAACGGCTCAAAGTGGAGGAATTAATGGAAAAGGGATTTTTACTGTCTTACTCTCTTTCGGTCGATCGCCAAAAACTCTGGTGTATTTTTAAAGCCGATTCAGAACTGGAAGTAATGGAATCGATTTCGGAATTTCCGCTCATCAAGTATATGACACCAATGATTACCGAATTGATGTTTCATAACATGGTAGCCGCCCGAATTCCTCTCTTTTCATTGAATTAATATGAACCAAAAACCCTCTCAATCGGAGGGTTTTTTCATGTCCAAAGGATGTACCTTTGTAGGCATTTCACACCTAAAAACACTTAAGTAACCAGGGTTTAACTGGTTACATACGATTATAACTGATTGATAATCAGTTTCACGTGGAACTATTTCTTTGTCCACTTGCTTGTCCAAATTTTCAGAAAAAACCCATGAATCCCAACATTCTAATCAGCCGATCAGAGCGTGAACTGGAAGCCCGATATGCCAATGATTTCATTGCCCATATCGATGGAAAGGACGTACAAACATTGCGCCAGTTTTACGAGGAAATTGCTGAACTACTAGAAATTCCAAATTTTGGTTTTACGCTCGAAGCGCTGAACAATTCGTTAAATGACTTACAATGGCTCGAAGATGAGCGGATTGTTTTTTACTTCACCAACACGACTGAGCTAATTAACAAGGAACGTGACCCGGCCAAAATGGGTAGCTTGCTGAGCATACTTGATGCCACGGCTGAAGACTGGAAGTGGGTAGATGACGAAGAAGACATTGAGCAGAAAGAGATCGTGATTGTTTTTGAGGACAGCGACCGAATTCGTAAATTATTGGATAAGGAAAATATTGAGTATACGTTCCTGTCCGAATTGAAATAAGCGGTTAACGCAACAAATTTCCAAAACCTACTGTTACCCTTTTATGCCGCCGGAATGTTCTTCCAGCGGCTTTTCGTGTTTGACATACAACCTGACTAACGCTTGAAACCAGATGAATTGCTCGGCTTATACGCCGACGATAGTTTTATAAAATTGCTGGCCGAACCATTTACTCGCAAGCCAGTAGCCAATGAACCTCAACGGCTACAAATAAAAGGGTTAGCAGGTAGTCTGGACGCAGTGTTAGCATCGTCGATCTTTAAATCGGTTGGCGGAAATCACCTGTATATCTTAACCGACCGCGACGAAGCCTCCTACTTCTTTAACGATTTGCAAAACTTGCTCGGCCAGGAAGTTTTGCTTTTCCCGATGTCGTATAAAAAGCCGTATCAGTACGAAGAAGTCGAGAACGCAAATGTACTGATGCGGGCCGAAGTGCTAAACAAACTCAACCCGGCCCCGAAAGATGGCTTGTTGATGGTGACCTACCCTGAAGCCTTATCCGAAAAGGTTATCAACAAACGCTCATTACAGGCCAATACCTTAACAATTCGGGTGGGCGAGAAGCTCGATACACATTTCGTGGCAGAACTGCTTCAAACCTATGAATTTGAGAAAACCGATTTCGTCTATGAAGCAGGTCAGTTCTCGGTTCGTGGTGGAATTATAGACGTATTCTCCTTCGCGAGTGAGTTTCCCTTTCGGATCGATTTGTTCGATGACGAAGTAGAGAGTATTCGAAAATTCAACCCTGAGTCCCAGTTATCCACAGATGCTGTCGAGTTTATCAACATTATTCCCAACATTCAGACTAAACTTGTCCAGGAAACTCGAGAACCATTTTTTGATTTTCTGCCAGAGTCGACAACCATTTGGGCAAAAGACATCGAATTTACGCTGGAGATTATTGAGAAATGCTACGAAAACGCTGAGCAGAGTTTCACTTCAGTTGTAGCGAGTAGCGGGGGGATTCAGGTAGTTTCGGACCCTGGCAGTTTATTTGAAACCCGTCGGACGTTTTTGAATGAGTTAAAACGATATCGGACAGTTGAGTTTGGACGCAAGTTTTATTTCAAAACAGATGGGAAACAACAGTATAGCTCCAAGCCTCAACCATCGTTCAACAAGGATTTTAAACGGTTGGCCGATACACTTGGGGAAAACCAAGCCAAAGGCTTCACCAACATTATAACAGCAGAATCATTTAAACAACTTGATCGACTCCGAACAATTTTCGAGGAACTAGATCCATTTGTAAAATTTCAGCCTTTGAACATTGGGTTGCGGGAGGGATTTATCGACGACGCCTTAAAAATTGCCTGTTTTACGGATCACCAAATTTTTGATCGATACTATAAATACCGCGTTCAGGATAAGTTTTCGAAATCGAAAGCCTTAACACTCCGCGAGTTAAAAACCTTGCAACCGGGCGATTATGTCACACACATCGACTATGGTATCGGTCGGTTTGCGGGCCTGGAGAAAGTAGATCATGCAGGCAATGAACAGGAAGCTATCCGCCTAATTTATAGAGATAATGACATCCTTTTAGTAAGTATTCACAGCTTACACAAAATTGCCAAATATAGCGGTAGAGAGGGTGGGCCTCCGACCATGAGTAAACTCGGTACGCAGGAATGGGAGCAGAAAAAATCGCGGATTCGAAAGCAGGTTAAAGACATTGCGCGGGAGCTGATCTCACTGTATGCCAAGCGAAGAGCTGCTCCGGGTTATGCCTACAGCCGCGACAGTTTCTTACAAGTCGAACTTGAATCGTCATTCCTGTACGAAGACACACCCGATCAGGCTAAAGCGACTAACGATGTCAAAGATGATATGGAAAAGCCGCACCCAATGGACCGACTGGTTTGTGGAGATGTAGGCTTTGGAAAAACCGAAATCGCGATTCGGGCGGCATTTAAAGCGGTTACCGACAATAAGCAGGTTGCGGTACTGGTGCCAACAACAATTCTGGCCATGCAGCATTTTAAAACGTTCAGCGAACGCATGGCCGATTTCCCGGTTAAAATTGAGTACATAAACCGATTCCGAACCGCAGCCCAAACGAAAGAGATTCTGAAAGGTGTTTCATCTGGCGAAATAGGCATTTTGATCGGAACACACCGAATTGTCAATAAAGACATCAAATTCAAGGATTTAGGCCTTTTAATCATTGATGAAGAGCAAAAGTTTGGTGTAAAAACCAAAGATCGATTAAAAGAAATGCGAGTGGAAGTAGATGTGTTAACGCTCACCGCTACGCCCATTCCCAGAACGCTTCACTTCTCGCTGATGGGCGCTCGTGATCTTTCTGTCATAGCAACGCCACCACCCAACCGGCAACCCGTTACGACCGAAGTACACCCTTACAACGAAGTAATTATCAGAGATGCTGTTAGTTACGAGATTCGCCGGGGAGGGCAGGTCTTTTTTGTTCATAACCGTGTCAGCGATATTGAATCCATAGGCAATTTAATCATGCGACTCGTGCCAGAAGCTCGCGTTGGTGTAGCCCATGGACAAATGGAAGGTGAAAAATTGGAGCGAATCATGACCCGATTTATAGAGGGCGATTACGATGTATTGATGTCGACCAATATTATCGAATCGGGTCTCGACATTCCGAACGCGAACACCATCCTGATTAATAATGCGCACTATTTCGGACTTTCGGATTTGCACCAGATGCGCGGTAGGGTAGGGCGATCGAATCGGAAAGCCTTCTGTTATTTATTAACGCCACCACCTTCAGTGATGACAGCCGACGCACGCAAACGGCTCCAGACTCTGGAGGACTTTTCAGATTTGGGCGAAGGGTTTAAAATTGCCATGCGTGATTTAGATATTCGGGGAGCCGGAAATTTACTCGGTGCCGAACAGAGTGGCTTCGTTAATGACCTGGGTTTTGAAATGTACCATAAAGTACTCGATGAAGCCGTTCAGGAGTTACGTGAAAACGAATTTAAAGACCTGTTTGAAACCAAACCCGGCGATCTGAAATTATCTTTACCAGATACCATTATTGAGACTGATTTGCAGGTTGTTATTCCTGAGAAATACGTCTCAAATATATCAGAACGTTTGGCGTTATATACTCGTCTGGATAGCCTTCAAAATAAGGAAGAACTGCAGGCATTCCGTCAGGAAGTGATCGACCGATTCGGACCTTTACCAGAAGAAGTCGAAAACCTCATTAAAATGGTCAATGTTCGCTGGAAAGCTGAGCAGTTATACCTTGAAAAACTGACGCTTAAGAATAATATCCTGAAAGGATACTTCGTTTCTAACGGGAACGACGACTTCTTCAAATCGGACCAATTTGGCAAGGTAATTGAGTATCTCAAGCGAAACCCAACCAAATGCTCATTAAAAGAATCGAAGGGAAGACCCATTATTACGCATATAGATGTGTATTCCGTTGAGCAATTGGATGAAATATTGGAGTCGATGACAAATTAATTACGATTTTTGTACCTACGTTTTACACAAAATAGAGCAATGATTCAAAAGTATCACCTGCAACGAGCGGCTTATGTGCTACTGGCAACAGCGGCCCTGGCATCCTGTAAGCCCAAGCACCCGACCAGTGTGCAGCCCGGTAACAAGAGTACGGCGACGGGTATTGCTTACAACCAGAAAGACGGCTTTCAGGTTAAAAAATTCGCAGGACAGAAAGCAGGTCCAAACCTTGTTTTTATTGAAGGTGGTCGATTTACAATGGGTGCCCTTGAAGAAGACGTGATGAACTCGCGTGACAATAAAGAGCGCACGGTTTCGATTCAATCGTTCTATATGGATGAAACCGAAATGGCCAATGTTCACTACCTCGAATACCTGAATGCCATTCAGCGTGATTCATCAGAGGAAGTGGTGAAAGCAGCTTTGCCAGATACAACAGTTTGGTCGAATCCATTGTCCTTTAACGACTCTTATGTTACGCAGTATCTCCGTTATCCTGCATTCCGGTATTATCCAGTGGTGGGTGTATCGTGGGTTCAGGCTACGGACTATGCTACCTGGCGGTCTAACGCTGTAAATAATGAACTGGCTAAAAATGGTGGTCCAAAAAAGAAAGGGGGCGGTTTTTCATTGAAACGAAAATCTAAAAAAGCCGATGATGCCGCACTAGCCGAAGCAACCACAGCTGCTCCTGCAAGACCTAGCCTGGAAAGTGGTACAATTTTACCAGATTACCGGCTACCAACCGAAGCTGAATGGGAATACGCAGCCAAAGCTTTGATCGGAACACAATACATGGACGAGAACCAAATCAATCAGCGGATTTATCCCTGGGATGGCTCGTCAGTTCGGAATCCTAAGAAAGGCCGCAAACAAGGTCAAATGCTAGCGAACTTCAAACGTGGTCGTGGTGACTATGCCGGTATTGCCGGACGTTCAAATGATGGCGCTATTATCACGGCTGAAATCTACGCCTATCCTGCTAATGATTTTGGTCTGTATAACATGGCTGGTAATGTAAACGAATGGGTGATGGACGTTTATCGGCCACTTTCCTATCAGGACGTTAGTGATTTGAATCCTGTTCGCAGAAATGGCTATGTAGATGATTCAAAGAATTACGACAGCAAGAATAAACAATCATTGATTGACGATAAACTACGTGTTTATAAAGGCGGCTCCTGGAATGATGTTGCTTACTGGTTATCGCCTGGTACACGTCGGTTCCTGGATCAGGATTCAGCCACGGCAATGATTGGCTTCCGTTGTGCAATGATCGGCGTTGGTCGGAATAAATAAGACTCAATAGTTTTCTAAAGACAGAGGGCATCCAGCATTGGGTGCCCTCTGTCTTTATGGCCTAAAGCTTATCGATCAGCTACCGCAAGAGTTAATACACTTACTGATTTACAACCAGCTTTTACCAATTCAACGGCACACGCTTCAATTGTTGCACCGGTGGTTAATACGTCATCAACGATAATAACGTTTTTATCTTTGATAGCTTCAGGCTTCACAACTGCAAACACCGTGTTGACATTTTCCCATCGTTCCAAGCGATTTTTGTGCGTTTGCGATGCTTTAAAAGTCTTGCGAATTAATACATCTGTTCGCATAGGGATTTCAAGCGCATCAGATAATCCTTCCGCAATCCAATCAGCCTGATTATAACCCCGTTTCCGAAAACGACTCTTATGCAACGGAACACCAATTAGTACGTCTATAACTTGTAGAGATTTGCAGTCCGTTTTTAATTGCTGACCGTACCAGTTGGCCAGTTCTTTAGCAGCTTCTTTTTGGCCTTTGTATTTAAAGCTGTGGATTAAATTTTGTACAATTCCACCCTTTGTAAAATGCAGATAAGAAGCTAAAAAATAAACAGGCACTTTTCCGGCAAACTTATTGAGGAGATTTTGATCATAAGGCTCAACATGCTGCCTCGTTTCTGGCAAATTAATTCGACAAGCCGTACATAATATACGCTCATTTGCACCTAATGACTCTTTACAGCCTAAGCAGAGAGAAGGAAAAAGCAGATCCGTAAAATCGGCTACAAATGACTGTATAAACCGAAACATAGTTTGTATTCGTTTGTACTATAAAACGTTGTAATTTAGAGAGAAGAATAATTGAAGAGATACTGTGGAAGCAAAAAGTATAGATATATCGTGGGATGAGTTACTTGACCAGTTGCAATCGCTGGTGGGAAAACGACCTGCTGACCTTAATGCCGTTCTCTTTTTAATTGGCGTGCAAGAGTTAGGTACTGGTCCCAAACGTTTCTCTAAAGAAGCGAAACAAGACTTAATGCACATTGCCGTGTGCCGAGTATTAAGCCAGTCGGGGTATTACACATTTGAAGGAAAAGATAAAGACGGTTGGCCACGCTGGACGCTAACTAAACCGATTCCGCACGGAGACCTATTAGCGCAGGAGACCTTTTTAAAACAACACGTTATTCAGTATTTCGAGACTCTATTCGTTTAACTACTCAACCTGAATTCCTATGCAATCTTCAACCGCTTACACAACTCTTTTACAACGCATAGACGAATACAAAAAACGCTACTTCCAAAACCAGCTGGTAAAAGGAAGTTTATTTTTTGTTGCTCTATTGGGTAGTGGTTATTTGTTCATCAACACGGCAGAATTTATTGGCAAGTTCAATTCAGTCGGTCGGGGAGCCCTATTTTTTGGGTTTCTGCTGACAATTCTGGTTGGTTTGTATTTATTCATTATTCGCCCGTTAATGAGCTTGTACGGGCTAAATAAACCCTTGTCAAATGATGAGGCCGCCCGGCAAATTGGAACGTTTTTTCCGGAAGTAGGGGATAAGCTCTTGAATACACTTCAACTCCAGCGTATCTCATCAGATCAAAGTGATTTGCTTCAGGCTAGTCTAAATCAGCGATCACAGCAGTTATTAATTAACCGTTTTTCGAATGCAATTCAGATTAGTCGCAATCGTCAATTTCTTAAATACGCCATACCTCCGCTTGCGCTTATCCTGTTAATTCTGGTCGTGAATCCAACGTTCTTTACCAAATCATCGACACGACTTGTTAACTATAATAAAGAGTTTGCTGAAGAAGCTCCCTTCAAATTTGTTATCCAAAACAAATCGCTTAAAGCCTTCAGAAATGAAGATTTTCTGCTTAACGTAAAACTGACTGGAGATGCCATTCCACAAGCCGTGTATGTTGTTGCAAATGGAACACGCTTTAAATTAGAGCCAACAGGTGACCAGTTTTCATACAATTTTGATAACCTACAACGCGATCTAGATTTTCATCTTGAAGCCGCCGGATTTAATTCAGAAGGATATAAAGTAGCCCTTATTGACCGCCCGGCCGTTCTTTCATTTAATGTTAAACTCAACTATCCGGCTTATCTAAATAAACCTGCGGAGCAACTTTCTAATGTGGGTAATCTACTGGTTCCGCAAGGAACAGTAGTGAATTGGGAGTTTGCTGCTGATCACACCGATTCGTTATCACTGCGCTTTAATACTGATTTAAAACCATTACCGGCTCGTTTAATCGAAGATAACATGTTCGTGCTGAATCGTCGGTTAATGCAAAATGCGACTTATACTGTATCGCTGAAAAACGGACAAATTAATACACCTTCAACAATACAATATAACATCCAAGTAATTCCGGATCGATTTCCGCAAATTTCAGTTGATCGAATTCAAGATACAGTTACCTATAATTATATAGCTCTTTCGGGTCTTGTTTCTGACGATTACGGATTCTCTAAGCTGAGACTTAATTACAAAATCAATCGAAACGGGAAAGAGTCAGCTTTGTATAGTAAAGACATCCCGGTCAATCGTTCGACCACTTCACAGAATTTTGTCTATAACTGGTCACTAGACAGCCTCAAGCTTGGGCAAGAAGATAAGCTTGAGTATTACGTACAAGTGTGGGATAACGATGGAGTTAATGGCCCAAAATCGAGCCGCTCAAATCAATTAAATTTTGTCGTACCCTCAAACGCCGAAATTCAGAAACAGGTTGATAAGTCTGCCGAAAAGACTGAACAGCAAATCGATAATGCACTGAGCAAGACGCAAGAGATCAAGAAGGAATTAAATCAGATGGAAGATCGCATGCGAACCAAGAAATCATCTGATTTTCAGGACAAAAAGCAGCTTCAAGACGTCCTACAAAAACGAGAAGAGCTACTCAAGGAAATACAGAAATTACAGGAGCAATTCCAAAAAACAAACGATACACAGCAGCGATTCTCGGAAAAAAATCAGGCTATGCAAGACAAATTGGAACAGCTAAAGAAGCTATTCAATGAACTTCTAGACCCTGAATCGAAGCAACTATATGAGCAACTAAAGCAGTTATTAGAGCGTAAACAAGATGAAAAAGCATCGGATATGCTTGACAAATTGAGTCGCAAAGAAAAGAATATGGAGCGTGATTTAGACCGTGCGCTTAAGCTTTTCAAACAAATGCAACTGGAACAAAAGGTTAATAACATTGCTGAGAACCTTGAAAAACAAGCAGAGAACTTAGAGAAACAGGCAGAAGAAAATGCCAAGAAAAACGAGACATCCCAAGAGCAGCAAAAGCAGCAGGAAAAATCGCAGGAAGATTTCAAAAACACTAAGGATCAGCTAGATGAGCTTCAGAAACAGGCAGAAAAAGACGAGTTAAATAAGCCTGAATCTTCTGAGGAAGAGCAGAAGGAGATTGAGAAGGATATGGAAGAAGCCATGAAAAATATGAAGAGCGACCAAGGAAAGCAGGCGGCTTCAAAACAGAAAAAATCGGCAAAATCCATGCGCGCTATGAGTAAAGCAATGAAAGAATCCATGCAATCATCTGAAATGGAAGAGATGCAGGAAAACATGGATGACTTGCGTAATATCCTTGATAATCTGATTACGCTTTCGTTTGGTCAGGAGAAAGTGATGAAAGATTTTCGGGGAATGAGTCTTCAAGACCCTCGCGTCACCAAACTTTCACAGGAGCAACTGAAGCTTCAAGATGACGCCAAAATCATTGAAGATAGCTTAAATGCCCTTGCCAGCCGGGTTGTACAGATTCAATCATTTGTGACCCGCGAGCTAACCAATATGAAATCTTATATGGACGAAAGTGTTCAACAATTACGTGATCGTCGTTTAAGTATGGCCTCCTCTAAGCAACAGTTTGCAATGACCTCAATCAATAATCTTGCTTTGATGCTTAGTGATGTGTTGAAGAATATGCAGCAGCAGATGAATGCTATGGCAATGCCAGGAAAAGGAAAAGGCGGCAAAAAAGGGCAGAATCCTAGTGGTATGGGCGAGATGCAAAAACAGCTCAATGCGAAAATGCAGCAGCTTCAGAAGGGAGGTAAAACAGGTAGAGGGTTATCTGAAGAGCTATCCCAAATGGCAGCCGAACAAGCTATGATTCGCCAAATGCTTAAAAAACTTGAAGAAAACGCGAAAGGAACTGAAGCTGGTAAACAACAGGAAAAACAAGTAAAGGACTTACTGGAAAAAATGGATGAATCTGAAACTGATTTGGTCAACAAACGTGTAAATCCTAACCTCATCAATCGTCAGAATGAAATTCTAACTCGTTTGTTGGAGTCAGAAAAAGCACTTAAGCAACAAGAGGAAGATCCTAAACGGCAGGCTGAAACAGCTAAATCAACCAAACGCAGCACACCTTCTTTCTTTGATTCGACTAACTTACAACAGAAAACAAAACAAGTTGAAGTACTTCGCTCTGTTACTCCAAACTATAATCTTTTCTACAAAAAAGAAGCGAATCAGTATTTACAGAAAGTAAGCAAGTAAATTACGCTTTCAATTAAAACCGCTGACTTGGCACGAAGGTCAGCGGTTTTTTGTTGCCTTTTCATCAGATTTCAATCACGTTTTATCTTTTCAGCAACTTTCAACAATTTTGTGAAAAGTTTCCACGTGAAACATTTTTCAAAAATCACTAAAAATGTATTCTTCTTACGACGTCATTGTTGTTGGTGCAGGTCATGCGGGATGTGAAGCGGCAAGTGCAGCTGCGACGATGGGTTCTCGAGTATTACTGATCACAATGAACATGCAAACAATCGCACAAATGTCCTGCAACCCAGCAATGGGTGGCGTAGCCAAAGGACAGATTGTCCGAGAAGTTGATGCGCTGGGTGGATTATCAGGAATTATCAGCGATAAAAGCATGATTCAATTTCGCATGCTCAATCGTTCGAAAGGGCCAGCCATGTGGAGTCCACGCTGCCAGAGCGATCGAAATTTATTTGCTTGGGAATGGAGAAAAGCGTTGGAAGAAAATAAAAACATTGATTTCTGGCAGGATACTGTCAACGAAGTTATTGTAAATGATGGAAGAGTAGTTGGTGTAAAAACCAGCTTGGGTGTAGAATTTTCAGCCAAATCGGTAGTCTTGACAAACGGTACGTTTTTAAACGGCAAGATGTTCATTGGTGAAAAAGTATTCGGAGGAGGGCGAACGGCAGAGCGGTCAGCAACAGGCTTAACAGAACAATTGGTAAGTTTAGGCTTTGAATCTGGTCGAATGAAAACCGGTACACCTCCACGAGTTGATGGTCGGAGTCTCGATTATAACAAAATGGAAGAGCAACTTGGAGATGAAAATCCAGGAAAGTTTTCCTATACAAATACACCGAAACTGAGCAAACAACGGAGTTGCTGGATTACTTATACCAATCAGGCAGTACACGACGAGCTAAAAACAGGTTTCGAAAAATCACCTATGTTTACGGGTCGGATAAAAGGATTAGGCCCTCGCTATTGTCCATCCGTTGAAGATAAAATTAATCGATTTGCAGATAAGGATCGGCATCAAATTTTCGTGGAACCTGAGGGATGGGATACCGTTGAAGTGTATGTAAATGGATTTTCAACGTCGCTTCCAGAAACTGTCCAGTATAATGCCCTGCGGAAAATCGAAGGATTTGAGAACGTACGAATGTTTCGTCCAGGCTATGCCGTTGAGTATGATTTCTTTCCACCTACCCAATTAAAGCCCACTCTAGAGACACAATTAGTACAAAATCTCTTTTTTGCAGGGCAAATAAATGGCACAACAGGTTATGAAGAAGCAGCTTGTCAAGGGCTGATGGCAGGCATCAATGCGCATCGAAATGCGCACGAAGAGGCCGAATTTACGATCAAACGCTCGGAGGGATATATAGGTGTATTGATTGATGATCTGATTACAAAAGGTACAGAAGAGCCTTACCGTATGTTTACTTCAAGAGCTGAGTACCGAACTTTGCTGCGTCAGGACAATGCGGATTTAAGACTAACAGAAAAAGGATATGCCATCGGTTTAGCCTCTCAGGAACGGTATGATAATATGCTTGTAAAACGCGATGGCCTAGCAGAATTAACCGAAGCTATACGGGCTACAAGAGTAAAGCCAGAGGAAATAAACGATTGGTTAGCCTCTAAAAATAGTGCGGTACTACGTGAAAAAAGCAGCCTCTATACATTACTGAAACGCCCTGAAATAGATCAGGAAGATGTAAAAGAGCTGTTAAAACTAGTTCCTAATATGCCTGGGGTAGGGGAGGAGATCATTGAGCAAACCGTTATAGAAATTAAATACGAAGACTATTTGAATCGAGAAAAACAAAATGCGGACAAGCTGGATAAATGGGAAAACCTATCGATCAATCCCGCTTTTGATTATGATCGACTCAAAGCACTTTCGTTTGAAGGAAAAGAAAAGTTGAAGCGCTTACGTCCAGCAACCATCGGCCAAGCCTCCCGAATTAGCGGTGTGAGCCCATCCGATGTTTCGATTTTATTGGTCTATATGGGCCGCTAGAAAAGTGGGTTCTGATTGTACAATCAAAATGATTTTATGATCAGAACCTTTTTGTATCCCTACAATTTTGATCGCGAATTTGGAAACGATAACAGAATGCCCCGTTTGTGGCAACAATCAATTTAAGCCATTTTTAGTCTGTAACGACTATTTAGTTAGCCAGCAAAAATTCGCTATACAGGAATGTAGGAGGTGCAATTTTCGATTAACCAATCCTCGGCCAGATGCCAATTCAATTGGCCAGTATTATAAATCGGAGGATTACGTATCTCATAATGACGAGGGGAAAGGCTTGGTCAATACCGCATACCGTATCGTTCGTAATTATACATTGCGCTCTAAACTCAACTTGATTAATAAGTTGAATGGAGGAAAAGGTCGGCTACTGGACGTCGGTTGCGGAACAGGAGCTTTCCTCGAAAATTGTAAAAATGCCGGTTGGGAAGTGATGGGTATGGAACCCGACACGGATGCTCGCGCAGTTGCTCAGAAAAAATTACAAGTTGAAATTAAACCTAATTTAAACGCCTTAGTAGGTGAGAAGCCGTTTGACATTATTTCTCTTTGGCATGTACTTGAACATATTCCAAATGTCAATGAAGTCATTCCTCAACTACATAAACTATTAGCTAAGACAGGTACACTACTAATTGCTGTACCTAATTCGGACTCGTATGACGCTCATTACTTTAAAGAGTATTGGGCTGCCTATGATGTCCCTCGTCACCTCTACCATTTTACGCCAACAACGATAAAGCCACTTTTTCAAAAACATGGCTTTGCCTTAGTTGATCAGAAACCCATGGTATTCGATGCCTTTTATATCGCAATGTTGAGCACTCGCTACCAAAGTGGAAAAACAGATTATCTGAAAAGTATACGAGTAGGCTTATCATCAAATAATGCAGCTAATCGAACCGGTAATTCGTCTAGCTTAATTTATCTATTCCAGAAAGCTTAATAAAGGCTATAATTTATAAGTAAGCCAGCTTAGCCTTTCGTTAGGGCATAATAATTGCCAGCAAAAGGTCATAGTTAGGCTTATTTTTTCCTTGTAAGGTAAAGGTCTATTCTAAATTAAAAAAGTGAAATTTTAGTGTGAATAAGCCTGTGTATAACTAAACAGTAGGCGTGGAAAACGTGTTCAAAAGGATTGACCGTGATGTGGATTGAATCAATAGTAATCCACAATGGAAAGAAAGAGGGCCCACGATGTGGAGAAAGCCCTACATATCACAATCAACTCCACAAACTTTCCCCACTTAAAACTGTGCACAAATCTTATGCACAAATCCACAAATACTTAACACACAAAATGTGGAAAAAATGTTATTTATTTAAAAATGAGTAAATTAAGTGTGGATAAGCAAAAGTTAGTTCGTGGATAACATGCTTTTTTTGTCCACAATAGTTAATTAGTCTGGTGGACAACTTATTTATTCACATTTCCACATGACTAATGAGTATAATAACGTTTCTTTTAAAAAGCTTTTTTATATAATGTTAATAAGGTCAAAAGTCTTTGTTACGTTGCTATGGCTGTTGTCAGCCGGGTTGGTGTATGGCCAAGGGGGGACAACGCTGGCCGAAGAATATTACAAGGCGGGCGAGTTTGAAAAGGCCGCAAACGAATATGCCAAGCTGTTGAAAACAGACGTGACCTGGACAAGACTGACGCGGTATATCACAAGCCTCCAAAAAACAAATAAAGGCGAAGAAGCTGTCAAGTATTTACGAAAGCAGCAGCGTAGTGATGAAGCCAATCGATCGTACTATGAATTAGTGAGTGGGCAACTAGCCACGCAGCAAGGTGATACGACACAGGCGCAAATTCAGTACACGGCGGCTTTGCAATCAAGTAAATCGTCGATTGCGAAACTGGAAAAGCTGGCAACGGCCTTTAATGAAGTTGGTGAAACGCGCTGGGCTGTCAAAACGCTTGAAACGGCGCGAGAGGTCAGCAAAGATCCAACGTCGTATAGCGAAGATTTAATGGCCCTCTATCGAGCGACTGGGCAGACAGAGAAAGCAATCGACGAAATTATCACGACCAGTAAGCAGACAGATAAAAAAGAAACGGTTCTGGCCGCTCTGCAGGGATTTATCAACACAAAAGATGAACCACTTGTAGAAAAAGCACTTTATACAAAAATCCAGCAGGAGCCAAATGAGTTGGCATACAATGAGCTTCTGATTTGGTATTTCGTGCAAAAGCAGAAGTTTAGCCGGGCGTTGTTGCAGGAGAAAGCTACTGATAAACGAATGAAGCTAAATGGCAGTCGTGTCTATGATTTAGGCATGTTGGCTATGAACAATAAAGAATATAAAGCAGCTGCAGATGCATTTGAATATGTAACAACAACTTATCCACAAGGTCAGCTTTATCCATTTGCTCGTCGGTTAGTTATCAGTGCTCGTGAGGAACAGGTTAAGAATACATACCCAATTGATAAGCTTGAAATTAGAAAATTGATCGCCGATTATCAGCGTATGCTACAGGAAATTGGTACCAATACCAAAACACTGGAAGCTCTCAGAAGTACAGCTAACCTCTACGGCAACTATCTTGATAGCAAAGACACTGCGTTAACGGTACTGGATTTGGCAATTGATTTAGGGAAGGCCGATAAAAATTTCGTAGATCGTTGTAAACTTGACAAGGGTGATATTTATCTGCTGAAAGGTGAGCCCTGGGAATCCACATTGTTGTATTCTCAAGTGGAAAAGTCTCAAAAAGAAGAGCTATTGGGTTATGAGGCAAAACTTAAAAATGCCAAACTTCACTATTACAAAGGCAATTTCTCGGTAGCGAAGGATTTATTAGATGTACTTAAACTGGCTACATCTCGTGAAATTGCTAATGATGCTGAACAGCTTAGTTTATTAATTGTGGATAACACAGGTATGGATAGTACAGAAGCTGCCATGCGCTGGTATGCTGATACGGAATTACTTCTTTTGCAGAACAAAACAGATGAAGCTGTGGATAACCTCAATAAAATGTTGACAAAGTATAGCGATCACAGCATTGCAGATGAAGTACTCTGGCTTCGGGCAAACACCTACATGAAGCAAGGAAAAAATGCTGAAGCGCTTGAGGACCTGAAACTAATTGTTAATAAGTATCCTAATGACATTCTAGGCGATGATGCTTTATTCACCCAAGGTAAAATCTACGATGAGCGCTTGAAAGATAAAGCGGCTGCCATGGACGCCTATCAGAAGGTACTTACCAAATATCCAGGAAGCATATATGGGGCTGAAGCTCGTAAGCGATACCGGGCTTTACGGGGAGATACTGTGAATTAACTTTGGGATTTATTATCCACAAAAAAGCCAGCAATTTGTGGATTGCTGGCTTTTTTGTGGATAACTGATTAGGCTACTGTTTGAAGCAAGGATTCTTTAAAAGCCTCGTATTGAGCCGGAATAAAAATACTATGTTTAGGGCGATCGGCTAATTCGGCTAGTCGCTCGGGCACATCAACAGTTAAATTCAGTACTTCTTCAACGAGTGGTTTAAATTTCGATGGATGAGCCGTGGCTAGTGCAATACCAATGCTATTCTGCTTCGATTCAACTAGGAAATCTTGTGCGCCCATAATACCTATAGCCGTATGAGGGCAAGCTATATAGCCATATTTCGCATAAATTTTCTGCATTCCAGCCCGTGTTGTATCATCATCATAAAAATAGCCTGAAACATTGGCTTTAAACCGATCAAAATCATCTCCGTATAAATGGGAAAGCCGAACGAAATTACTTGGACTACCGACATCCATGGCATTTGAAATAGTTGCCACAGATTCTTTGGGAGTGTAAGTTCCAGTTGTTAAGTAGTCGGGAACAACATGATTGAGGTTAGTTGCTGCAACGAAATGATCAACTGGCAGACCCATTTGTTGAACCATGACTCCAGCGCTCAGATTACCAAAATTTCCACTGGGTGTTGAAAAAACGATAGGTTTTTGATGATGCCGAACCTGACCGTAGGCTCGAACGTAATAAAAGCCTTGGGGAATCAACCGAAAAATATTGATCGAATTGGCTGAAGAGAGCGAAAGCTGCGCATTTAATTCAGCATCAACAAAAGCTTGTTTGACTATAGCCTGACAATCGTCGAAAGAGCCGTCAACTTCAAATGCCTGAACGTTTCCACCAAGGGTTGTCAACTGCTTTTCTTGTAAATCGCTAACACGGCCGCTTGGGTAAAGAATAGAAACCCGAACTCCAGGAACATTGTGAAAACCCATAGCAACTGCACCACCTGTATCACCGGAAGTAGCTACCAGAATATTAATTTCTTTATCACTACGCTTCGAGTAATAAGACATTAAGGCCGCCATATAACGTGCACCAACATCTTTAAAGGCTAACGAAGGGCCATGAAATAACTCTAAGACAGCCGTTCTACCTGCTTCCAGATTAACAACAGGAGTGTCAAACGGAAATGCCCGATGCGTTAACTCTTCTAAATCTGCTTTACTAATCTCATCGCCAAATAGCGCTTTACTGATCTCAAAACCGATTTCGGCTAACGATTGCCCAGAAATATTATCAAAAAATTGAGTGCCTAAATGAGGTAGGGGAGTGGGCATGTATAACCCCTTATCAGCTGGCATGCTGTGAAAAAGAGCTTGCTCAGGTGTTACGGTTATTCCTGGATTGTTTGTACTGTAAAAACGCATAAGCAAAAAATCGAAATAAGGCTGCAAAGTACGGTAAATCAGCCCAATGAATCGAAAATTACCCGTTAAATGTGGAAAACTATTGTTGATTAGTGGATAAGTTAGGCAATACGTAAATTTGTAAAAACATACACTTCATTATGTCCTTCGGATTTTTTAATGCCCCCATACCGGCAAATGAGCCGGTCAAAGAATACCGACCAGGTTCGCCCGAACGCGAAGCAGTTAAAGTAGCATTAGCTGATTTCCGTGCCAACGAAACGGATATCCCAATGTATATCGGCGGAAAAGAAGTTAGAACTGAACGTAAACTTCGCGTAGCTCCGCCCCATGATCATCAACATACACTAGGTTATTTTTATGAAGGCGATGCCCAACACGTTGAGCAGGCAATAGAAGCAGCGCTCTCCGCAAAAGAAGCCTGGGCTAATTTATCCTGGGAACATCGGGCCAGTATTTTCTTAAAAGCCGCCGATCTGCTTGCAGGCCCATATCGAGCACAAATTAATGCTGCAACAATGCTCGGACAGTCGAAAAATGCATATCAGGCAGAAATTGATTCAGCTTGTGAATTAATAGATTTCCTTCGATTCAATGTGCATTATGCGACAGAGATATACCAGCAACAACCTAATTCCTCCCCCGGAGTATGGAATCGATTGGAGTATCGCCCGCTCGAAGGCTTTGTTTTTGCTTTGACACCATTCAATTTTACGGCTATTGCTGGTAATCTGCCTACGTCTGCAGCTTTAATGGGTAACACTGTCGTTTGGAAGCCGGCGTACACGCAAGCTCTTTCAGCTAAAGTAATTATGGATGTGCTGAATGAAGCTGGTTTACCTAAGGGAGTGATTAATTTGATTTTTGTTGATGGACCCGTGGCTGGTGACATTATTTTTAACCATGCCGACTTTGCTGGTATTCATTTTACAGGGAGCACAGGAGTTTTTCAACAAATTTGGGGCACAATTGGAGCCAATATCCACAAATACAAAAGTTATCCACGTATTGTAGGTGAAACCGGTGGAAAAGACTTTGTATTAGTTCATGAATCGGCCCATGCCGACGAAGTAGCTACAGGGTTAGTCCGTGGTGCATTTGAATATCAGGGGCAAAAATGTTCAGCAGCCTCCCGCGCATACCTTCCTTCGACGCTTTGGCCAGCGGTTGAAGCAAAAATGAAGGAATTCTTAGCTGAGATAAAAATGGGTGGAACCGAGGATTTTACCAATTTTATTAATGCTGTCATCGACGAACGAGCTTTTAAAAAAATCACGGCATATATAGATGAAGCTAAAAAAAGTACCCAAGTGACGGTTGTGGCAGGTGGTAACTACGACGGTTCAAAAGGCTACTTTATAGAACCAACAGTTTTGAAAGTAATTGATCCAACTTACCGAACAATGTGTGAGGAGATTTTTGGCCCGGTATTATCTATATATGTTTACGAGCCGTCTGAATTCGATAAAATTATTGAAACGGTTAATACAACCTCTCCTTATGCCCTAACGGGCTCTATTTTCGCTAAGGATCGATATATAATAGAGGAAGTCACCCATAAGCTCCAAAATGCTGCTGGTAACTTTTATATTAATGATAAACCCACAGGAGCAGTAGTTGGTCAACAACCTTTTGGAGGGGCGAGAGCATCGGGCACAAATGATAAAGCAGGCTCTGCCTTGAATCTATATCGCTGGGTTTCAGCCAGAACTATTAAAGAAACTTATGTTTCTCCCAAAAATTATGGCTACCCGTTTCTACAGCCTGAATAATTTTTTGAAAAAAGTTTGAAATAATACTTGCGTAAAGAAATATAAAAGCATAATTTTGCACTCCCAAATCAGAAGAAAGGGCGAGCATTTTAAAGATAAACGCCTTTTTATCAAGAGTTTAGAAATGGGATTTGAAAAAAGTTGTTAAAAATATTTTTCAACTTTTACTTGACAAGAAAGATTGAGTGTCGTACCTTTGCACTCCCAAATATAAGGAAGGCCAACAACGGTTGGCCACCATCTCGAAAGAGAAACAGTTCTTTGACGTATTGACATTAATAGATTAGCACTTATAAGGCTATAAACATCGAGATCGCTTCTGATCTCAACTAGAATTTACGATGGAGAGTTTGATCCTGGCTCAGGATGAACGCTAGCGGCAGGCCT